>JACRGJ010000064.1 GCA_016212425.1 Micrococcales bacterium | reverse complement strand
CTCACAAGCCCCAGGATCCACACCGGATGCCGAGATCGGGCACGGCGTCGAGGCGCACTCTCGCATCCCGCGCCCGCCCGAGCGGAGCCGCGCCCGCCGGTCGGGAGCCGCACCCGCGCCCGCCGGAGTGGAGCCGCGCCCGGCCGCCGGGGGCGCCAACGCGCGCGCCCTAGGCTCGGGGCATGGAGCCGGCCGACGTGCGCGACGACCTGACGGAGGTGCTGCTGACCGAGCAGCAGATCCACGAGAAGCTCGCCGAGATCAGCCGGCGCATCGAAACCGACTATGCGGGGCGGTCGATTCTGCTCGTCGGCGTCCTCCGCGGTGCGGTGATGGTGATGGCCGACCTCGCCCGGGAGTTGAAGAGCCCCGAGGTCGAGATGGACTGGATGGCGGTGTCGTCCTACGGCGCGGGCACGCAGTCCAGCGGAGTGGTCCGCATCCTCAAGGACCTCGACACGGATCTCACCGGCCGGCACGTGCTCATCGTCGAGGACATCATCGACTCGGGCTTGACCCTGTCGTGGCTGCGGGCGAACCTCGAGAGCCGCGGGACCGCGTCCGTCGAGATCTGCGCGCTGCTGCGCAAGCCGGATGCCGCGAAGGTCGAGGTCGACGTGCGGTACGTCGGATTCGAGATCCCGAACGCGTTCGTCGTCGGCTACGGGCTCGACTACGCGGAGAAGTACCGCAACCTCCGCGCGATCGGGATCCTCGCGCCCCACGTGTACACGTAGCGCGCCCGCGTCACCGCAGCACGTCGAGCGGGTCGAAGTCGTCGATCGGAATCACCCGGATGCGATCCAGCGGCGCATCGAACACCTGCGCGTCGTGCTCGAGATCGAAGAGCTCGATACCGGGGATCGCGGCGAGTCGGGCGTTGCGGAACTCGGCGAACGCGACGATCCCGACGCGGCGCCCCTCGTGCGCGGAGGCGCTGAGGTCGTCGACGAAATCCCCGTCGTGACTGACGAGCATGATGTCGTCCTCGCGCTCTCGGAGCGCGCGGAGGGTGCGCTGGATCGCGATGTCGACGACCTTCTGGTCCGGGCGTCCCGAGAGCGGCACCACACGGAACTCCATCGCGAGCAGCGCCTGCACGAACGGCATCGGCATGCCCGCCGACGCGTTGAGGAAGAACACGCCGTGCGCCCGGCCGCCCCAGACGCCCGTGGCGAAGGCGAGCAGCCGGTCCCACCTCGGCCGTTCCTCCGGGCGGGGGCGACGCCCCAGGATCGACGACCCGAGCGTGGCGTCGATGTTCTCGCCGTCGATCAGGATCCGGATGGCACGCTCACGGTCCACGGCATACCCTTCCTCGGCGGTGGGAGACCCGCAGATTGTGTCACGGCGCCGGCACCCACCCCGCTCCGAGCCGGCGTGCGGTGCGCCTCCGGCGAACATCCGGAGAGCGCGCAATCGTCGCGGGTTAGCCTGGGTCGACACTTCGCAGAAGGGGAGAGCGGGTCGCGCCCGCACGTTATGGACTTCAAGCGCATCTTCCGCGGGCCGGTGGTGTACATCATCCTGGCCGTCGCGGTACTGGCGATCGGCTTCAGCCTGCTCAACACGAGCGGATTCCGTCAGGTCTCGACGCAGGAGGGGCTGCAGCTCCTCAAGGGCTCGACCGTCGAGAACATCAAGACCACCGACGGCGAGCAGCGTGTCGACCTGACGCTCTCCACGCCGTACAAGGACTTCGGCACGCAGGTGCAGTTCTACTTCGTCACCCCCCGCGGGGAGGACGTGGTGAACGCCATCGACTCGTCCGGCGCCAAGTACAACGACGACGTGCCGCAGCAGAGCTGGTTCGTCGGGCTGCTGCAGATCCTCATCCCGTTCATCCTCATCGCGGCGATCTTCTGGTTCCTCATCTCCTCGATGCAGGGCGGCGGCAATCGCGTCATGCAGTTCGGCAAGTCGAAGGCGAAGCTCGTCTCGAAGGAGAGCCCGAAGGTCACCTTCGCGGATGTCGCGGGCAGCCAGGAAGCGGTCGAGGAGCTCGAGGAGATCAAGGACTTCCTCAAGGATCCGGCGAGGTTCCAGGCGGTCGGCGCGCGCATCCCGAAGGGTGTGCTGCTCTACGGCCCCCCCGGAACCGGCAAGACGCTGCTCGCCCGCGCGGTCGCGGGAGAGGCGGGCGTGCCGTTCTACTCGATCTCCGGATCCGACTTCGTCGAGATGTTCGTCGGCGTCGGCGCAAGCCGGGTGCGCGACCTGTTCGAGCAGGCGAAGCAGAACTCGCCGGCGATCATCTTCGTCGACGAGATCGACGCGGTCGGCCGCCACCGCGGCGCCGGACTCGGCGGCGGACACGACGAGCGCGAGCAGACGCTCAACCAGCTCCTCGTGGAGATGGACGGCTTCGACGTCAAGACGAACGTCATCCTGATCGCTGCGACGAACCGTCCCGACATCCTCGACCCCGCACTCCTGCGCCCCGGCCGCTTCGATCGGCAGATCGGCGTGGACGCGCCCGACCTCAAGGGACGCGAGCACATCCTCAAGGTGCACGCCAAGGGCAAGCCGATGGCGAAGGGCGTCGACCTCGAGGTGCTCGCCCGGAAGACGCCGGGCTTCACCGGCGCCGACTTGGCGAACGTGCTCAACGAGGCCGCGCTGCTCACCGCGCGCAGCTCCGCGCAGCTCATCGACAACCGCGCCCTCGACGAGGCCGTGGATCGCGTGATGGCGGGCCCGCAGCGGCGCACGCGGGTGATGAACGACAAGGAGAAGCTCATCACCGCCTACCACGAGGGCGGCCACGCGCTCGCGGCGGCGTCGATGCGCCACACCGACCCGGTGACCAAGGTCACGATCCTGCCGCGCGGCCGCGCCCTCGGCTACACGATGGTGCTGCCCTTGGAGGACAGGTACTCCGTCACCCGCAACGAGCTGCTCGACCAGCTCGCCTACGCGATGGGCGGTCGGGTCGCCGAGGAGATCGTGTTCCACGACCCCACCACCGGGGCCTCGAACGACATCGAGAAGGCGACGAGCATCGCGCGCAAGATGGTGACCGAGTACGGCATGTCTGCCGACATCGGCGCGGTCAAGCTCGGCCAGTCGCAGGGCGAGGTGTTTCTCGGCCGGGACATGGGTCACCAGCGCGACTACTCCGAGGATCTGGCCGAGAAGGTCGACCTCGAGGTGCGCAAGCTCATCGAGCAGGCGCACGACGAGGCGTGGAAGGTGCTCAACGACAATCGCGACATCCTCGACAACCTCGCACGCGAGCTGCTCGACAAGGAGACGCTCGATCACCTCCAGCTGGCCGAGATCTTCACCGACGTGCGCCGGCTGCCGGAGCGTCCCCAGTGGCTCTCGAGCGACAAGCGCCCGCTGAGCGACCAGCCGCCGATCTCCATCGCCGCGAAGGCCCCGGTCGACCCGGGACTTTCCGACGGGGGGATCGACTCGGAGGCGCCGCCGGCGAAGCCGAAGCGCACAACCCGGCCCCGGAACAATCCCGGACTCTCCCCGGCCTGAGCGTCGACCCGCCCGCCTGATCGTCGGCTCCGGTCGGGAGCAGGCGCGGGCCCGCCCATGAGGACACAGCGATGAGCGTTCCCCGCGTGATGGGCGTGGTCAACGTCACCCCCGACTCGTTCAGCGACGGGGGCCGCTACCTCCGCGTCGACGACGCGATCGAGCGCGGCGCGCTGCTGTTCGAGCAGGGCGCCGCGCTCGTCGATGTCGGCGGGGAGTCCACGCGCCCGGGCGCCACCCGACTGGACCCGGAGGAGGAGCGCCGTCGGGTGCTGCCGGTCATCGCCGGCCTCGCCGAGCGCCGGGTGCCGGTGTCCATCGACACGGTCAACGCGGCGACCGCGGCCGCCGCCATCGGGGCGGGCGCCGCCCTCGTCAACGACGTGTCGGGGGGTCTCGCGGACCCGGGCATGGCGCGCGTGGTGGCGGATGCGGAGGTGCACTTCGTCGCAATGCACTGGCGCGGCGGCGCATCCGTCCAGCCCGAGTACGGCGACGTCGTCGTCGAGGTGCGCGACGAGCTGCTGCGGCGGGTCGACGACCTGACCGCGGCGGGCATCGCCCCCGAGCGCATCATCCTCGATCCCGGGCTCGGCTTCGCGAAGACCGGCGAGCACAACTGGCAGATCCTCGGCCGGCTCGAGGAGCTGACGCGTCCGGGCTTCGGGGTGCTGATCGGCGCGTCGCGCAAGCGATTTCTCGGAGACGTGCTGCCGGACGGCTCCCCAATCACCGACCGCGATCTGCCCACCGCGGTCATCAGCGCGCTCGCCGCGGCGTCCGGGGTGTGGGCGGTGCGCGTGCACGATGTTCCGGGAACCCGCGCGGCTCTGCGAGTGTGGGACGCGTGGGAGCAGGGGAGAAGCCGATGAGCGATCGCATCCGGATCCGCGGTCTGCGGGTCGTGGGATTCCACGGCGTGCTGGCCTCGGAGCGCGCCGAGGGCCAGCAGTTCCTCGTCGACCTCGATCTGCGGCTTCCGCTGGCCGCCGCGGGAGCCAGCGACGACCTCGGGGCCACCGTCGACTACGGCACGCTGGCGGATGCGGTCGCGGGCGCCGTGCGCCGCGACCCCGTCGACCTCCTCGAGACGGTCGCCGAGCGCGTCGCAGCGGTCGCGCTGGAGCATCCGCTAATCGAGAGCGTGCGTGTCGTCGTGCACAAGCCCGACGCGCCGATCGCCGTCCCGTTCTCGGATGTCAGCGTGACGATCGAGCGGAGCCGCGCCTGATGCCCCCTGGCCCAGGAGCCGACACGGCGCCGGGTGCCGGACCGGGCGCCGCTGCCGGCGCCGGGGCGGCCGCCCCGCACCGCGCGGTGGTCGCCCTGGGTGCGAACCTCGGCGACCGCGAGGCGACCCTGCGCGCGGCGGTCGCGGATCTGGACGCGGCGGACGGCATCCGCGTGGTCGCCGTCTCCCCGCTCGTGGAATCTGTTGCGGTGGCCCTCGACGGGCCGGATGCCGGCAGGCCCGGCTACCTCAACGGGGTCGCGCTGGTGGAGAGCGGCCGCGGCCCGCGAGAGCTGCTCGAGCTCCTCCACCGCATCGAGGCCGATCACGGGCGTGTGCGGCTCGAGCGCTGGGGCGATCGCACCCTCGACCTGGATCTCGTCGACGTCGACGGCGCGGTGCTCGACACCGGAGGGCTCACCCTGCCGCATCCGCGTGCGGCGGAGCGCGACTTCGTGCTCGGCCCGTGGCTCGCGGTCGACCCGGAGGCGACCCTGCCCGGGCGTGGTCGGGTGGATGCGCTGCTGGCTGCACTCGTCGGAGCGGGTCGGTGAAGCGCACCAGTGCTGCCACCCTCGCGGTGCTCGTGGCCGCGGGCGGGGTGGCGATGTTCCTGCTCCAGACCTTCCTCGTCTCCACGGGAGGCGCCCGATACGAGCCGGCCCTGTCGCTGCCGGCCGCTCTCGTCGTCATCGCCGTGCTCGTCGTGGTGCTCGCGATGCCGGTGCGGCGTTCCGTGCGCGGGCGCTCGCCGCGCAAGGTCGACCCCTTCTATGCAACCCGGATCGTGCTGCTCGCGAAGGCCTGCTCGCTCTCCGGCGCCCTCCTCGGCGGCGCCTTCGCGGGCGCGGTCGTGTTCCTCTGGACCCGTTCGGTCACCGGGGTAGGCTCGCTGGCCATGGCCCTGGCGTCGCTGGTCGGTGCCATCCTGCTGCTGGCCGCCGGCTTGATCGCCGAGCACCTGTGCACGGTGCCGCCGGACGACGACGAGCGCGGACGCCCGAGCGTCGAGACCATCCACCCCTGACGGACACCGCGTCCAGGAGCATCGAAGCCACGTGAGCCAGCAGACCGATCCCCCGCCCGCCACCCTGCCGCCGACCGCCCCGTCGGCCGCGGGTCGGCTCGATCCGGTGCCGGGGGAGTGGAGGCGCGTGTCGTCGAGGTACATCGTGGTCGACCTGGTCGGCACGGTGGTGGGCGGCCTGGTCCTCTCGGCGTTCCTCAGCCTCCCGTGGCTCCTGAGCGGCGTGCTCTGGCTCGCGGCGTTCCCGGCGGGGACGCTGCTCGTGACCCTCCTCGTCGCCGCCATCACCCCGCGGCGGGTGCGCTCCATCGGGTACCGGCTCCGGCAGGACGACCTCGTGTTCCGGCGCGGCATCCTGTGGCAGCGCGTCGTCGCCGTGCCCTACGGCCGGATGCAGCTCGTCGACGTGACCCGGGGGCCCATCGAGCGCGCGCTGGGAATGTCTCAGCTCAAGCTGGTGACGGCCGCGGCGGCGTCGGCGGTCAGCATCCCCGGCCTTCCCCAAGCGGATGCCGAGAGCCTGCGCGACTCCCTGGTCGAGCTGGCCGAGACGCGGCGCGCCGGGCTGTGACGGCTCCCGCACCGGCGTTTCGCCGCGACGACCTCGGCGACGGCGGGTGGCACCGCCCGATCGCCGCGACTCCGCTGCTGCGCGGCGGCCTCGCGCTGGTCGCGATCGCGGGCATCCTGATCGCCAACTTCCGGGAGCGGCTGATCGCCGTGGTGATCGGCCAGGGGGGCTACGAGGGCGACCCTGTCGACCTCCTCATCGACAACGGTCTGCTGCCCGCGGGGCTCGGCGTGTCGATCCTCGTCATCGCGATCGTCGTCGTGCTGTTCTACGTCTCGTGGCGGATGTACACCTTCCGCGTGACCGACGAGCTCGTGGAGGTGCGCAGCGGCGTGCTGTTCCGCTCCAACCGCCGGGCGCGGCTGGACCGCATCCAGGGGGTGGGCATCGAGCGCACGCTCTTCGCGCGCATCTTCGGCGCGGCCCGGCTCGAGCTGCAGGTCGCCGGGGACGACGCCAACGTGCGGATCGAGTATCTGCGCGGCAGAGATGCGGATGCGCTGCGCGGCGAGATCCTGCGCCGCGCCTCCGGGGTGCGGGCCGCCGAGCGGGCGGCCGCGGAGGGGCCCGCGGACGGAGCGCCCGCCGCCGGAGCGGCGGAGGGCCCGAACTTCGGCGGAACGCTCCCGGGGCTCGTGCAGACCCGGATGGGGGAGTTCCTCGCCCCCGAGCGCGACCCTGCGCTCGCCCCACCGGAGTCGGTGGTCGAGATGCATCCGGGCCGACTGATCGGCTCGGCGATCCTCAGCGGCCGCACGTTCTGGTTCCTCGTCATCATCGCGCTGATCATCTCGGGAGCGATCGGCGCCGACAACCCGCTCCTCATCGTGACCGTGGTCCCGATCCTGCTCGCGCTCGGGTCGGTGACGATCCGGCACATCGCGAAGTTCCTCCGCTACTCCGTCGCGGCGACGCCGGACGGCGTGCGCATCGGGTTCGGCCTGCTGTCCATGAGCAGCGAGACGGTGCCGCCGGGACGCATCCACTCGATCTCCGTCAGCCAGCCGCTGATCTGGCGACCGGTGGACTGGTGGACGATCCGGATCAACCGCGCATCCCGGTCCCGCAGCAACAGCCAGCAGCAGCAGAACTCCACGGTGCTGCCGGTGGGCAGCCGCGCCGACGCCCTCAAGGTGCTGCGGGTGCTGCTTCCGGAGCTCGCGGACGACGACCTGCAGCCCCTCCTCGAGAGCGGGTTCTCGCGCGACCGGGGCACCGGCCGATACAGCACCTCGCCGCCGCGCGCGCGAGTCATCCGCTGGTTCTCGTGGCGCCGGAACGGATTCGCGCTCGTCAACCCGGTCGCGCTGCTGCGCCGCGGCGCGATCTGGCGCGAGCTCGTCATCGTGCCGTTCGCCCGGATCCAGTCGGTGTCGATCCACCAGGGCTGGCTCGGACGGCGGATGCGCCTCGCGGGTGTGCACCTGCACACGGTGCAGGGCCCGATCAGCGCGCAGCTCGGGGCGTTGGATGAGGCGGATGCCGGGCGGTTCTTCCGCGACCTCGAGTCGGATGCGGTGCGCGCGGCCGCCGCCGACCACAGCGCGCACTGGGGCCGGCCGGTCGCGGGCAGCACCGCGTGAGCGGCCGCGACGGCCGCCTCGGGATCGGGATCGTCGGCGCCGGCCACGTCGGTCCGGTGCTCGGGGCGGCGCTCGGCGGAGCCGGGCACGCGGTCGTCGGCATCAGCGCTGTCTCCCGGGCGAGCCGCGACCGCGCGGAGGCGCTCCTTCCCGGCGTGCCGGTGCTCACCGTGCCGGAGGTGGTCGAGCGGGCCGAGCTGGTGCTGCTCGCAGTGCCCTCCGCTGAGCTCGCGGGACTCGTCGAGGGCCTGGCCGTGACCGGGGCCTGGCAGGCGGGACAGCTGGTGCTGCACACCGCCGCCGAGTTCGGCACCGGTGTGCTCGCACCCGCGGCGGCGGCCGGGGGCATCCCCCTCGCGGTGCATCCGGCGATCGCGTTCACCGGCACCTCGCTCGATCTCGCGCGGCTGCGAGAGGCGCACTGCGCCGTGACCGCCCCGGCGCCGGTGCTGCCGATCGCGCAGGCCCTCGTGATCGAGATGGGCGCCGAGCCGCTGGTGGTGTCCGAGCAGGACCGGCCCGCCTACGCGGAGGCGATCGGCACGGCCCGCAGCTTCGCGGCGGCGATCGTGGGCCAGTCGATGGATCTCCTCGCGGGCATCGGCGTCGACGCGCCTGGCGCGGTCCTCGGGCCGCTCGTCCGCTCGACGGTGGATTCCGCCCTCGGCCGCATCCCTCGAGCGGGGTGACACCGGGCGCCGCCTGCGAGCGGACGCGCGGCTAGGCTCGTGCGGATGAGCAGCCCTGCGGTGATCGAGTCGATCGCCGGGATCCGGTCGCGCTTCGCCGCCGGCGCTGCGCAGCTCGTCCCGACGATGGGGGCGCTGCACGAGGGTCACCTCGCCCTCGTCGAGCGAGCGCTCGAACTCGGGGATCGCGTGGTCGTGTCGGTCTTCGTCAACCCGCTGCAGTTCGCGCCCGGCGAGGATCTCGCGCGCTACCCCCGTGACTTCGACGCCGACCTCGCGACCCTCGCGCGCTATCCGGTCGAGGCGGTGTTCCATCCGGCCGCGGAGGAGATGTACCCGCATGGCGCGGCGCAGACCCAGGTCCGTGCTGGCGACCTCGGCGCCGCCTTCGAGGGGCGTTCCCGTCCCGGGCACTTCGACGGGGTGCTCACCGTGGTGGCGAAGCTGCTCGGCATCGTGCGCCCCGAGCACGTCCTGTTCGGCGAGAAGGATGCGCAGCAGCTGTTCCTGGTGCGCCGGATGGTCACCGACCTCGACATCGCCACGCGGGTTGAGGAGGTCGGCACCGTGCGGGCCCCCGACGGTCTGGCGCTCTCCAGCCGTAACCGCTACCTCGACGACGAGCACCGCCGCGCCGCTCGCGCCCTGAGCCGGGCGCTCGAGGCCGCCGGCTCGGCCGCGGATCGCGGTGTCGACGCGGTCGTCGCGGCCGCGCAGTCGGTGCTGATGGGGGAGGAGCTCGTCGCCCTCGACTACCTTGGGATCGTCGACCCCAGCACGTTCCGCCCGGTCGACGACGACCACCGCGGCCCCGCGCGCGTGCTCATCGCCGCGCAGGTCGGGCCCGCGCGGCTCATCGACACCGACACGATCTACCTGAACTGAGGACATGAGCACCGAGCAGGCGACGTCCGAGCAGCGCGAGGTGCGCCTCGCGAAGCGGCAGCGGATGCTCGACGAGGGCGGGGAGGCCTACCCCGTCACCCTGCCGGTCACGGCGACCATCCCCGAGCTGCGGGAGCGTTTCGGCGGCCTCGAGGCGGATGCGACCACGGGTGAGCGGGTCGGGATCGCGGGCCGCGTGGTGCACCTGCGCACCACGGGCCGGCTGTGCTTCGCGGCGCTGCAGGCGGGCGACGGCAGCCGCATCCAGGCGATGATCTCCCTCGCCGAGGTGGGCGAGGACTCCCTCGCGCGCTGGAAGGAGCTCGTCGACCTCGGCGACCACGTGTTCGTGCACGGCGAGGTCATCTCCTCCCGCCGCGGCGAGTTGTCGGTCCTCGCGGACGACTGGGCGATCGCCTCCAAGGCGCTGCTGCCGCTGCCGACCCTGCACACCGAGCTCAGCGACGAGACCCGGATGCGCCAGCGCTACCTCGACCTGCTCACTCGCGACCAGGCGCGGGCGACCGTGCGGGCGCGGGCCGCCGCGGTCGCCTCGCTGCGCTCCACCTTCGCGGGGCACGGCTTCCTCGAGATCGAGACGCCGATGCTGCAGACGATGCACGGCGGCGCCACCGCGCGCCCCTTCGCGACCCACTCGAACGCGTTCGACACCGACTTGTTCCTGCGGATCGCCCCCGAGCTGTTCCTCAAGCGCGCGGTCGTCGGCGGCATCGACCGGGTGTTCGAGATCAACCGCAACTTCCGCAACGAGGGTGCCGACTCGACCCACAGCCCCGAGTTCGCGATGCTCGAGGCCTACCAGTCCTACGGTGACTACTCGACCATCGCCGACCTCACGCAGCAGCTGATCCAGGATGCCGCGGTCGCGGTGTCGGGATCGACCACCGTGACCTGGGCCGACGGCACGGAGTACGAGCTCGGCGGGCCGTGGGACCGCATCCGCATGTACGACTCCCTGAACGACGCCGCCGACACCGCGATCACCCCGCAGACGCCGGTGGAGGAGCTCGCGGCGATCGCCGACCTTCTCGGGGTCGAGGTGGCCCTGCCGACGCACGGGAAGTACGTCGAGGAGCTCTGGGAGCACCTCGTCAAGCCGGGGCTCGAGCGGCCCACCTTCGTGCTCGACTTCCCGGTCGACACCTCGCCGCTCGTGCGCGACCACCGCTCGGTGCCGGGGCTGGTGGAGAAGTGGGATCTCTACATCCGCGGTTTCGAGTTGGCGACGGGGTACTCCGAGCTGGTGGACCCGGTGATCCAGCGCGAGCGCTTCGTGGAGCAGGCCCGCCAGGGTGCCCGCGGCGATGATGAGGCGATGCGGCTGGACGAGGAGTTCCTCACCGCGATGGAGCACGGAATGCCGCCGATGGGCGGGATGGGGATGGGCATCGACCGGCTGCTCATGGCCCTCACCGGCCTCGGCATCCGCGAGACGATCCTGTTCCCCCTGGTGAAGTAGGGCGGAGGCCACCGATGGACGAGAAGCAGCAGGGTCCCAGCTGGCAGCGCGTGGCGGTGTGGATCGTCGTCGCGGCGATCGCGATCTGGCTGATCGTCTCGGGCATCTCCGGCATCATCGCGAAAGGCTCGTAGCGTGGACCGCCGCAGCTCCCGGTGGGTGATGTACGGCGGTCTGGCCCTGGTGCTGATCGTGGTCGCGCTGGTCTTCTTCCTGCGCTGATTCCGGCTCGCGGACATTCCCGGCGGGGGATCTCCGATCCGCCAGCGCGTACCCTGAGGGTATGGATGCGATCTGGCCCTACGTCTGGTCGATCGGGCCCACGATCATCCTGGGGCTCATCTTCTGGTTCGTGATGTGGTCGATCGTCCGCGCGGACCGGCACGAGCGCAGCGCCACCGAGCGCCTCGACGCCAAGATGGACGCCGAGGAGCGCGCCGCCGCCGGTCTCCCGCCCGCCGCCTGAGCGCACCGCCGCTCGAGCGCACCGGGGATGTCCGGTTTCGTCGAGATTCCGCGGGTTCAGAGCGAGATCCGGTCCTCGGGACACCGGGGCGGGTCAGCCCGCATCGCCGAGTGCGCGGAGGATCCGCTCCGCGGAACCACCGAGCCCGTGCTCCTCGGTGAGCGCCGCGAAGCGCTCTGCGCGCTCGCCCGCCACCCGGCGCACCGCATCGTTCCCGACGGGAGGGAGTTCCGCATCCGCCAGCACGCGCACCACCCGCGGCGCGACGGCGAGGTAGTCGGCGGCGGCGGCGAGCTTCGCGCGCACCGCTGCCGACATCCCGCTGCCCGGGTCGGCCGCGGCGGCGAGGATCCGGTCGACGCCTCCGTACTCGCCGACCAGCCCGGCGGCGGTCTTCTCGCCCACCCCCGCGACCCCGGGCAGCCCGTCGCTCGTGTCGCCGCGGAGGGTGGCGAAGTCGGCGTAGTGCTCGGGCCCGACGCCGTACTTCGCGCGCACGACGTCGGCGGTGACGACCTCGAGGTTCCGCATCCCCTTGATCGTGGAGATCACCCGGATGCCGCGGGCGTCGTCGACGAGCTGGTAGAGGTCGCGATCGCCGGTGACCACGTCGACCGGGCCGTCGGCGCGGGCGCAGAGCGTGCCGATCACATCGTCGGCCTCGCAGCCGGGAGCACCCACCACGGGGATGCCGAGCGCGTCGAGCACCTCGCGGATGATGGCGATCTGCGGCGTCAGCAGGTCGGGCACCACCTCGACCGACTCGCCCGGCGCGGGCTCCGCCGCCACCCGGTGCGCCTTGTACGAGGGGATGAGCTCGACCCGCCACGCGGGCCGCCAGTCGTCGTCCCAGGCCGCGACGATCCGCGCCGGCCGGTACTCGGTGAGGAGCTTCGCGATGATGTCGAGGAGCCCGCGCACGGCGTTGACCGGCTGGCCGCGGGGATCCACCACCGATTCCGGCACCCCGTGGAAGGCCCGGAAGTACAGCGCCGCGGTGTCGAGCAGCATGAGCCGATCCGTCATGCGCTCATCCTGCCGTGCCCCGCGGGATCTCCTCACGCCCACGGCGAACAGGGGCAGGGACCCGAGACCCCCGTCGTTACCCTCGGTGTATCGGAGCCGCGTCACCGTGCGGAGCCGGAGGAGATGACATGTTCGAACGCTTCACCGACCGGGCCCGCCGGGTCGTCGTTCTCGCCCAAGAAGAGGCGAAGCTGCTCAACCACAACTACATCGGCACGGAGCACATCCTGCTGGGCCTGATCCATGAGGGCGAGGGGGTCGCCGCGAAGGCGCTCGAGTCGCTCGGGATCTCGCTGGATGCCGTGCGCGAGCAGGTGCAGGACATCATCGGCCAGGGCCAGCAGCAGCCCACCGGCCACATTCCGTTCACCCCGCGCGCCAAGAAGGTGCTCGAGCTCAGCCTCCGCGAGGCGCTCCAGCTCGGCCACTCCTACATCGGCACCGAGCACATCCTGCTCGGCCTGATCCGGGAGGGCGAGGGCGTCGCCGCGCAGGTGCTCGTCAAGCTCGGCGCCGACCTCAACCGGGTGCGCCAGCAGGTGATCCAGTTGCTGAGCGGATACCAGGGCAAGGAGCAGGTCGCCGTCGGCGGCAACGACCAGGCCGCCGACAAGGGGTCGCAGATCCTCGACCAGTTCGGCCGCAATCTCACCCAGGCGGCTCGGGACGGCAAGCTCGACCCGGTGATCGGACGCGAGAAGGAGATGGAGCGGGTCATGCAGATCCTCTCCCGCCGCTCGAAGAACAACCCTGTGCTGATCGGCGAGCCCGGCGTCGGCAAGACCGCCGTGGTCGAGGGCCTCGCGCAGGCGATCGTCCGCGGCGAGGTCCCCGAGACCCTCAAGGACAAGCAGCTCTACACCCTCGACCTCGGCTCGCTCATCGCCGGATCCCGCTACCGCGGCGACTTCGAGGAGCGCCTGAAGAAGGTGACCAAGGAGATCCGCACTCGCGGCGACATCATCACCTTCATCGACGAGATCCACACCCTCGTCGGTGCCGGGGCCGCAGAGGGCGCGATCGACGCCGCCAGCATCCTGAAGCCGCTCCTCGCTCGCGGCGAGCTGCAGACCATCGGCGCCACGACGCTGGACGAGTATCGCAAGCACTTCGAGAAGGATGCCGCTCTCGAGCGCCGCTTCCAGCCCGTGCAGGTCAACGAGCCTTCGCTGCCGCACGCGATCAACATCCTGAAGGGCCTCCGCGACAAGTACGAGGCCTTCCACAAGGTGTCGATCACGGATGGGGCGCTCGTCGCCGCCGCGAACCTCGCCGACCGCTACGTCTCCGACCGGTTCCTGCCGGACAAGGCGATCGACCTGATCGACGAGGCCGGCGCCCGCCTGCGCCTGTCGATCCTGTCGGCGCCGCCGGAGCTGCGCGAGTTCGACGAGAAGATCGCCCAGGTGCGGGCCACCAAGGAGGGCGCGATCGAGGACCAGGACTTCGAGAAGGCCGCCTCGCTGCGCGACGAGGAGAAGAAGCTGCTCGGCGAGCGGCTGCGCCTCGAGAAGCAGTGGCGTTCGGGCGACGTGGCCGCATCCGGCACCGTCGACGAGGGCGTGATCGCCGAAGTGCTGGCGAACGCGACCGGCATCCCGGTGTTCAAGCTCACCGAGGAGGAGTCCTCGCGTCTGCTGTTCATGGAGGACGCGCTGCACCAGCGGGTCATCGGCCAGGAGGAGGCGATCTCGGTCCTGTCCAAGACGATCCGCCGCACGCGCGCCGGCCTCAAGGACCCCAAGCGCCCCTCGGGCTCGTTCATCTTCGCCGGCCCCACCGGCGT
>JACRGJ010000063.1 GCA_016212425.1 Micrococcales bacterium | reverse complement strand
GGTCGGGCGACGCGCGCCACGCTAACCCGCCTTGCGGCGCCCGAGGTCGCGTCCGAGCCCCGCGGCCTCCGACTCGAGCAGCTCGCGCAGGAAGAAGCCGGTGTGGCTGCCCTCGACCTCGGCCAGCGACTCCGGAGTACCGGTGGCGAGCACGGTGCCGCCACCCGCGCCGCCCTCCGGGCCCAGGTCGACGATCCAGTCGGCACTCTTGATCACGTCGAGGTTGTGCTCGATCACGATGACGGTGTTGCCCTTGTCGACGAGACCGTTCAGCACGAGCAGCAGCTTGCGCACGTCCTCGAAGTGCAGGCCGGTGGTCGGCTCGTCGAGCACGTAGACGCTGCGGCCGTTGGTGCGCCGCTGCAGCTCGGTGGCGAGCTTGACGCGCTGCGCCTCCCCGCCGGAGAGGGTCGTGGCGCTCTGGCCCAGCCGCACGTAGCCCAGCCCGACATCCACCAGGGTCTTCAGGTAGCGGTGGATCGCGCTGATCGGCTCGAAGAAGTCGGCGGCCTCCTCGATCGACATGTCGAGCACCTCGGCGATGTCCTTGCCCTTGTAGTGCACCTGCAGGGTGTCGCGGTTGTAGCGCGCGCCCTGGCAGACCTCGCACACGACGTAGACGTCGGGGAGGAAGTTCATCTCGATCTTGATCGTGCCGTCGCCGGCGCAGTTCTCGCAGCGGCCGCCCTTGACGTTGAAGCTGAAGCGGCCGGGCAGGTAGCCGCGCGACTTCGCCTCGATCGTCTCCGAGAACAGGGTGCGGATGCGGTCGAACACCCCGGTGTAGGTCGCGGGGTTGGAGCGGGGGGTGCGGCCGATGGGCGCCTGGTCGACATGCACCACCTTGTCGAGCTGGTCGAGGCCGGTGACGCGCCGGTGCTTGCCCGGCACCTGGCGGGCACCGTTGAGCTGATTGGCTAGCACCTTGTAGAGGATGTCGTTCACCAGCGAGGACTTGCCCGACCCGCTCACTCCGGTGACCGCGGTGAACACGCCGAGCGGGAAGGCGACGTCGACGTCCCGCAGGTTGTTGGCCCGGGCGCCGAGCACCTGGATCTGCCGTTTCCGATCGATCGTGCGGCGCGTCGCCGGCATCTCGATCGCCCGCCGACCGGCGATGTAGTCGCCGGTGATGGAGTCGCGGTTGTCGAGGAGGGTCTGATAGGTGCCCGAGTGGACCACCTCTCCGCCGTGCTCGCCGGCGCCCGGCCCGATGTCGACGATCCAATCGGCCGTGCGGATGGTGTCCTCGTCGTGCTCGACGACGATCAGCGTGTTGCCGAGGCTTTTCAGCTTCACCAGGGTGTCGATGAGCCGACGGTTGTCGCGCTGATGCAGCCCGATGGAGGGCTCGTCCAGCACGTACAGCACCCCGGTGAGCCCCGACCCGATCTGCGTCGCGAGGCGGATGCGCTGCGCCTCGCCCCCGGAGAGGGTCGCCGCGGCGCGGGCGAGGGTGAGGTAGCCGAGCCCGACCTCGAGCAGGAACTCGAGTCGGAGCCGGATCTCGCGCAGCACCTGCGCGGCGATCTTCGCCTGCCGCGGCGTCAGCTCGATCGTGTTCATGAGCTCATAGCAGTCGGTGAGGCTGAGCTCCTGCACGCTCGAGATGGAGCGGCCGGCGACGAGCACCGCCAGCACCTCGGGCTTCAGCCGCTGCCCGTCGCAGACCGGGCAGGGCACCTCGCGCAGGTACTCGCCGTAGCGCTGCTGCGACCAGTCGCTCTCCGCCTCGGTGTACTTCCGCTCGATGTAGGGCATGACGCCCTCGAAGCCGGTCGAGTACTTCATGGTGCGGCCGAAGCGGTTGCGCCACCGCACGACCACCTCGAAGTCGTTGCCGCGCAGGATCGCCTGGCGCACCTCGTCCGGCAGGTCGCGCCACGGCGTGTCGAGGGAGAACGCGAGGTCGCGGGCGAGCCCCTGCAGCAGGCGCTGGAAGTAGCTGTACAGTCCCTTCCCGCCCTGATTCCACGGCAGGATGACGCCCTCGTTCAGGCTGAGGTCGGGGTCTCCCAGGAGCAGATCCGCGTCGACCGCCATCTTCGTGCCGAGACCCGAGCACTCCGCGCAGGCCCCGAAGGGGGCGTTGAACGAGAACGTGCGCGGTTCGATCTCGGTGAGCGCGATCGGGTGCCCGTTCGGGCAGCTCAGCTTCTCGCTGAAGCTGCGCCGTCGTGCGGGGGCCGTCTCCTCCTCGTCGACGAAGTCGATCGTCACCGTGCCGTCGGTCAGACGCAGCGCGGTCTCGAGGGAGTCGGTCAGGCGGGTCAGCCCGTCGTCGGCGGCGACGAGCCGGTCGATCACGACGGCGATGTCGTGCTTGTAGGACTTCTTCAGCGTCGGTGGGCTGGTGAGTTGGATCAGCTCACCGTCGACGATCGCGCGGGAGTACCCGCCTGAGGCCAGTTCGCCGAACAGGTCGACGAACTCCCCCTTCTTCTGACTGATCACCTGCGCGAGCACCTGATAGCGGGTGCCGGTCGGCAGCTCCATCAGCTGATCGGCGATCTGCTGCACCGTCTGCTTCGCGATCGGCTCGCCGCAGACCGGGCAGTGCGGCTCCCCGATCCGGGCCCAGAGCAGGCGCATGTAGTCGTAGATCTCGGTGATCGTGCCCACGGTCGAGCGCGGGTTGCGGTTCGTGGACTTCTGGTCGATCGAGACCGCCGGGCTGAGCCCCTCGATGAAGTCGACGTCCGGCCGGTCGACCTGCCCGAGGAACTGCCGTGCGTACGCCGAGAGCGACTCGACGTAGCGGCGCTGACCCTCGGCGAAGATCGTGTCGAAGGCGAGGCTGGACTTGCCCGATCCGGAGAGCCCGGTGAAGACGACGAGCGCATCCCGGGGGATCTCGAGGTCGACGTCCTTGAGATTGTGCACGCGCGCGCCGCGCACGCTGAGCTTCTGAGAGCCCGTCACGGGCGAGATCGACGACACTGAACTCATTCTACGGAGGCCACCGACATCGTCGTCGGGGCTGCCCTGCGCCCTCAGCGGACGTGCCCGGCGGTCTCCATCGCGCGGAGGTCGCGCTTGAGGTCGTGCAGCTCGTCGCGCAGCCGCGCGGCGAGCTCGAACTTCATCTCCCCCGCTGCCGCGAGCATCTGCCCGTTCAGATCGCCGATGATCGCCTCCAGCTCCGCGGCGCCGCTCGCCCCGATGCCCTCACGGCGGAGGTTCGGCGTCGCGGCCCGGCTGCGACCGCCCCGGCCGCCGCCCTGACGCGACTCGAGCAGCTGAGCGGTGTCGGCGCCTTCCCTGGCCAGCACGTCGGTGATGTCGGCGATCCGCTTCCGCAGGGGTTGCGGGTCGATGCCGTTGACGCGGTTGTACTCGATCTGCCTGTCGCGGCGGCGGGTGGTCTCCTCGATCGCGTTCCGCATCGAGTCGGTGACCTGCTCGGCGTACATGTGCACCTCGCCCGACACGTTGCGGGCGGCACGACCGATGGTCTGGATGAGTGACGTGCCCGAGCGGAGGAAGCCCTCCTTGTCAGCGTCGAGGATCGCCACCAGCGACACCTCGGGCAGATCGAGTCCCTCGCGGAGCAGATTGATGCCGACCAGCACGTCGTAGACGCCGGCCCGCAGCTCGGTGAGCAGCTCGACCCGCCGGAGGGTGTCCACGTCGGAGTGCAGGTAGCGCACCTTCACCCCCGCCTCCCCGAGGAAGCCGGTGAGCTCTTCGGCCATCTTCTTGGTCAGCGTGGTGACCAGCACCCGCTCATCGCGCGCGACGCGGAGCCGGATCTGCTCGAGCAGATCATCGATCTGCCCGCGGGACGGCTTCACGACGATCTGCGGATCCACGAGGCCCGTCGGCCGGATGATCTGCTCCACGATGCCGTCGGCGACGCCCATCTCGTACTTCCCCGGCGTCGCGGAGAGGTACACCTTCTGGCCGACCCTGTCGAGGAACTCCTCCCAGCGCAGCGGCCGGTTGTCGAGGGCGCTCGGCAGTCGGAAGCCGTGCTCCACGAGCGTGCGCTTCCGGCTGGCGTCCCCCTCGAACATCGCCCCGATCTGGGGCACGGTGGCGTGCGACTCGTCGATCACGACGAGGAAGTCGTCGGCGAAGTAGTCGAGCAGGCAGTGCGGGGCCTCCCCCGGCATCCGCCCGTCGATGTGCCGGGAGTAGTTCTCGATGCCGTTGCAGAAGCCGATCTGCTCCATCATCTCCAGATCGAACGTGGTGCGCATCCGCAGCCGCTGCGCCTCGAGCAGCTTGCCCTGGCGCTCCAGCTCCGCCAGTCGCTCGGCGAGTTCCACACGGATCGTGCCGATCGCCCTGTGCATTGTCTCGGGGCTGGCGGCGTAGTGCGTCGCCGGGAAGATGGAGACGGCGTCCATCCGCTGGATCACCTCGCCGGTGAGCGGATGCAGGGAGTACAGCGCCTCGACCTCGTCGCCGAAGAGCTCCACGCGCACGGCGTGCTCCTCGTACATCGGGATGATCTCAATGGTGTCGCCGCGCACCCGGAACTTGCCGCGCGAGAAGTCGATGTCGTTGCGCTCGTACTGCATGGCGACCATCGAGCGGATGAGCCGGTCGCGCGAGATCCGCTGCCCGACCTGCAGCGCCAGCATCGCCTCCAGGTACTCCTCCGCGGCGCCGAGTCCGTAGATGCAGGAGACCGTGGAGACCACCACGACGTCGCGGCGGCTGAGCAGCGAGTTCGTGGTGGAGTGACGGAGGCGCTCGACCTCCGAGTTGATCGAGGAGTCCTTCTCGATGAAGGTGTCCGTCTGCGGCACGTAGGCCTCGGGCTGGTAGTAGTCGTAGTAGCTGACGAAGTACTCGACCGCGTTGTTCGGCATCAGCTCGCGGAACTCGTTGGCCAGCTGCGCGGCGAGAGTCTTGTTGTGCGCGAGCACGAGCGTCGGCCGCTGCACCTGCTCGATGAGCCACGCCGTGGTGGCCGACTTGCCGGTGCCGGTCGCCCCGAGCAGCACGACATCCGTCTCCCCGGCGTTGATGCGACCCGCGAGCTCCCGGATCGCCTGCGGCTGGTCGCCCGAGGGGGTGTACTCGCTGATCACCTCGAAGGGGCGCACGGCACGGGTCGGCTCCATGCCTTCAGGGTAGGCGGGGCCGCCGACATCGCGCCGGGGCGTGCGCCCTCGGCGGACAGGGATACCCGGCTCCGCAGCCGCTGAGCGCCTGTTCCCGTTTCATAGCCCCGGCATAGGGTCGACTTCTACCCTCATTCGACGTCCATTCGCCGTCCATCCCCCGGAATCGAGGCCCCGTGACCATCTCCGACGTGCCTGCGACGCTGCAGAAGGCGACTCCGGTCCTCTTCGGCCGCCGCCGGGGGCGGGTGCTCATCC
>JACRGJ010000062.1 GCA_016212425.1 Micrococcales bacterium | reverse complement strand
GTGGCCGCACCGCCGCGGCGTTCGAGCGGGCGTTCGGCATCCGCACCGTCGGCGACCTGCTCTCCCAGTACCCGCGGCGCTACGCGCGCCGCGGCGAGCTCACCGCCCTCGACACGCTCACGGTCGGCGAGGACGTCACCATCGTTGCGGAGGTGCGCCGCAGCACCGAGCGGCAGATGCGGCAGCGGCGCGGCACCATCCTCGAGGTCGAGATCGGCGACGGGCACGGCATCCTGACCCTCACCTTCTTCAACCAGGCCTGGCGGGCGCGGGAGCTCGTCGCCGGGGCGCGGGGCATCTTCGCCGGCAAGGTCGGCGAGTACCGGGGCCATCGCCAGCTCGCGCACCCGGATTACGAGCTGTTCGACGCCGCCGATCCGCGGGCCGTCGCCGTGGACGACGCGGCGAAGCGCTGGGCCGAGCAGCTCATCCCGATCTATCCGGCCACCTCCACGGTCTCGAGCTGGAAGGTGGCGCAGGCGGTCGACCTGGTGCTCGGCGGCCTCGGCGAGGTCGAGGATCCGGTGCCGGGGGACATCCGGTTGCAGCACGGTCTGCTCGCGCAGCGGGCGGCTCTGGAGGCGATCCACCACCCCGCCTCGTTCGGCGACGCGAACCGGGCCAGGGACGCTCTGCGGTACCAGGAGGCGTTCGTGCTGCAGGCGGCCCTGCTCGCCCAGCGCGCCGCCCGGCGAGAGGAACCCGCAGACCCGCGTCTGCCCGGGAAGCTGCTGGCCGGATTCGATGCGGCGCTGCCGTTCCGGCTGACCGGCGACCAGACGCTGGTGGGGGAGGAGATCGCGCGGGACCTCGCCTCGCCGACCCCGATGAACCGGCTGGTGCAGGGCGAGGTGGGCTCCGGCAAGACCCTCGTTGCGCTCCGCGCCATGCTCGCCGTCGCCGACTCGGGGGGTCAGTCCGCGCTTCTGGCCCCGACCGAGGTGCTCGCCGCCCAGCACCTGCGCTCCATCGTCCGCACCCTCGGTCCCGACCTCGCCGCGCGCCTGCGTCCGACCCTCCTCACCGGCCAGCTCACCGCGCCCGAGCGCCGCCGCGCCACCCTCGCCGCGGCCTCCGGAGGCGCCGCCATCGTCGTCGGCACGCACGCGCTGCTCGGCGAGAAGGTGCAGTTCGCCGACCTCGGGCTCGTCGTGGTCGACGAGCAGCACCGCTTCGGTGTCGACCAGCGCGAGGCGCTGCGCCTCAAGGGTCGCGCGCCGCACGTGCTGGTGCTCACCGCGACCCCCATCCCGCGCACCGTCGCGATGACCGTGTTCGGCGACCTCGACATCTCCACCATCGCCGAGCTGCCGGCGGGCCGCTCTCCGATCGCCAGTCACGTGGTCGCGCTGGCGGAGCATCCGAGCTGGGAGACGCGGGTGTGGGAGCGGATGGCGGAGGAGCTCGCGCAGGGCCGCCAGGGTTTCGTGGTGTGCCCGGCGATCGACCAGAGGACCCCGGAGGACGACGGCGACGAGACGGATGCGACGACCGCCGACGGCGATTCCGGCGCACCGGCTGCCGGAGTGCTCACGGTGGTCGAGGAGGCGCGCCGGACCCCCGCGCTCGCCGGGCGGCGCATCGAGGTGCTGCACGGCCGGATGAGCTCGGAGGAGAAGGATGCCGTGATGCGCGCCTTCGCCGGCGGCGATATCGACGTGCTGGTCGCGACGACGGTGATCGAGGTGGGCGTCGACGTGCCGAACGCCTCGACGATGGTGGTTCTTGATGCCGACCGCTTCGGCGTCTCGCAGCTGCACCAGCTGCGCGGCCGGGTGGGCCGGGGCTCGGTGCCGGGTCTCGCCCTGTTCGTCACCCGTGCCGCCGCCGACACCCTCGCCCGCGAGCGGGTGGAGGCGGTCGCGGCGACCACCGACGGGTTCGAGCTCGCGAACGTCGACCTCGAGCTGCGCCGGGAAGGCGATGTGCTCGGTCGCGCGCAGTCCGGCGGGCGCTCGTCGCTGCGCCTGCTCCGGGTCGCGCGCGACGGCGACCTCATCGCCCAGGCGCGAGCAGATGCCGCAGCGATTCTCGACGCGGATCCCCGCCTCGCCCAGCACGGTGCGTTGCGCGCGGCGCTGAACCGCCGCCTCGACGAGGCCGAGGCCGCCTTCCTCGCGAAGGGCTGAGGGCCGCGGTCGCTAGGCTGAGCGGGTGAGTCGGATCGCCGTCGTCCCCGGGTCGTTCGACCCCGTCACCCTCGGTCACCTCGACGTCATCGAGCGGGCCGCGCACATCTTCGACGAGATCCACGTGCTCGTCGTGCACAACCCGGACAAGACCGCCCTGCTGCCCATCGCGCAGCGGGTCTCGCTCATCAAGGACTCCGTCGCCGCCGCCGGGATCAAGGGGGAGATCCTCGTGACCAGCTGGTCGGTGGGGCTGCTCGTGGACTATTGCACCGATGTCGGCGCGAGCGTGCTGGTGAAGGGCGTCCGGTCGCAGGTCGACGTCGCCTACGAGACGCCGATGGCGATCGTCAACCGCAACCTCGCGGGCGTCGAGACGGTGTTCATGCTGCCCGACCCCGCGCACGCGCACGTCAGCTCGTCGCTGGTGCGCCAGGTCGCCTCGCTCGGCGGCGACGTGTCGCCGTACGTTCCCCGGGCGGTGTCGGACTTCCTGCAGACCCCGAAGTAGGTTGTCCGGATGCGCGTCATCATCGCCGGAGGACACGGCAAGATCGCTCTGCTGCTGGAGCGGATGCTCGCGGACGACGGCCACCAGCCGGTGGCGATCATCCGCAACCCCGCGCACGCCGGCGACGTCGAGGCCGCGGGCGCCGAGGCGCTCGTACTGGACTTCGAGTCGACCAACGCCGAGACCCTCGCCAGGCACCTCGCGAACGCGGATGCCGTGGTGTTCGCCGCGGGCGCCGGGCCGGACAGCGGCGCCGCGCGGAAGCTGACCGTCGACCGCGACGGCGCGATCCTGCTGGCCGACGCGGCCGAGCGCGCGGGGATCCGCCGCTACGTGCTGGTGTCGGCGATCGGCGCCGACGGCTACGACCCCGATCAGGCGGGCGAAGACGGCGACGTGTTCCAGGTGTACCTCAAGGCGAAAGCCGACGCCGACGCCGACCTCAGGGCGCGCGACCTGGACTGGACGATCGTGCGACCCGGCGGTCTCACCGACGAGGCGGGGTCGGGCCTGGTCGCGGTGGGTGAGCGGCTCGAACGGGACTCCGTCCCGCGCGCCGACGTCGCCGCGGTCCTCCTGGTGCTGCTGGAGACCGGCTCGGCGGTCCGCGAGCAGTTCGAGCTGACCCGCGGCACCATCCCGATCGCGCAGGCGCTCTGACCGCAGCCGCGCGGACCGCAGCCGCGCGGACCGCAGCCGCGCGGACCGCAGCCGCGAGGACCGCAGCCGCGCGGACCGCGGCCGCGCGGACCGCCCGGGTCAGCGTCGCCGCGTCCGCGGTGGAAGACTCGAGGGCATGGCTCTGACACTCGGGTACAAGGCGTCCGCCGAACAGTTCGACCCGCGGGAGCTGGTCGAGATCGCCGTCGCAGCGGAGGGGCACGGCATGGAGTCGGTCGCCGTCAGCGACCACTTCCAGCCCTGGCGGCATGAGGGCGGCCACGCGCCGTTCTCCCTCAGCTGGATGGCCGCGGTCGGCGAGCGCACGTCGAGCATCCGCATCGGCACGAGCGTCATGACGCCCACCTTCCGCTACAACCCGGCGGTCCTCGCGCAGGCGTTCGCGACCATGGGCGTGCTGTACCGCGGACGGATCTTCCTCGGGGTCGGCAGCGGCGAGGCCCTCAACGAGATCGCGACGGGGTTCCGGGGCGCCGGCGAGCAGGACTGGCCCGAGTTCAAGGAGCGCTTCGCGCGGCTCCGGGAGTCGGTGCGGCTGATGCGCGCGCTCTGGACCGAGGATCGGGTGGACTTCGCGGGGGAGTACTACTCCACGCACGGGGCCTCCATCTACGACCGACCCGAGCATCCGGTGCCCGTGTACATCGCGGCGGGCGGCCCGACCGTCGCCCGCTACGCCGGCCGCGCCGGCGACGGGTTCATCTGCACCAGCGGCAAGGGCATGTCGCTCTACGTCGACGACCTCATCCCCGCCGTGCGGGAGGGGGCGGCGAAGGCCGAGCGCGACTACGACGCCATCGACCGGATGATCGAGATCAAGCTCTCCTACGACACCGACCCGGACGCCGCACTCGAGAACACCCGGTTCTGGGCGCCGCTTGCGCTCAGCGCGGAGCAGAAGAGCGGCATCCACGATCCGATGGAGATGGAGCGGGCCGCTGACGAGCTGCCGATCGAGCAGGTCGCGAAGCGCTGGATCGTGGGCAGCGATCCGGATGCTGTGGTCGCCGAGATCGGCGCCTACGTCGACGCGGGGTTCGACCACCTCGTGTTCCACGCCCCCGGCCACGACCAGCGCCGCTTCCTGGAGCTCTTCGAGCGCGACCTGGCGCCCCGCCTCCGCGCGCGGTAGCGCTGAGGGCGCGCCGGATACCGCGGTTCCCGCCCCGTACAGGGGCCCGGGCTCGCGCGAGTCCCACGGGAGCCGCACCCCCCCGGGAGCCGCGCCCGCACCGGAGCCGCGCCCCCGCGGGATCCGCGGCGCCCGCTCGTCAGACGCAACTCCGGAAGACCGCTCCGCCGTGGTCTGCTCAGTCCCGTGTTTCCGGCAGAGCCCGTCCCGACATCTGGAGTTGCGAGAGGGAGTTCCGGAGTTGGGAGAAGGAGTTCCGGAGTTGCGGGAGAAAGGTCCGGAGTTCCGCAGCGCGGTTCCCGCCCCAACGGGGGATACCGCGGGACGGAACGTCCGGAGAGGATGGCGGAGCGGGCGACCCGATCGCGCAGGGGGTGCGATTCGTCCGCGGGGGGAAACAGGGATCACCATGCTCACGGGCGAGGACGCATGACGTCGGCCGAGTGGGACTACGCCCGGTCATCGGCCGGCGAGGGACCGCGCTACGTCACCGGCTGGGGGAACTCCGCCGTCGAGATCCACCGCGTCGGCACCATCCCGGTGCCGGTCACCATGCGTCTCGAGGTGGCCGACCACCCGCCGATCGTCATCGACTTCGCCCGCCGCACCTACTCGGCGACGCTCCCCTTCGACCGCTACCCCATCCACCCCGGCAGCGTCGCGATCACCGCGGAAGCCGTGGCACCGGGGTCGCCGGCACCCTTCCCGGGGATCGGCGTGCAACTCGACGGGCTGCTCTGGGCCGTCGGCATCACCGCGTTCGAGGGCAGCGCGGCGCCCTGGCTGCGCCCGAGCGACCGGTACCGGCTCAGCCGCTGGCCCAACTTCACCGAGCTGCCGCACACCATGGACTACATCCGGATGACCGCGCTCCTCGGCGCCGGGTTCCTCTCGCTGCCCGAGCTGTGCGCGGGGGCGAGCGTCTCGGTCGGGCAGGCGCAGCGCATCCTCAACGCCCTCTCGCTCATGGGCGGGCTGCAGGTCGTGGGCGGGGTCGAGGAGCCCACGATGGTGCTGCGCCAGGATGCCGCCGACCAGCCGCGCGGACTCTTCGGGCGCCTCCGCGCCAGGCTGGGGCTGTAACCGTGGCCGAGCACGTCATCCTGTTCACCGGGCCGATGGGCGCGGGCAAGACCACCGCGATCGAGAAGCTCTCCGAGATCGACGTCGTGCGCACCGAGGCGGCGAACACCGAGCGCCAGGTCGCCGACAAGGCCACCACCACGGTCGCGCTCGACTACGGCGAGATCGTGCTCGACGACCAGGACAAGGTGCGCCTGTACGGCATCCCCGGTCAGCGGCGCTTCGACTTCATGTGGACGATCCTCAAGGAGCGCGCGAAGGGCATGGTGCTGCTCGTGCACAACGACGCCGACGACCCGATCGGCCGCGCGGTGGAGTACCTGGACGAGTTCGCCGACCTGTACGCCAAGGGCGGGGTGGTGATCGGCATCACCCGCATCGACATCGCCCCCGGTCCCTCCGTCACCGACTACGCGGCGGCGCTCGCCGTCGCGCATCCGGACAAGATCGTGCCGATCTACACCGTCGACCCCCGCCAGCGCGATCAGATGCGCACGCTGCTGATGACGCTGGTGGCCAACATCGAGACGCGCGACATGTTCGTGGAACGCGTGCCGCAGCGAGAGGAGCTGGTGGCGGAATGAGCATCCCCGCGCACCTGGACCCGCAGGTGAAAGAGCACGCCGCGCGCGTGCTCGCCGGGATGCGGGAGTTCGCCGCGTCGATGATCTACGCCGCCGTGCTGACCGACGACGGCTTCGAGGTCGCCGACTACAGCGACGGGCGCACCGACGCGAGCCGGATGGCGTCGATGTCGAGCTCCGTCCAGGCTCTCTCGGATGCCGTGGCGCGCGAGCTGCGGATCGGCACGGCCGAATACGTCATCATCGCCTCGGACCAGGGTCACGTCCTCCAGCGACGGGTGCCCGGGCAGCCGCTGGTGCTCGCGGCGCTGTTCGACACCTACGAGACCCTCGGGAAGGCGATCGCGGTGTCGAAGATGGGCGCACAGCGGATGGCGCACTCACCCGCGTCGGAGCCGGGCCCCGCCCCGGCGCCGACGGCCGTCCCCGAGCCGGCCCCGGCCGACCCGGCGCCGATCGTCGCGGCCGTGCCGCCGCGGGATGAGACGACGCCTCGCTCGATCTACGCCCCGCCCGTGTCGGCGTCGGGGTGGTGAGGGCGATGTCGAACATCACCGAATCGCTCGAGAACCTGGCGCGGATGGACGGCGCGATCGTCGCCGCGCTCGTGGACTCCTCCACCGGGATGCTGCTGGGCGGCAGCGGCAACGGACTCGACCTGGAGATCGGGGCCGCCGGTACCACCGAGGTGGTGCGCGCCGAGCTGAAGACGATCAAGGCGATGGGATTGCGCGACACGGTCGACGACGTGCTGATCACCCTGTCGAGCCAGTTCCACGTCATCCGCCCCACGGCCCGCAACCCCGAGGTCTTCCTCTACCTGGTACTCGACCGCGACAAGTCCAACCTCGGGCTGGCGCGGATCAAGGTGAAGGACGTCGACTCGCAGTTGGAGCTGTGACCCGCGATCACCCCGCGCGTCGCTGAGTGTTCCCTCCGCCTCTCCGGCTCCGCGCGCATCGTGTCGATAATGCTCGGCTGAGCTCCGGCGTCGCTAGGCTCCGCTCGATGAACGCCGATCTCACCGCAGCGCAGGTCCGCGTGCTCTCGGCGATCGACGAGACCGAGCTGGTCGAGGAGCTGATCGCGCAGATCCGCATCCCGAGCATCACGGGCAGCGACGCCGAGTCCGAGCTGCAGCACCGGCTCGCCGCGCAGCTGGGCGAGCTGGGGTACGACGTCGACGCCTGGAGTCTCGACCTGCCGGCGCTCGCGGCGCATCCGGATTTCCCGGGCACCGAGGCGGCGCGCACGGAAGGCTACGGGCTCGTCGCCTCGACGGGACCCACGGGGGAGCCGGCCCTCGTGCTGCAGAGCCACGCCGACGTCGTGCCCACCGGCGATCTCGACCGCTGGGTGGACCGCGACCCGTGGAGCGGCTCTCTGCACGGCGGGTTCGTGCACGGCCGCGGCGCCTGCGACATGAAGGCGGGGGCCGCGGCGAACCTCGCCGTCGCCCGGGCGCTGATGCGCTCCGGGGTGCGCCTGGAGCGGCCGTTCGCGATCCACTCGGTCGTCAGCGAGGAGGACGGCGGCCTTGGCGCGTTCGCGACCCTGCTCCGCGGTCATCGAGCGGATGCGGCGGTGCTGACCGAGCCCACCAGCGGCCGGATCGTCGTCGCCAACGCCGGCTCCCTCACCTTCGACCTGCGCGTCGAGGGGCGCGCGGCGCACGGCAGCACCCGGCTCTCCGGGCACAGCGCCATCGACGCGTTCCTGCCGGTGCTGCGCGCGCTGGGCGAGCTGGAGCGCGAGCGGAACGCCGACGTCGATCCGCTCTACGCCGACAATGCCCTGCCGTACCCGGTGTCGATCGGCCGGCTGCGCGCCGGTGACTGGCCCAGCAGCGTGCCCGACCTGCTCGTCGCCGAGGGGCGGATGGGGGTCCGCCTTGACGAGGATCCCGCCGAGACCCGGCTCGCGCTGGTCGCGGCGTTGGACGAGGCGGCCCGGCGCGACCCGTGGCTCCGCGATCACCCGGTGCAGCTGCGCTGGTCCGGCGGGCAGTTCGCCAGCGGACGGATCGCCGAGGGCCATGCGCTGATCGCCGAGGTGCGCGACGCGATCGGCGCCGTCGAGGGCCGGCGAGCGGACCTCGGCGCGGCGCCCTACGGCAGCGACCTGCGCCTCTACGCGGGGATGGGCGGCATCCCCACCCTGCACTACGGTCCCGGGGATGTGCGCTTCGCGCACGCGCCGCGCGAGCGCGTGGCTGTCGCGGAGCTCATCCGCGTGACCCGCTCGCTCGCGGCGCTCGCCGCGGAACGCTGCGGCGCCCACCTTTAGCCCCGGGGCGCGGGGTGCGCGGGGACCGAGGCCGGGTCGGGCGAGGAGGACTCGTGCCGTACGCCGTACGCCGAGCTCGCTGCGAAACCGGTGATCCGGTTCTCCGCCGCATCGCCCTCGTGCCACTCATCCGGCGCTTCTGACCTGGGCGCCGCGGATCGCGACGGTGATGAGGGCGAGGACGATCGTGGCGAGGGTGATCGCCGTCGTGATGTACAGCAGCACCGACAGATGGATCGGAGGCAACGAGGTGATGTACCCCGCGATGTCGCCGCCGGACACGACGGGGTAATCGCAGGTGATGCCCGTCCGCGGAAACCAGTTCCACGTGCGGATGTACCCCTCATAGCCGATGCGCGGGTCCCCGCTCGGGACCCCTGGAGGGCATACCAACGGGTCAGAGGGACGCGTTGCCAGGGCAGCCCCGGCGAACACGACCCACAGCACTGCCGAGGCAACCGTCGTCGCGACGAGGATTCTCCGCAACGGCCAGGGCGGCAACTCCCGCATGACCTGTCCCACGCCTCCCTCTTCCCGGTCCGGTGGACCACGGAGATCCCCGACGTGACGAGGATACGGTCCCTGACGCGGAACTTCGGGACACCCGGTTCGCGCGCTCGCTCCGGAGCGCTGCGCCGGGTGCCGCGGGAACGCGCTGCCGCACCCCCGCCCCACCCGCGAAGATGGACGGGTGAGCGAGCGGATGCGGATCGGGTACGCCGCGATGCTCGACCGCTTCCCGCCCGCGGAGGTCGTGCGGCTCGCGGCGCTCGCGGAGGCATCCGGATTCTCCGGAGTGCTCGCCTCGGACCACTTCCAGCCGTGGCTGCCGCAGCACGGGCAGGCCGCGTCGGCGTGGAGCGTGCTCGGCGCGCTCGGGCAGGCGACCACGGGGGACCTCGGCACCGGCGCCTCCACGCCGGGCTACCGCTGGCATCCGGCGATGCTCGCCCAGGCCTCCGCCACGCTCGCCGCCCTCTACCCGGGGCGGCACTGGCTGGGGCTCGGCAGCGGCGAGGCGATCAGCGAGCACATCGCGGGTGGCTACTGGCCCGAGGCGCCCGAGCGGATCGCCCGGCTGTTCGAGGCCGTCGAGGTGATCAAGAAGTTGTTCGCGTCGGGGCTCGCCGGGCGCGACGTCAAGCACGAGGGACCGCACTTCCGACTCGAGTCGACGCGGCTGTGGACGATGCCCGCGGAGGCGCCGCCGATCCTCATCGCCACCGCCGGACCGGTCACCGCCCGCCGCGCCGGGCGCACCGTCGACGGGCTCGTCACCGAGGCGGCGCCGCTGGACCGGCTCGCGACCCTCCTGCAGCGGTTCGACGAGGGCGCCCGCGAGGCCGGCCGCGACCCGGCGACGATGCCGAAGGTGCTGCGCCTCCACCTCGCGTGGGCCGAGACCGACGAGCAGGCGGCGGCCGAGGCGCTGGCCGAGTGGCCGATCGCGGGGCTGAGGATGGGGCGCGGCGACATCCGCTCGCCGTTCGAGCTCGAGCAGATCGCGCGGCTCGCCCGGCCGACGGATGTGGCCGCGGGGATGCTCGTGAGCGCCGACCCGGATGCGCACCGCGCGTCGATCCAGCGCTACGTCGACCTCGGGTTCACCCGCATCTACCTGCACAACGCCGGGCGCGACCAGGAGCGCTTCCTCGACGTGTTCGGGCGCCAGGTGCTGCCGGGGATCTCGCGATGAGCCCGGATCTCGCGACGAGCCCGGATCTCGCGATGAGCGGGGTGCGCGGGTGAGCGGGTGCGCTGGTGAGAGCGGGATCTCGCGATGAGCGGGGTGCGCTGGTGAGAGCCCTCGAGGTGCTGCCCGTGCCGGGTCTGCCCGAGATCGTGCCGGGCATCGATCTGCCGGCACTGATCACCCGGACGACCGCGGGGATGCTCCGGGAGGGTGACATCCTCGCCGTCACCTCGAAGGTCGTGTCCAAGGCGGAGGGCCGCCTCGTCGCCGCGGGGGATCGCGAGGCGGCGATCGCCGCGCAGACGGTGCGGGTGGTCGCGAGCCGCGCGCATCCCGGGGGTGGCACCCTCCGCATCGTCGAGAACCCCTTGGGGCTGGTGATGGCCGCGGCGGGAGTCGACGCCTCGAACGTGCCCGACGGGTTCGTGCTGCTGCTGCCCGAGGATCCGGACGCCTCCGCCCGACGCATCGCCGCCGCGGTGCGCGCGGCGACGGGCGTCGGCGTCGGCGTCGTCGTGTCGGATACCTTCGGGCGCCCGTGGCGCGACGGGCAGGTGGATCTCGCGATCGGCGCCGCCGGCATCCGCGTGCTCGAGGACCTCCGCGGATCCGTCGACGCGGGCGGGCGGCCGCTCACCGTGACCGCGGGGGCGGTAGCCGACGAGATCGCCTCGGCCGCC
>JACRGJ010000061.1 GCA_016212425.1 Micrococcales bacterium | reverse complement strand
CGCGCTCGACGCGAGCGCCTCCTACCCCGGTCGTCGGATCACGGTCGTGGTGCCCGAGCCCGCTGGCGACGAGCCCGTCCTCCTCGATGCGCTCGATGCTCCCGTCGCGGCTCTCGCGGTGGAGGACGGGCAGGCCGCCACCGTCACCGGGCCGATCACCTTCGCCGGGGCGACGATCGCGCGGCTGCGTCGCGGTCGACGTGGCCCGAGCCGGGCGGCGCTGGAGCCGGTCGCCTCCCCGCGGAAGCCGCGGCCGCTGCCCGCCCGAGGACCCATCGTGCTCGCGCAGGAGGACCGGGTGCGCCAGGTGGTCACGAACCTCATGGGCAACGCGATCCGCTACACGCCCGAGGGCAGTCCCATCGAGCTCGTCGTCGAGGTCGACCACGACGGCGGCTTCGGAGCGATCTCGGTGGTCGATCACGGTGAGGGGATCCCCCCGCAGCTGCGCGAGAAGATCTTCCAGCGCTTCTTCCGCGCCGATTCGTCCCGCACCCGCGACACCGGCGGCTCGGGTCTCGGTCTCGCGATCGTGGCGGGCATCGTGCAGAACCTCCACGGGCACGTCGAGGTGCTCGAGTCGGTGGGCGGCGGTGCGACCTTCCGGGTCAGCATCCCGCTCCTCCCCAGCCCCGATGCCGAGCCGGTTGTCCACGAGCTCGAGCAGACGGCGCCCGGAGAACCGCCGCACTCCTAGCCTCGCCGCATGACGAGATTCCAAGTGGATAGCGATGAGGTCGCCGCGGCGACCGCGAACGTGCGTGCGACCTCGGCGCGCATCCAGAGCGACGTGGCGCAGATGCACTCGCGGCTGCTCGAACTCCAGTCCTCGTGGAGCGGCGCCGCCGCCACGGGGTTCCAAGGCGTCGTGGCGGAGTGGACCGCGACGCAGCAGCGCGTCGATGAGAGCCTGGCGACGATCGCGCAGGCGCTGGACCAGGCTGGCCGCACCTATGCGGAGGTGGAGGCGCAGAACGCGCGTCTCTTCGCCGGATAGCGCCGGCCCTCATCCGCCGGCACGCCGCGGCCCTCATCCGCCGGGACGCCGAGGCCCTCATCCGCCGGGACGCCGCGGCCCTCATCCGCCGGGACGCCGAACGGGCGGCCCTCCGAGGAGGACCGCCCGTTCGTGCGGTGATGCCGCGACGGACTTCTGAGGGGTCGGACCCTAGAAGTCCATCCCGCCGGTGGGGTCGCCGCCGGCCGCAGCCGACGCCTTCTCCGGCTTGTCGGCGACGACGGCCTCGGTGGTGAGGAACAGGCCCGCGATGGACGCCGCGTTCAGCAACGCCGAACGGGTGACCTTCACCGGGTCGTTGATGCCCGCCGCGAGCATGTCGACGTACTCGCCGGTGGCCGCGTTGAGTCCCTGGCCGGCCGGGAGGTTGCGCACCCGGTCGACCACGACGCCCGGCTCGAGGCCGGCGTTGAGGGCGATCTGCTTGAGCGGCGCGTCGATCGCGACCCGGACGATGTTCGCCCCGGTCGCCTCGTCGCCCTCGAGCTCGAGGGTCTCGAACGCGGTCTTGCCCGCCTGGATGAGGGCGACGCCACCACCGGCGACGATGCCTTCCTCGACGGCGGCCTTCGCGTTGCGAACCGCGTCCTCGATGCGGTGCTTGCGCTCCTTCAGCTCGACCTCGGTGGCCGCGCCCGCCTTGATGACGGCGACGCCACCGGCGAGCTTCGCCAGGCGCTCCTGCAGCTTCTCGCGGTCGTAGTCGGAGTCGGTGTTCTCGATCTCCTGGCGGATCTGCTTCACGCGTCCGGCGATGGCGTCGGCGGTGCCGACACCCTCGACGATCGTGGTCTCGTCCTTCGTGACGATGACCTTGCGCGCCTGGCCGAGCAGGTCGAGGGTGGCGTTCTCGAGCTTCAGGCCGACCTCCTCGGAGACGACCTGCCCACCCGTGAGGATCGCGATGTCCTGCAGCTGCGCCTTGCGGCGGTCGCCGAAGCCGGGGGCCTTGACGGCGACCGACTTGAAGATGCCGCGGATCTTGTTCACGACCAAGGTCGCCAGCGCCTCGCCGTCGACATCCTCGGCGATGATGAGCAACTGCTTGCCGGCCTGGATCACCTTGTCGACGATCGGCAGCAGGTCCTTGATGTTGCTGACCTTGCCGTTGACGATCAGGATGTACGGGTCCTCGAACACCGCCTCCTGCCGCTCCGGGTCGGTGACGAAGTACTGCGACAGGTACCCCTTGTCGAAGCGCATGCCCTCGGTGAGCTCGAGCGTGGTGCCGAAGGTGTTGGACTCCTCGACGGTGACCACGCCCTCCTTGCCGACCTTGTCGATCGCCTCGGCGATGAGCTCGCCGATCTCGGTGTCAGCGGCGGAGATGGAGGCCGTGGCGGCGATCTCCTCCTTGGTCTCGACCTCCTTGGCGCCCGCGCGCAGAGCGGCCTCGACCGCCGCGGTGGCCTTCTCGATGCCGCGCTTCAGGCTGATCGGATCCGCGCCGGCCGCGACGTTGCGCAGGCCCTCGCGCACGAGCGCCTGGGCGAGCACCACGGAGGTGGTGGTGCCGTCGCCGGCGACGTCGTCCGTCTTCTTGGCGACCTCCTTGACCAGCTCCGCGCCGATCTTCTCGTACGGGTCGTCGAGCTCGATCTCCTTGGCGATCGAGACGCCGTCGTTGGTGATGGTGGGGGCGCCCCACTTCTTCTCGAGCACCACATTGCGGCCGCGGGGGCCGAGGGTGACCTTGACGGCGTCGGCCAGGATGTTCAGGCCGCGCTCGAGGCCGCGGCGGGCCTCCTCGTCGAAAGCGATGATCTTAGCCATGGGTGTTACTCGTCCCTCCCGGACGTCGGTGCCACGCGCGAAGGCGGGCGATGGCATTGGGGATTAGCACTCGCATAGCCGGAGTGCCAGACAGCATTCTGGCACTCTGCCGAGGGGAGTGCAAGGCGAGAACGACGACCGCCGCGAGGCGGTCGCCCGGACACAGCGAGCGACGGGCACCGCATCGCGATGCCCGTCGCGGACCGGATCAGGCCAGGTGGACCTTCTCGGCCTGGGGGCCCTTGGCCCCGGTGCCGACCTCGAATTCGACCTGCTGGCCCTCTTCGAGAACCTTGTATCCGCTCATGTCGATGGCGGAGTAGTGGACGAACACGTCCTGACCTCCCCCGTCGACGGTGATGAAGCCGTAGCCCTTCTCGGCGTTGAACCACTTCACGGTCCCGGTGGCCATGTGATGCTCCCTGCTGTGTATCGAGTACGAGGCCGCTCCGCGAGCGGAGCACGACCACGCGCCGATAGTATCCGGCGGCTCCGCCGGGCAGGTCACGAGATGGTCTCGGATCGGCGCGAATCGTCCAGGACGGCCGCGGAAGCGGACGCCGGGCGCGCCCGGCACTCCCGATCCGACCCGATCAGCCCGTGTAGTCCGCCCCGAGGACGATGGTGATCGGGCTCGGGTAGACATCCGAGAGCGTGACCTGACCCACACCGAGTTCCTGAACCATGCCGCGGGCGACACCCTCGGCTGCGCGTGAGGAGTAGTAGACGACGGTCGTCTTCGCCGTGCGCGGCGACGCATCCGCCGTCCCCTCCACGGGCCAGCCCTGCGCGGTCAACTTCTGCCCCACCGTCTCGGCCAGACTCGCGGACGAGCCGTTGAGGATCGTGATGCCGAGGCGGAGGTCGGCGGGAACCGCCTTCGGGTCGGTGATGGGCGCAACGGCCTTCTGGCCGCCGCCCTCCCCCGGGCTGGCCGTCTCGGAGACCCCGGGGAAGAGGGAGAATCCGGGAACGGTCCGGGTCAGGCCGTAGACCCCGCCCGCCACCAGCACCCCGGTGGCCAGGGCCGCCCAGGCGAACACGATCCACGCGCGGCCGCGGGTGCGCCGCCCGCGGTGCGCACCCACGCGTCCGCTGGTTTCGGGAACATCATCGAATCGGTCGCGTACCCCGCGCGGGGTACGAGACGCGCGGTCCTCCCGGGGACGCTGATCGGTCACGGTGCTCATCGGACGGATGCGGAGCTCATGGCGGCGGGATTCCGATCGGTGAAGTCGGCCTCAGTCGGCACGGTAGGTGCGCGATGCCCGGATCCGGGTGCGAGCGGAGCGGAGCCGCTGCAACCGGCGAACGAGCAGGGGGTCCTGCTCGAGCGCGTTCGGATCGTCGATCGCCCGGTGCAGCAGCCGATAGTAGCGGGTGGCCGACAGGTCCAGCTGGGAGCGGATCGCCGCCTCCTTGGCGCTCGTCGACCCTGTCCAGTCGCGCTCGAACGCGAGGACCCGGACTTCGTCCGGCCCGGAGCCCCCGCTCGCGTCGACCGAGGCGTCGGAGATCGAGGGTTTCGGGAGTGGGCTGGACATGGCTGCCAGGCTAGGCCGGGCCGGACGGCCGGCCGAGAAGCGACACCCGCTCGCCGTGCGCTGAGCAGCGGGCGATCGGCATGCCGTCCAGCGCGAGCACGAAGGGGTGCGGCTCCGGGGCCGTCAGCTGCCCGAGCGCGGCGGCGACCTCGGGCAGCGCCGCCTCCGCCTCGAAGGTGATCGCCCGGGCGCCACAGGCCCGGATCTCCGACAGCAGCCGGGTGCGGTCGGCCGGCGGAAGGTACACCGCCGTGCCGAGGGAGGCGACCACGGGCACCGCGCCGTCCGGGATCTCGGCGAGCGCGGCCCGAAGACCCGCGAGCGCATCGGCGCGGACCACGCGAGGGGGTTCGGCCCGGGCGGCGGCGACCGCCTCGCGGAGTCGCCGCAGCCGATCCGGCCGATCCGGGGGCACCAGCGCCTCGAGCCAACGGACGTCACCATCCTCCAGAACCGACAGCGGCGCGAGGTCGAGGCCGCGCCGCCAGATGATCTCCGGCATCCGCTCGGGCAGCGCGCCGGAGCCGGTCACCCCGCACCCGAGCTCTGGCGCACCGGAGCCGAGGGTGCGCGACGCTCCGCCGCGGACGAACCGGATGCGCGAGCGGTCGGGCAGGAGGCAGAGCCCGGCCGCGGCGCCCAACTCGAGGAGCGCGACCGGGCCGGGGATCCGCGCCAGCGCCACCGCCAACGGGCCACGCCGCCCCGGTTCGTTGGTCTGGGTCGTCCGCGCGGCTGCGACCCGCTCGATCTCGGGCCAGCGCTCGAGCAGCCACGCCCGGAGCCCGGCCCACCCCGAAGCCGTGGGCGCCCCCGCGAATGCGGCGGAGCAGAGCACGAGGGACGGCTGGCGATGAGCACGCGGGAGGCGGTCGATGAGCGTCAGCACCTCGGCATCCGCCGCGATCGCCGCGCTCCACTCTTTGTGCAGCGCGCTGTGCGGAGCGAGCTCTCGGGCGGCGCGGCGATACCACTCGGCGGTGGGATCCGGATGCGGGCGCACCCTCCGATCCTGCCGGGAACGACCACCCCGGCACTGCTGTTGGATGGCAGGAGAACGACGGATCGGAGCAGCGCATGGGGTACGAGGTCGAGAAGAGCGACGCCGAGTGGCGCGCCGAACTGGATCCCGAGCGGTTCCGGGTGCTGCGGGAGGCAGGCACCGAGCGGGCCTGGTCCGGCGAGCTTCTCGACGAGGCGCGGGCCGGGCTCTACACCTGCGCGGCGTGCGGCAGCGAGCTGTTCCGCAGCGGCACGAAGTTCGACTCCGGATGCGGATGGCCGAGCTTCTACGAGTCGGTCGATCCGGCCGCGGTGCAGCTGATCGAGGACACCTCGCTCGGCACGGTGCGCACCGAGGTTCGCTGCGCCCGGTGCGGGTCGCACCTCGGTCACGTCTTCGACGACGGCTTCGGCACGCCTACGGGTCTGCGCTATTGCATGAACTCCCTGGCGCTCGGCTTCGACGCCGACTCGGGGCCGGCCGAGGACTGAGCGTTCAGTCGGCGGCGGCTCCCGCGACCGGCGGCGTCCGCTCGCGGCGCCGCCCGGGGATCGCCGCCACCGCCGTCGCGACCAGGGTGAGAGCGGTGCCGACGACCGTGGAGGCCAGGATCTCCCGACCGGGCACCGGCACGATCAGGTCGAGGAGCACCGAGGCCACGAGTTGCCCGGAGATGGTCGCGAGACCGAGGATGAGCACCCCGATGCGGTGCACGATCACCGAGGCGCCGGCGATGAACACCACGCCGATGGGTCCGCCGAGGTAGAGCCACCAGCTGCCGCCGACCCGCAGCGTCGGCTGCGCGATCGCCGCGTGCACCAGCGTGGCGACGAGGAGCACGCTCGTGCCGACGACGAAGTTGACGAAGGTCGCGGTGAGGGCCGAGTTCGCCCGGCCCCGGACCTGCCCGTTGACCGCCTGCTGCCAGCCGGTGCCGACGCCGGCGACGAAGGGCAGCACCAGCATCCAGATCGGCACATCGGACTGCACGCGCGCCGACACGGCGTAGAGCACCGCCGCCACTGCGAGCAGCGTGCCGGCTACGCGCGGCAGTGTGAAGCGGGCGGCCCGGAGGGTTCCCAGCCCGACGCGGTCGATGACGGCCGCGCCGATCGTCTGCCCGCACACGATCGCGACGGTGAACAGCGCCACCCCGAGCGCTGCGGCGGTCAGCCCCTGGCACAGGACGAGGAACGCCCCGGCGGCACCGCCGCCGGCGTACCACCACGGCATCGAGCCCGACCGCACTGCACCCGCCACTTCTCGCAGGCCCGCGCGCCCGCGACGCGAGGCGAGCATCCCGACCGCGAGAAGCACGAGTCCGCCGCCGAAGGAGATGAGCGCCGCGGTGAAGCCGTCGCCGAGTTGCCGGCCGAGCTCGCCGTTCAGCCGACTCTGGGTGGCGACGAGGAAGCCCATCAGCACCGCCGCGACGACCGCGAAGAGGGTCACCGTGCGGGAGGAGCGGGATGCGGTGCGCATAGGAGCCCCCTGTCGGATTCGAACCGACGACCTTCGCTTTACAAGAGCGGTGCTCTACCAGCTGAGCTAAGGAGGCGAGCCCGGATCACGGGCGCGCACCAGCCTAGGGCGTGGGTGTGGCGCTGGAGGTCGGCGCCGGGGTCGCTGTCGCGTCCTCCGCGAAGCTGTCCCCGACCGCCGAGACGAAGGCGCGGCCGAACTCGCGGGCGCTGCCCGGGTTCCCGCGATACTCCTGGCCGTCGAGCAGGACGGTCGGGGTGGCGCGGACTCGGCGCACACCGGCTCCGGGCAGCGGGCCCGCGGTGGCGCGCTGCGTGGCCGCCTGCACCCAGCGGCCGAAGCGCTCGGTCTCGACGCAGCGTCGCACCTCTTTCAGAGGCGAGACCCCTGCCGTGCGCGCCGCCTGGACGATTCGCGCGTCGTCCAGGCCGGACGACTTCGGGTCGGGCTGGCGATCGAGCAGCACCCGGGTGAAGGCGAAGAAGCGGTCGGGGTCTAGCTCGGCGACGCACCCGGCCGCGTTGGCGGCGCGGAGAGAATACTGAGCGCCGTCGGTCCCGGTCGTGGCGATGGCGATCGGGTGGATCTCCAGCGTCGCGGCTCCGGAGTCGAGGTACTGGCGCAGCTGCGCGCTGTTCGCCGAGAGGAAGGCAGCCGAGTCGGGCTGGAAGAAGTCGATGTAGAGACGAATCGCCACCACGCCCGCACGGGCCCGGGTCGGCACGGGATCATCCGTCGACCGCAGGGCCTCGGTGCGGACCGCCTTCAGGTCCTTCCCGAGAACGATGCCATCGCTCTGCATGTTCTGAGGCCCGCGTCCCGAGGGCCGCGTCACGGTGACGAGCACGAGAGCGACGATGACGATGATCGAGACGACGCCGAACACGATGCCGCCGCGCACGAGCATCCGTCGGCGCCGATCCAGCTTGCGCTGCGCGGACCGCAACTCGGTCGCCCGCAGCCGGGCCGTCTCGCGTGCACTCTGCTCGGTGTCCGCGGCGAGACGTTCGGAGTCGGGGCCGTCGGAATCGGGGCCGTCGGAATCGGGGCCGTCGGAGGCGGAGCCGTCGGTGCGGTCGGTCATGGTCCTCGGAGGTGGCGCGGAGCGAGACGCGCAGAAGTTCGGACCGCGGTCCCGGGTCGGGACGGTCCGAGCGGAAGGGCCCGGATTCGGGCGCCCGGCCGTGCGGCGCCCTCACTCTAACGGGCTCGCGCTGGCAATCCCGTCCTGCCCATCGCATACTGAGCGGAGTGACCGTCGTCGTTCACGGTGGCGGTCACACCCATCCATTCACTCGGATCGTCCGGCACGTACCTGCCGGTGAAGGAGAGTTCCCCCATGGCATCCGTCACCTTCGACAAGGCCACCCGCACTTACCCCGGTGCGACCAAGCCCTCCGTCGACCAGATCGACCTGCAGGTCGCCGACGGCGAGTTCCTCGTGCTCGTCGGACCCTCCGGCTGCGGCAAGTCCACCACCCTCCGCATGCTCGCCGGGCTGGAGGAGGTCAACTCCGGCCGGATCCTCATCGGCGACCGCGACGTCACCGACATCCCTCCGAAGGATCGCGACATCGCGATGGTGTTCCAGAACTACGCGCTGTACCCGCACATGACGGTGGCCGAGAACATGGGCTTCGCGCTCAAGATCGCCGGCGTCAAGAAGGAGGACCGCATGAAGCGGGTCGAGGAGGCGGCGAAGCTGCTCGACCTCGAGCCCTACCTCGGCCGTAAGCCCAAGGCGCTCTCCGGCGGTCAGCGTCAGCGCGTCGCGATGGGCCGCGCGATCGTCCGTCAGCCGCAGGTGTTCCTCATGGACGAGCCGCTGTCGAACCTCGACGCGAAGCTGCGCGTGCAGACCCGCACGCAGATCGCCTCGCTGCAGCGCCGCCTCGGTGTCACCACGGTCTACGTCACCCACGACCAGACCGAGGCGCTCACCATGGGAGACCGCATCGCGGTGCTGAAGGACGGCATCCTGCAGCAGGTCGGCACGCCCCGCGACCTGTACGAGCGCCCCGACAACGTGTTCGTGGCCGGCTTCATCGGCTCGCCCGCGATGAATCTCTTCCTCGCCGACATCGTGGAGGGCGGCGCGACGTTCGGCACCTCGGTCGCCGCGATCGAGCGTCAGGCGCTCTCCGGCGCGACCGGCAAGCAGCTCACCCTCGGCGTGCGGCCCGAGGACCTCGTCATCAGCAGCGCCGGCAACGGCCTGCCCGTCGAGGTGGATGTGGTCGAGGAGCTGGGTGCGGACGGCTACCTCTACGGGCACACCGACATCGAGGGGCGCCGGGTCGACATCGTCGCCCGCGTCGACGGGCGTCAGCACCCGAACGCCGGCGATAAGGTCGTCGTGTCGCCGGTGCCGCAGCACGTGCACGCGTTCGATGCCGAGAGCGGACTGCGCCTGAGCGGTGCCGTCGCGACCTCGGCGCCCGCGCCGGCGGCCACCGCGGCGAACTGACCCTCGCGCTCCACGGCGGGCCGCGATCCTTTCCGGGGTCGCGGCCCGTGTCATGCGTGCTGCCGTCGCGGCGGTGGGACCCGTGCTCAGGGCTTGGGCTTACCCGGCTTTCCGTGTCCGGGCGGCGAGCCGTTGCCTTTGCCGTTCCCCTTTCCCGTGCCGTTGCCGTCAGAGGGCGGCGTGGAGATGCCGAGGACGCCGCGCACCCGCGCCACGGCGGCGGAAATCGCTGATGCCGTCACGGTGTCAATCCGACCTGCAACGAGCTGGGCGGCGGCGAGCGCGTCGATCGTTGCCAGCGCGGATGCCGCAGCGGCGGAGTCGCCGGCGGCGATCGCCCGGGCCAGGCTCGCTCGCGCCGCGGCGAACGCCTCACGGCCGGCGAGCGCCGCATCGAGCGTGGTCAGGGCCTGATCCCGCGCCGACGGCGCCGCGGACGACACCGCCACCGGCGTCGCGGGCGGGGAGGTGGATGGTGACGTCGAGCGCGATCCTGTCGGCTCCACTCGGGGGGAGGATCGTGGGAGAGCGGAGAGCAGGACCGCCGAGCCGATCACGAGGGCGCCGAGGAGCGCGGCGAGGGCAAGGAGCGGCGTCCGGCGCCGACGACGCCCGGAAGCGGGATCCGCGGCGGAGGTCGCGTCGACGATGGGTCGCGTCGCGGCGTCCACCGGCGGCAGGACGCGCGTGGGGGTGTCGAGCCGCTCGGTGGGAACGTCGGCACCGGCCGACTCCACCGGCACGTCAAGCCCCTCACGAACGGCGAGGGCCTCGGAGATCGGGATGCGCTCCTCGGGACGAGAGGCGGTCATCGCACGCAGCAGGGCGCGCCACGCGGGCGGGACTCCGGCGGGGATCTCGGGCTGCGCGTGCACCCGCGCGAGGGCGGCCTCGGCGCTCGTACCGGGGAACGCGCGTACTCCGGTGAGTGCCTCGAGCAGCACCAGCCCCAACGAGTACACGTCGGAGGCGGGGCCGATGGCGGATCCCGCGACCTGCTCCGGCGACAGGTAAGCCGCCGTACCCAGCACGGAGCCGAGCGTGGTGAGCCGGGTCCCGTCCACCAGGCGCGCGATGCCGAAGTCGGCCAGCCGCGCTCGCGGGGCGCCCTCGAGACGGGGGATGAGGATGTTCGCGGGCTTCACGTCGCGGTGCACCAGCCCGCGGGCGTGCGCGTGGGCGAGCCCACCGCCGACCGAACGCAGCAGCTCCGCGACCCCGGCGGCGGGCATCGGGCCCCGGCGCAGATGGCCCGCGAGGTCCTCCCCGTCGATGAACTCCATGACGAGATGCGGATTCTCCCCCTCCAGCGCGGCGTCGAAGAGGGTCACGAGCCCCGGATCGGAGAGCCCGGCGAGCGCCCGCGCTTCCGACTCCTGCCGTCGGGTGTCCGAGAGCACCCCGGGCGAGAACAGCTTGATAGCGACCGTGCGCCCGAGCTGCTCGTCCTCGGCGCGGTAGACCGACGCCATCCCTCCGACGCCGAGTCGCTCCCGCAGGCGGTAGCGCCCATCGAGCAGAACTCCGGGCTCGACAGGGGCGGGCATCCGTCCATCGTCGCACCTCCGGGGTCGCGGCCCGCTTGCGTCGGGTGGGCCGGGCCTAGGCTGACGCCATGCCCGGATCGCTCGCCATCACCTCTGCGGTCTCGGATCCGGCGCTCCTGGACCTGCCGTGGGAACTGCCGCTGGAGGCGTGGCCCGACGAGACCATCGCGGCCCTGCCGAAGGGCATCTCGCGGCACCTGGTGCGATTCGCGCACCTGGGCGGGTACGTCATCGCGGTGAAGGAGACCTCCGCCGAACTCGCCCGGAAGGAGTACGACCTCCTTCGGCTGCTGCAGCGTCTCGAGGTGCCGTGCGTCGAGCCGGTCGCCGTGATCACGAACCGCGAGGCGGAGAACGGGCAGACGCTGGAGCCCGTGCTGGTGACCCGGCACCTGCGCTTCTCCCTTCCCTACCGCGCGCTCTACTCGCAAACGCTGCGCCCGGACACCGCGACCCGACTGGTCGACGCTCTCGCCGTGCTGCTCGCGCGCCTCCACGTGGCCGGGTTCTTCTGGGGAGACGTCTCGCTCTCCAACACGCTGTTCCGCCGCGACGCGGGCGCCTTCGCCGCGTACCTCGTCGACGCCGAGACCGGCAAGCTCTACGAGGGCGGGCTCTCGAACGGGCAGCGCGAGAACGACCTGGAGATCGCCCGGGTGAACATCGCGGGCGAGCTGCTCGACCTGGAGTCCGGCAACCGGCTCGACGAGAACCTCGATCCCGTGGAGGTGGCCGACGGCATCGTCGCGGCGTACCGGAACCTCTGGCGCGAGCTCACCGCCGCGGAGTCGTTCCCGCAGACGGAGCGCTGGCGCATCAGCCAGCGCGTCGAGCGGCTCAACGAGTTGGGTTTCGACATCGAGGAGCTCTCGATCCGCACCGCGCCCGGCGGGGCCGAGGTGCGCATCCAGCCCAAGGTGGTGGATGCCGGCCACCACTCGCGGCGGCTGCTGCGCCTCACCGGGCTCGACGCCGGCGAGAATCAGGCGCGACGGCTGCTGAACGACCTCGACGCCTACCGCGCGGTGGGCGATCGGCGGGAACAGGACGAGGAGATGGTGGCGCACGAATGGCTCGTGCGCGTGTTCGAGCCGGTGATCCGCGCGATCCCCCGGGAGCTCCGCGGCAAGCTGGAGTCGGCCGAGGTGTTCCATCAGCTGCTCGAGCACCGCTGGTACCTCTCGCAGCAGCAGAACCGGAACGTGCCCATCGCCGAGGCGCTGACCGACTACATCGACACTGTGCTGCGGCACCGCCGCGACGAGGTGACGGTCGTCGCACCCGCGACGGGCACGCTCACCGTCCCGGTGGGAGTGGCACCGGCGACCACCGCGGAGGTGCCGATCGCCGACGAGGACGACGACGAGGACTGGCGCTCGAAGGTCTGACGCGGCGGCGGCGGATCCGTTCGCGGTGCCAGGATTGCCCTATGGCCATCGCGACCGTCAACCCCGCCACCGGAGTCACCGAGAAGGAGTTCCCCCCGCACGACGCCGCCGAAGTCGACGAGCGGATCGGTGAGGCGCACGCCGCCTACCTCGCATTGCACGAGACGGACTTCGCGCAGCGCGCCGGGTGGATGCGGGCCGCCGCCGACATCCTGGAATCCGAGGCCGACGAGCTCGCGCGCATCATGACCACCGAGATGGGCAAGCCGCTTCGGCAGGCGAAGGCGGAGGCGCTGAAGTGCGCGAAGAACATGCGCTTCTACGCCGATCACGCGGAGGGCTTCCTCGCCGACGAGCCGCTCGAGGACGCCTCCGCGGTCGGGGCGTCCCGCGCCTACGCCCGCTACCAGCCGCTCGGGGTGGTGCTCGCGGTGATGCCGTGGAACTTCCCGATGTGGCAGGTGGTGCGCTTCGCCGCTCCGGCGCTGATGGCCGGCAACACCGGCCTGCTCAAGCACGCCTCGAATGTGCCGCAGACTGCTCTGTACCTCGACACGCTGTTCGAGCGCGGCGGCTTCCCCGCCGGCTCGTTCCGGGCGCTGCTGATCGGCTCGCGGGAGGTGGAGGCGGTGATCCGGGACGCCCGGGTCACCGCGGTGACCCTCACCGGCTCCGAGCCCGCAGGCCGCTCGGTCGCCTCGATCGCCGGCTCCGAGGTGAAGAAGAGCGTGCTCGAGCTCGGCGGGTCCGACCCGTTCATCGTGCTGCCGAGCGCCGACCTGGACTCCGCGGTCGCCACGGCGGTGACCGCCCGCATCCAGAACAACGGGCAGAGCTGCATCGCCGCCAAGCGCTTCCTCGTGCACGCGGAGGTGTACGAGGAGTTCGCGGGGAAATTCGCGGAGCGGTTCCGGGCGCTCACCGTCGGCGACCCGCTGGACGAGTCCACCGACGTCGGACCGGTGGCCACCGCATCCGGCCGCGACGACCTCGCCGAGCTCGTCGACGACGCGGTCGCCAAGGGCGCCACCGTGCTCGCGGGCGGCGCGGCGATCGACGGGCCCGGCTGGTTCTACCAGCCCACCGTGCTCGCCGACCTCACCGACGAGATGCGGATCGTGCTGGAGGAGACCTTCGGACCCGTCGCCTCGCTGTACCGCTTCGAGAACCGGGCGGAGGCGGTGCGCATCGCGAACCAGACCACCTTCGGGCTGAGCTCCGCGGTGTGGACGCAGGACGCCGAGGAGGAGGCGTACTTCGTGCGCGAACTGCAGGCGGGCGCGGTGTTCGTCAACGGGATGACCGTGTCCTACCCGGAGCTGCCCTTCGGCGGCATCAAGGCCTCGGGCTACGGCCGGGAACTCGCGGCGGAGGGCATCCGGGAGTTCATGAACGTGAAGACGGTCTGGAAGGCGTAGCCCACGGTCAGCGCCCCGCGCGAGCCGTCGCGATCTCGTAGAGGGCGACGCTCACCGCGATGCCCGCGTTGAGCGACTCCGTGGCCGACTGGATCGGGATGGAGACGATCGCGTCGCAGGTCTCGGTCACGAGGCGGGAGAGGCCCTTCCCCTCGCTGCCGACCACGATCGCGACCGGTCGATCCGCGAGAGCCAGCCCGGGGAGGGCGACGTCGCCGCCGCCGTCCAGCCCGAGCACGAACACCCCCTGCTCCTGGTACGCCTTGAGCGCCTGGGTGAGGTTCGCGGCCATGGCCACCGGCACGCGGGCGGCGGCGCCCGCGGAGGTCTTCCACGCCGCGGCGGTCATCCCCACGCTGCGCCGCTGCGGCAGCACCACACCGTGCCCGCCGAACGCGGCGGTCGAGCGGATGATCGCCCCGAGGTTGCGCGGGTCGGTCACCCCGTCCAGCGCGACGATCAGCGGCGTCTCGCCGGCGTCCGCGGCCCGCTCCACCAGGTCCAGCGGGTGCGCGTAGTCGTAGGCGGGGATCGCCAGCGCGATGCCCTGGTGCACCGCATCCGGACCGGCGAGCCGGTCGAGCTCGGGGCGCATCACCTCGAGCACGGGGATGCCGCGCTTGGTCGCGAGACCCAGAGCCTCCCGGACCCGGTCGTCGACCTCGATCCGCGCGGCGACGTACAGGGTCGAGCCGGGCACCCGGCTGCGGAGCGCCTCCACCACCGAGTTGCGCCCGGTCACCAGATCCGGCGCGCCGCCCGAGGAGCGCCGGGGAGCGCGCGCCGCGGCCGCCCCGGTCGTCCTGCCGTAGCGGGCGCGCGCCCCCTCGAGCCGGTCCTGCGCCGCCTTCCGCTTCCCGGCGGGGTGCCAGGCCCGGTCCTCCGCCTTCGGGGTGGGGCCCTTCCCCTCGAGCGCCCGGCGCCCGTTCCCGCCCGTGCCGCCTGTCGGGCCCTTCTTGCGCTTGCCGCCTGCTCCGGGGCGTCCGGGCTTGGTCATGAGATGCTCCAGCGCGCCCCGTCGGGCGCATCCTCGATCGTGATCCCCGCGGCGCTCAGCTCGTCGCGGATGCGGTCGGCGACCGCGAATTCCCTGCGTTCCCTGGCCGTCTGACGATCACCGAGCATCCGCTCCACCAGTGCCTCGAGCGCCGCCGTCGCGGCATCGTCGCCGGCACCGCGCCATTCGGGCGCCTGCGGGTCGATGCCGAGCACCCCGGTCATCGCCCGCACTTCCCCGAGCGCGGCGGCCGCGGCGTCGAGGTCGCCCCCGTCCAACGCGGTGTTGCCGGAGCGGATGCGGTCGTGCAGAACCGCGAGCGCCTCGGGCACGCTCAGGTCGTCATCCATGGCGACCGCGAAGGCCTCCGGGACGGCCGGCAGCACCTGCGCCGCCTCCGCGGTTCCGGAGAGCCGCCGCCCGACACGAGTCACGAAGCTTTCGATCCGCGCGACGGCGGCCTCGGCCTCGGCGAGCGAGCCGGCGTGGTAGTCGAGCGAGGAGCGGTAGTGGGCACCGGCCAGGAAGTAGCGGATGGCGAGCGGACGCGCCGCGCCGAGCAGCTCGGCGGCGAAGACCGAGTTGCCGAGCGACTTCGACATCTTCTGGCCCGCGATGGTGACGAGCCCGTTGTGCACCCAGCGGCGGGCGAACGCATCCCCGGCGGCGCTGGACTGGGCCAGCTCGTTCTCGTGATGCGGGAATCGCAGATCCAAGCCCCCGCCGTGGATGTCGAACTCCGCGCCGAGGTAGAGCCGCGACATGGCCGAGCACTCGATGTGCCATCCGGGCCGGCCCTCGCCCCAGGGCGCCGCCCAGGCGGCGGACACGGGCTCGGTGCTCTTGCGTCCCTTCCACAGCGCGAAATCGCGCGGGTCGCGCTTCCCCCGTGGATCGACGTCGACCGAAGCGGCCATGTCCTCGACCCGCTGCCGGGTCAACTCGCCGTAGGCCGGCCAGGAGCGCACGTCGAAGTAGACGTCCCCCGACCCGTCGTCGGCGGCGTAGGCATGGCCGCGCACGAGCAGGCGCTCGATGAGCGCGATCATGCCCGGGATGGCTGCGGTGGCACGCGGTTCATACGTCGGGTCGAGGATGCCGAGGGTGCGGTAGGCGCGGGCGAACTCCAGCTCCACCCGGTAGGCCAGCGCCCACCACGGCTCGGCGTCGGTCGCGTTGTCGAGCACCTTGTCGTCGATGTCGGTGACGTTGCGCACGAAGGTCACCTCGAACCCGCGATAGCCGAGCCAGCGCCGCCACAGGTCGTAGACGAGGGCGCTGCGCAGGTGCCCGAGGTGCGGCGAGGACTGCACCGTCGGGCCGCACACGTACATCCCGATCCGCCCCGGCGCGCGCGGCTCGAGATCGACCACCGCCTGCTGGCGGGAGTCGTAGAGCCGGATCACCCGCCCACCCTACCCACCGAGCCGCGGGCCCCCGCGGCCCTGCCCGTAGGATTCAAGGGACCGCCTCGCCGCCGGAAGGAGCTCCCGTGCCCGTCGCCCGCGATCACGCGATGCTCGTCCGGGCGGCCCGCCTGTACTACCTCGAGGGCAGGTCGCAGGCCGAGGTAGCCGAACAGATCGGCGTGACCCGCTCGAACGTCTCGCGCGTGCTCAGCGAGGCGCGCCGCCTCGGCATCGTCGAGATCCGGGTGCACGATCGCTCCGGACGCGACGAGCAGCTCGAGGCCCGCCTCACCGCCGCCTATGGTCTGCGCGACTGCCGCGTCGCCCCCAGCGGCGGGGGCACCGGCACCTCTCTT
>JACRGJ010000004.1 GCA_016212425.1 Micrococcales bacterium | reverse complement strand
GGCACGCCCCCGCCCTGCAACGACACCTGGAATACGCCCGACGTGTCCGCGACGCCGCTGCCGTCGGCCGGCGGATCGGTGAAGGTGACGCAATACAGCGAGTAGCCCGCCAGGGGGTCGCCATCCTGCAGGGCCGACCGGATGGCGGCGGGCGTGGTGTCGGCCCGCGTCCGGGACAGCGAGGTGCGGTGAGTCGGCACTCCGACGATCACGACGTCCGCCGCGGTGTCTCCAGGCTCCGGCCAGTCGCCGGCGCGCGGCCAGAGCGGATCGTGCGCGAGGCCGGGGTCCCGCAGGGGGCCGGGGTCCCGCGGGGGGCCGGGGAGGCGGGGCGGGGCCGAACCCGCGGCAGGCGTCATGACCGGATGGTATGCACGCGGCGCGACGCCGCATCCGACGCCGGCCCGGGTTTGATCTGGGATGTCAGACACCGACGGAGGAGGGAGCGGTGCGCGGCCGCCTGCCGTCCGGTGCAATGGCGGCATGACGCCCACCCCGACAGCCGCCGCCACGGCGCAGGAGCCGGTCGCCCTCGGGCGAGGCCGCCTCACCGCGGACCTCGTCGTGGCGATCGCCCGGCACGGCCGCGCCGTCCGGCTCGGGCCGGACGCGCTGGCCGACATGGCGGCCAGCCGCCGCATCATCGACGAGCTCGCGGAGGACACCCGGCCGCACTACGGCGTCTCCACCGGATTCGGGGCTCTCGCGCGGGTGCAGATCCCCCGCGAGCGGCGGCAGCAGCTGCAGCGCAGCCTCGTCCGCTCCCACGCCGCGGGCACCGGCGCCGAGGTGGTGCTGGATGTGGTGCGCGCCCTGATGCTGCTGCGCCTGAACACGCTCGCGACGGGCCGAACCGGCGCCCGACCGGTCGTGGCCGAGACCTACGTCCGCCTCCTCGACGCGGGCCTGACGCCGGTGGTGCACGAGTACGGCTCCCTCGGCTGCTCGGGCGACCTCTCCCCGCTCGCGCACTGCGCGCTGGTGCTGATGGGCGAGGGGCAGGTGCGTGACCGCGACGGCATCCTGCACGAGGCGCCGGGCGCGCTCGCGGAGGCCGGCTTCGCGCCGGTGGTGCTGCAGGAGAAGGAGGGGCTGGCGCTCATCAACGGCACCGACGGCATGCTCGGGATGCTGCTGCTGGCCCTGCACGACCTCCGCCGGCTCCTGCGGGTCGCGGATGTCGCCGCGGCGGCGAGCGTGGAGGCGGTGCTCGGCACGGATGCGGTGTTCGCCGCCGACCTGCAGGCGCTGCGCCCGCACCCGGGTCAGGCGGTCTCGGCCGACAACATCCGCCGCATCCTGGAGCCCTCGGGTCTGGTGTCCCGGCCCGCGTCCGGCGAGTTCACCCGGGTGCAGGATGCGTATTCGCTGCGCTGCGCGCCGCAGGTGCACGGCGCCGCGCGCGACACGGTCGACCACGCGGCCCGCGTCGCGGACGTGGAGCTGCGCAGCGCCATCGACAACCCGGTGGTGACCCTCGAGGGCCGGGTCGAGTCGAACGGCAACTTCCACGGCGCCCCACTCGGCTATGTGCTCGACTTCCTCGCGATCGCCGCCGCGGATGTGGCCTCGATGTCCGAGCGGCGCACCGACCGCCTCCTCGACGCCACCCGGAGTCACGGGTTGCCGCCGTTCCTCGCCGGGGACCCCGGCGTGGACTCGGGGCTGATGATCGCGCAGTACACCGCCGCCGGGATCGTCTCGGAGCTCAAGCGGCTCGCGGTGCCGGCCTCGGTCGACTCCATCCCGTCCTCGGCGATGCAGGAGGATCACGTGTCGATGGGCTGGGCCGCCGCGCGCAAACTGCGCCGCTCGGTCGACGGCCTCACCCGGGTGCTCGCGATCGAGCTGCTCGCCGCGAGCCGGGCGCTGGACTTCCGAACAGGCGACGACCCCGCCGCGGGCGCGGCCGTCGGCGCGCCGTCGCCGGTGACCGCCGCGGTCCGCGCCCTGCTGCGAGCGGACATCGCGGGGCCCGGGGCGGACACGGTCGTCTCGGCCGACATCGCCCGCGCCGTCGAGTACGTTCGGTCGGGTCGGGTCGAGACCGCCGTCGAGGATGCCATCGGCCCGCTCGGCTGACGGTGCGGAGGGCGGCCAGGTGATCGGATCCTCCCGCGTCCCCGCGCTGGAGAACGGCCTGCGCATCCTGCGGCTGCTCGCCTCGACCGGCCCGCTGCCCGCCGCCGCGATCGCCGCGCGGCTGGAGCTGCCCCGCTCCAGCGTCTACCACCTGCTCGCGGTCGCCGAGAACGCCGGGTTCATCCTGCACCTGGGCGACGAGAACCGCTTCGGGCTGGGGATCGCCGCCGCGGAGTTCGGCTCGGCGTACCTGCGGCAGGGGCCGCTCACCCGCATCGCGCGGGTGCAGGTCGCGCGGCTGGTCGATCAGGTGGGCCTCAGCGCCCACCTGGCGGTGCTGCACGGCGGCGACGTGCTCTACGTCATCGAGGAGCGGGCCAGGCACGCGCCGTGGCTGGTCACCGACGTGGACGTGCGCCTGCCCGCGCACCTCACCGCCAGCGGACGCGCGATCCTGGCGGCGCTGCCGCGCGCACAGGTGCGTGCCCTCTTCCCCAGCGCGGACGCCTTCGTCCAGCGCCCCGGTTCGGTGCAGTCGATCCGGACCTACGCGGCCCTCCGGCTTGTGCTCGACGGGGTGAGCCGCCGCGGCTGGGCCGAGGAGCGCGGAGATGTCACCCCCGGGCTCTCTTCGATCGCGGTGCCGATCCTCGACCACCGGTCGTGGCCGATCGCGGGCCTGGCGCTGACCTATCGGGACGCTCAGCAGCTCGATCTCGAGGACCTCGCGCGGCGCCTCCGGGTCGTCGCGGACGACATCACCCGGCGCCTCCACGGATCCTCGCCGTAGGAGCGCCACAGCCGCGAGGGCATGCGGGCTGTGCCCTCTCGCACGGGAGAGGGACGTCGGCTCCCCCTCGCGGTGGACCTCCGGAAATCCGCTCGCGAGCGGACGCGACACGGGCCGGGCGATTCGTAGCGTCGAGGTCATGACAACTGCGACAGACACTTCCGGCAGCGTGCAGCCGACGCTGCATCTCGTTCCTCAAGAGACCGCGCAACGCGTGAATTGGACCGCGATCATCACCTACGTCGTGATCTCGTTCGGCATCCTCGCCCTCATGGAGGTCCCCGTCTATCTGACGGGCGGGATCGCCCCAGGAGGGGAACCGAATCCCCTGTTCTTCCCGCTCACCGCCGTCGGCATGTTCTCCCCGGCGATCGCGGCCCTGATCACGACGTTCGCGGTTCAGCGGCCCGCGCACCCGGCACGGTTCCTCGGTCTGGCTCCGGTGCGGCCCTGGCGCCGCACCATCGCGTACAGCCTCATCGGGTTCTTCGGGTCCTGGGTGATCGGGCTGCTCGGAATCGTGATCGCGTTCGCGTTCGGCGTCGTGCGCCTGCAGGTTCCCGCGGACGCGGCGCAGATGCTCGCCGTCGTTCCGCTGACCTCTTTGGTGACCGCAGCGCTCACCTTCGGTGAGGAGCTCGGCTGGCGGGGCTTCCTGCTGCCCGCGCTGCGCCCGCTCGGAACGTGGCCGGCGCTCATCGGACACGGCGTCCTGTGGGGGCTCTGGCACACGCCGGCGATTCTGCTGGGCTACAACTACAACACGACCAACCCGATCGCGGTCCTGCTGATGATCGTGACCACGACCACGATCGGGTGCTTCTACGGCTGGCTGCGGATGCGGTCGGGTTCGGTGTACCCCAGCACGTTCGCTCACGGCGCGCTGAACGGGTCGACGGGCATCTTCCTCACCGTTCTCGTGAGCGGCGGTGCGGTGTCGATCGTGGCCTCGCCGCTCGGGTGGGCGGGATGGGCCGGGATCTGCGCGATCGTGCTCGTCCTCGCCGTTGCCCGCACATTCCGGTGGGCGCCGCAGGCCGCGCCGCGCCTGAAGGCCACCCCCCGTGCGCCTTCGCGGTGATACCGACGTCGTCGGCCCCGCCTGCCTCCTCCGCTCGGGGGAGGCAGGCTGCTCCCCAGGCAGGCGGATGCGCATCGGGCTCGCGCTCCGTACGGTCGGAGGCGTGACGCCCGCATCCGCCGCACCCGATCCCGCCGCGGACGACTGGGAACGTCCGGTCAGCCGCCGAGACCGGCTCGTGGACGCCGGGATCGCCGCCTTGCTGCTGGCCTGCACGGCCATCACGATCCCCCTCACCGCCTCGGCGGCACGCGATGCCCCGCTCTGGTTCGACATCGCGTGGGCCGTGGCCATCACGGTGCCGCTCGCGTGGCGCCGCCGGTACCCCGCGGCGGTGTCCGTCCTCGTGACCGCCGTGTTCCTCACCGGCGAGTTGACGGTGCAGCCCGAACCGCTGGTGAACCAGATCGCCCCGTTCATCGCGCTCTACAGCGTCGGCGCGTGGAGCCGGGATCGGCAGCGCGCATTCGTGGTGCGCGCGGCCTTGGTGGTGGCGTTCGTCGTGCTGCTGGCGGGGGTCGCCGTCAGCGCACCCACGCGGCTGCCCGCGCAGATCGGCAACCTGTCAGCCTCCGCCACGCTCGGTCTCGCCGCTCTCTCGAGCGCGCTCTACCTCACAGCCGGTGTCGCGTTCGGCGAGACCGCATGGCGCTCGGCGCGCCGGCGGGCGTCGCTGGAGGTGCGCACGTCCGAGCTGGTTCGAGAACGGAAGCGAACCGCGCAGCAGGCGGTGGCCCTCGAGCGGCTGCGGATCGCGCGGGAGCTGCACGATGTCGTGGCCCACCATGTGAGCGTGATCGGGTTGCAGGCCGGCGCAGCCCGCTGGGTGCTCGACACCGATTCCGCGAAGGCGTCCGAAGCCCTGAGCGCCATCGAGCAGAATGCCCGGCAGGCGGTCGAGGAACTGCATGGGATGCTCCTCACCCTGCGCGCCGAGGACATCCCGGATGAGCCGGCGCACGCAACCTCGACCCTCGGGATCGACCAGATCCTCGACCTGGTGCGGGCAGCGGACCGCGCCGGCACCCCCACCTCCTGGTCGGTGACCGGCGATGCACGGCGCCTCTCAGCGGCTACGGCCCTCACGCTGTACCGGGTGGTGCAGGAGGCGCTGACGAACGTGCGGAAGCACGCGGGCCCGGGAGCGCGGGCCGATGTCCGGCTGCACGTGTCGTCGGACGCGCTCGAGCTGCGCATCGACGACCACGGAGGCGCCAGCGACTCCTCGCCGTCGTCGATGCACGGGTTGGGTCAGCTCGGCATGCGCGAGCGCGTCGCCGCGATCGGCGGCACCTTCGAGGCCGGCCCCTCGCCGGAGGGGTACCGGGTCCGTGTCGATGTGCCCCTGCCGTCATGAGCGAGCGGGTGCGCGTGGTCCTGGTGGACGACCACGAGATGATCCGGACCGGTCTTCGAACGATCCTCGAAGCGACGCCCGGGATCGAGGTCGTCGGGGAGGCGGCCGACGGTGCCGCGGCGATCGCGGCCGCGCAGACACTCGCCCCCGACGTGCTGTGCATGGACGTGCAGATGCCGGGGACGGATGGCCTCGCGGCCACCCGGACGATCACGGACGCGGGTCCCGGCATCCGTGTGCTCGTGCTCACCACCTTCGACCGCGACGACTACCTGTTCGAGGCGCTGTCCGCGGGTGCGAGCGGATTCCTGCTGAAGACCGCGCCGCCGGAAGCGATCGTCGAGGCCGTGCGGGTCATCGCGCGGGGGGACGCGCTGCTGGCTCCCGAGGTGACTCGGCGCGTGATCGAGCGTTTCGTCGTCACGCCTCCGCCGGCTCGGCCGGGGGCGGTGATCACGGACTTGACCGAGCGGGAGCGGGATGTCCTCGCTCTCGTGGCTCGCGGCCGCGCCAACGCCGAGATCGCGGCCGAGCTGCACGTCGGCGAAGCGACCGTGAAGACCCACGTGTCGCACATGCTGCTGAAGCTCGAGGTCCGCGACCGGATCGGGCTGGTCATCTGGGCGTACGAGCACGGAGTTCGCGCCTGACCCTGGCATCAGGCACCGTTCTCGCGGACCGGAGCGCACGGCGCGGAGTTGCTCGCCATCGAAGCCCGTGCCAGCATCGGCGCAGGTTCACGAGTGGCTGCTGACAGTACCGAGCCGGCTGCCCGGCAACCCCGCCTCCGTCGGCCGAGTGCCCTCGGGGAGGAACGGGCCGCGGCGCACCGCTCGCGGCACGTGCGATGGAGGTGCGCCTCCGTGGAGGGCGGCGACGGATGACGGAGAACCACCGGGAGCAGGCGAGTCCGGACGCGCCGGTCGATCTGCTGCGGCACATCCACGTCGAGGACCGGTCCGACGCGAGTTCCGTGATCCTGCACGTGCCCCACGCCGGCCAATTCATCCCGGATGAGCTGCGTGCGTCGTTCGTGGTAGCCGAGCCGGCGATCCTGGCGGAGCTGAATGCTCTGACCGACGCCGCGACGGACCGTATCGCGGGTGCGGCCTCGACAGCCAGCATCGTGCGCAGCGGTCTCTCCCGGCTCGTCGTCGACGTCGAGCGGTTTCCGGACGAGACCGAGGAGATGAACGCGGTCGGCATGGGGGTGCTCTACACCCACGGTTCCCGGCGACAGGAGATCCGGCGACCCACCGACCGCGACCGCTCGGTCGTCGCCGAGTACCTGCACGCGTATGCGTCGCGTTTCGCCGATCTGGTCGACCGGGTTCTCGCCCGCCACGGGTCGGCGACGATCATCGACGTGCACTCCTTCCCCACAGCGGCGCTGCCCTACGAGTTGCACGGCGAGCTCCGGCGGCCCGAGTTGTGCATCGGGACCGATCCCGATCACACGCCGCGCTCGCTCGTGAGGATGGTGAGGGACGCGTTCGCCGGTCTCGAGAGGCCCCGGCGAGGAGTGAGAACCTGAATGTCTGCCCTTCTTGGCGGACGAGTCCGTACCTCGTACCCCCCGTTTGGGGGGCCAGCGCGGATCCAGGGTGCTGTTAGCGTGTTCTCGTTGTTCCCCACCGTCCTCCGGGACTGGTGGGGCTTCTTCGTTTCAGGAGTCTCTTGCCGCACTCAGCGATTCTCGTCATCGACTACCAGAACATCCACCTGACCGGATGAGATGTCTTCGCGCCCCCTGGCACGATGGCTCGAGACTGCGTCATCCACCCGCTGCTATTCGCAGAGCAAGTCGTCTCTGCTCGAAACCGCGCTGCCACGGGTGGCTCCTCGCACGCACCGGAGCCGGTTGAACTTGCGGGTGTGCACGTCTTTCGAGGCGCAGCTAGTAATCACGAGAACGCCCTGCTATACGCGTCGAACCAGGCACAGCGCTCCGAGTGGACTCGCGATCGGCGTGTCTCTGTCGAGTACCGGACTTTGAAGTACTTCACTCAGCGCGGAGTGCGGATCGCGCAGGAGAAGGGCATCGATGTCCGTGTGGCTCTCGACTTTACAAGGATGGCCGCCACATCCGCTGCCGAGGTGGTGATCCTCTGCACTCACGACACGGATCTCGAGCCGGCTCTTGACGCTGCGTTCGAGTGGGTGGCGCTATCCCCGAAACCGCCGGGTGGGCTGGTGCGAGGATACTTCGCAGCCCCGGCCGGTCGATTCGGCACACTGCCCTCGACGGAGCGGACTTCGTCAAGTCCCGAGATCGCAAGCGTTACCCCAACCAGACCATGGTTCTGCCCCAGTAATCCGGAACGGATGGTTGGGAGGATGTGGCTACGTCCGATAAGGAAGTGATCGCATGCCACGTCCTTATCCATCCGAGTTCCGTGAGCGGGCTATGGAGCTGATCCGCTCTGGCCCAACTGTGGTGGAGATCGCGGGTCTGCTCGGGATCGCGCCGTCGTGCCTCTACCGGTGGAAGCAGCAGGATCTCGTCGACCGGGGACTGAAGCCGGACACGGCGCGGGTGGAATCGAAGGCTCTCGCGGCGGCGAGGGCGCGGATCCGGGATCTGAAGGAAGCGGTCAAGATCCTGCGGAAAGCGGCCGCGGCGGTGGAGCAGGTGGTGCCCCCAAAAGAAGGGTTCCGTCTCGTGGACGAACTCCACGCTGACGGAGTCCGTATCCGCCGCGCCTGCCACGCCGTGGGCGTGTCGACCTCCGGCTACTACGAATGGCGAAACCGTGCTCCGTCGGCCCGGGCGATTCGGCACGCGTTCCTGACCGATCTGATCGGCCAGATCCACGACGCCTCCTACGGCACCTACGGCCGCCTCCCGGTCCGAGCCGAGCTGCACCGCGAACACGGCATCACCGTCGGGCACAACACCGTGGCGCTTCTCATGCACCGCTCCTCGCTGGCCGGGCTGCCGCTGCGGCGACGCAGCAAGCAGATCCCTCATCGGGTCACCGTGACCGATCGGGTGAAGCGGCAATTCACCGCGTCGGGACCGAACCGTCTCTGGGTCACCGACATCACCGAACAGCCCACCCGAAAGGGCAAGCACTACTGCTGCGTGGTGATCGACGTGTTCAGCCGCCGCGTCGTCGGCTGGGCCATCGACTCCACCCAACGCGCCGAACTGGCCACCAACGCCCTCGGAATGGCCATCGACTTCCGCCGCCCCTTCCCGGAGACGGTGATCCACGGGGATCACGGAAGCCAATTCACCTCCTGGGCTTTCACCGCCCGCGCCAGAAACGCCGGCCCGCTGCCCTCGCTTGGCACCGTCGGAGACCCCTACGACAACGCCGTCGCCGGATCGTTCTGGGCGCGCATGCAAGTCGAACTCCTCAACCGCCGCCGCTGGACCACTCGGATCGAGCTAGCGAACGCGATCTTCGAATACATCGAGGGCTTCCACAACCGCCGCCGACGGCACGGAACCCTCGCCTGGGCCGCCCCGCTAGAGTTCGAAAACCAGCACCTGACAACCGCCGCCACTCTCTAAGCCGCCGGTCTGGATTACTGGGGCAGGACCACTCCGTTACGACCGAGTCGACAGAAACGGACATGTCAGCATCCGCCGCGCCGGAAGTATGCACCACCTCCAAGCAACCCGCGGCTACTGGCGCAACCAACGAAAAAGGCCCGGCCGATGGCCGGACCTCTTGTCCCGCGTCAAGTAGTTGGCAGGATTTCTTCTTGTTCGAAGTTGGGGATGGTGGGATCGGCGAGGCCGGTGTGGACCTCGGCGGGTCGGTTCCAGGCGATCGCCTCGTGCGGTCGGACGTGGTTGTAGTCCTCCCGGT
>JACRGJ010000060.1 GCA_016212425.1 Micrococcales bacterium | reverse complement strand
TCGGTCAGCGCGGCGCGACGCGCGCGTACTGCTGCCGGATGACCGGCTCGGTCGCGTCGTCCGGTCGCGCGGCGGTCGCCAGCGGCCAGGCCGGCCGCTCCCCGGTGAGCGCCCACGCGGCCTGCGCGGCGGCGCCGCCGGCCACGTACTCCGCCGGCTCGGGCACCTCGACGGGAACCTCGAACACCTGAGCCGCGATCCGCTGCACCGCCGGGCTCTGCGCCGCCCCGCCGATGACGAGCAGCCGCCGCACCGGCACGCCCTGGGCGAGCACCGCATCCAGCCCGTCGGCGAGCCCGCACAGCATCCCCTCCACCGCAGCGCGGGCGAGGTTCTCCCGCGTGGTCGAGGTGAGGGTGAGACCGAGCAGGCTCGCGGTCGCATCGGGCAGGTTCGGCGTGCGCTCCCCGGCGAAGTAGGGCAGGAGCACCGCGCCGTCGGATCCCGGGGCGGCGGCCAGCGCGAGGCGACCCAGCTCGTCCAGCTCCACGCCGAGGAGCGCCGCCATCGTCTCGAGCACCCGCGCGGCATTGAGGGTCGCGATGAGGGGGAGGAAGCGCCCGGAGGCGTCGGCGAACCCGGCGACCGCGCCCGAGGCATCCGCGGTCGGCGTGTCACTGACCGCGAACACGGTGCCGCTGGTGCCGATCGAGACCACCGCGTCGCCCTCCGCCGCCCCGAGTCCGAGGGCGGCGCCCGCGTTGTCGCCCGCTCCGGCGCCCACCACCGTCGCCGTCGCCTCGACGGTGCCGGCGCGGTCGGCCGGGCCCAGCACCCGCGGGAGGATCGCGTCGCGCCCGAGCGCGGCGACCAGCAGCTCCCGGTCGTAGGCGCCGGATGCGGGGCTCCAGTAGCCGGTGCCGGAGGCGTCTGAACGGTCGGTGACGAGCGCGTCGAGGTCCGGGCGCTCGGGTCCGAAACCGCGCAGCCGCCAGGTGAGCCAGTCGTGGGGGAGGGCGACGGCGGCCACCCGCGCGGCGGCCTCCGGTTCCGCATCCCGCAGCCAGCGCAGCTTAGTGGCGGTGAAGGAGGCCACCGGCCGGCTGCCGGTGCGCGCGGCGAGCGCCTCGGCGCCGAACTCGGCGATCAGCGCCTCCGCGGCGGCGGCGGAGCGAGTGTCGTTCCACAGCAGGGCGGGGCGGATGACCTGCCCGCGGTCATCGAGCACCACCATCCCGTGCTGCTGTCCGCCGATCGAGACGGCCGCCACATCCGCGAGTCCCCCCGCCGCGGCGATCGCCTCCTGCAGCGCCGCCCACCACGCGGCCGGGTCGACCTCCGTGCCGGGTGGATGCGTCGCCCGCCCCGCCCGCACGGTGGCGCCGGTGTCGAGGTCGCGGATCAGCACCTTGCAGCTCTGCGTCGAGGAGTCGACGCCCGCCACGAGCCTCACGCGACGCGCTCCGCGTCCAGGCGGTGGCCGCCGAGGTCGAGTCGCCCGAGCTCGGCGAGCCGGTTCACCGCCTCCGCGACGGCGTCGATCGGGCGGTAGCGGGGGGCGTAGCCGAGCGCGGCGCGCGCCCGCTCGCTGCTCATCGCCTGGCTGCGGGAGAGGTGCTCGCGACTGGCCTCCGCATCCGCCGGGTCCAGGGACGCCGCGAACTCGTCCCAGGACGCGAACCGCAGCACCGCGTCCCGGCCGAACCCCTCCGCGGCTTGCTGCGCGAGTCCGCGCGCGGTCGCCGCGCGCTCGGCGACGACGGTGAAGCGCTCACCGGATCCGCGGTACTCGGGTCGCAGCGCGAGCTCGAACGCCTGGGCGACATCGTCGGCGTGCACGTGATTCAGGGTCTCGAGCCCGAAGCCGGGCCGCAGCACGTCGCCGCCGGAAGCCAGCCGCTCCCAGACCGTGCCGTCGAGGTTGCCCTGCGGGGTGATGACCGGCCAGCCGGGACCGGAGATGTGGCCGGGGCGGAGCGCGGTGGTGCGCAGGCCGCCGTCGCGGGCGGACTCCGCCGCCAGCAGCTCCTCGACGCGCCGCTTGCCGATGCCGTACTCGCCCCACGGCTCGCTCGCGTCGTCCTCGCGTCCGGGCACTTCCCGCAGCCAGCCCGCCGCCCAGATGCTCGAGCACACCACCAGGTGCCCGGTCCGTCCGCGCAGCGCCTCGACGAGGGACGCGGCGGATGCCGGGGTGAAGCAGATCATGTCGATCACCGCGTCGGCGTCGAGGTCGGCGATCTGCGACGCGAAGGTGCCCTCCGCCTCCGCCGTCGCCCGGTCGATGCGGCGGCGGCCCACCTCCGACCAGGCGGAGTCGTCGTGGTAGGGACGTTGCTCGCCGCGACTCAGCGCCACCACCTCGTGCCCCGCCCGTACGAGTCGGGGGACGAGGTATCCGCCCACGTGTCCCGTCGCGCCGATGACCGCCAATCGCATCCGAACCTCCTCGATCGTCGTGTCAGCCTCCCACGGATGCCCGCAGCGGAACCCACGGATGCCCGCGGAAGGGCCGCGTCGCAGCGGGTTGTACTCCTCGGCGCGGGGTGGCACAACCCCCGGGGCGGGAAGTTGACCCGCTCGAGAGCAGAGCACAGGCTGGAGAAACGGGCGGACGTCACGCCCCACTTCCGGTTCGGCTGCCGCGCACCGGCCGACCGGCTATTCGCTCCCGGAGCACTTCCGCGCCCTCGCTCGGCGAGTTCCTTCCGGGAGCCCCGCATCGAACCGACAGAAGGCGGCCATCATGTCCGATTCCTCCCGATCCGCGCACCCCGAGAGCAGCACCGCGGCTCACCCGGACGCCACGGCATCCGGAGCCGTCGCCGCCGAGCGCGGGAACACCACGCGCGAGGACGTGCTCGAGCGCGAGAAGGATGCCTACGGCGGCATGAAGTTCGGTGCCGCCTTCTTCGGCTGGCTCGCGGCGACCGGCGTGGCGGTCATCCTGCTCGCGGTCATCGCCGCGATCGGAGCCCTCGTCGGGCTGAACGGCCTGGATCCGAGCCAGGCGGCGAACACCGCCCGCGACAACGCCGCCACCGTGGGCATCGTCGGCGGGATCGTCCTCGCGGCAACCCTGCTCGTCGCGTATTTCTGCGGCGGCTACGTCGCCGGCCGGATGGCGCGCTTCAACGGTGCCAAGCAGGGTGTGGCCGTCTGGCTGTGGGCGATCGTCATCGCCATCGTCCTGGCCATCCTGGGCGCCATCGCGGGCAGCAGCTTCAACGTGCTGAACCGCCTGAGCAGTCTTCCCCAGGTCCCCCTCGACGGCGGCGCCGTCACTCTGGGCGGCGTCGTCGAGGTGATCGTCGTGCTGATCGTGTCGCTCATCGGCGCCGTGCTCGGCGGCCTCTCCGGGATGCGCTTCCACCGCAAGGTCGACCGCGCCGGTCTCGGACGCTGACCTTCTCGAATCCCCCACCGCAAGGAAAGGACACACCATGTTCACCGTCTCGAATGTCAACGACCTCATCGGCGCCGACGTGCACGACAGCGACGACAAGAAGGTCGGCACCGTCGGCCAGATCTACCTCGACTCCGGAACGCAGGACCCCAGCTGGGTCACCATCAAGACCGGGCTGTTCGGCACCTCCGAGAGCTTCGCGCCTCTCGACCGGGCGGACTGGTCCGGCGGCGTGCTGCGCGTGCCGTTCGCGAAGGATTTCGTCAAGGATGCTCCGCGCGTCGACGATGACGGCGCCCTCAGCAGCGCCGACGAGGAGGAGCTGTACCGCTACTACGGCGACCACGCGTCCGGCAGCGATCATCACGATCACGCCGGTACGGATGCGGACCATGCCGATCACGCTCACACCGAGGGCCACGACACGTCCGGCCCGGAGACCGACGACGCGATGACCCGCTCCGAGGAGCGCCTCCGCGTCGGCACCGAGAAGGTCGAGGCCGGGCGCGCGCGGCTGCGCAAGCACGTCGTCACCGAGAACGTGACGACCACCGTGCCGCTCAGCCACGAGGAGGTCGTCGTGGAGCGCGAGCCGATCACCGACGCGAATCGCGGTGCGGCGCTGCAGGGCGGCGACCTGACCGAGGAGGAGCACGAGGTGACCCTGAGCGAAGAGCGCGTGGTGACCGACAAGGAGACCGTGCCGGTGGAGCGGGTGCGTCTGGGCACCGAGACGGTGACCGACCAGGAGCAGGTGAGCGAGCAGGTCGCGCACGAGGAGATCGACGAGGTCGAGACCCCCGCGAACGGCGACCACCGCGAGGCGGGCCGGGTCTGAGCCCACCCGAGCCCAGACGGGGGCGCGCCGCTGCCACGCTCTAGCGTGGGGTCGTGCGCCCCCTGTTCCATTTCACCGCCCCGACCGGATGGATTAACGATCCGCACGGCATCGTCTGGCGTGCGGGGCGCTACCACGCCTTCTTCCAGTACGTGCCGGACAGCATGGTCTGGGACCTCGGCTGCCGCTGGGGTCACGCGACCGGCCCCGACCTGCTCTCCCTCATCGCGACGTCGCCAGCTCTTGAACCCGGCGACGGCGACGACGGGATTTGGACCGGCTCCCTCGTCGTGGACGACGCCGGGGACGCGACGATCCTCTACACCTCGGTGCGCTCCGACAACCCGGATGCCGGCCGCATCCGCGTCGCCCGACCCACCGACGACGGGTGGGAGCGCTGGGAGAAGGGGCCCGTCGTCCTGACGCCGCCCGCCGACCTCGACCTCGTCGCCTTCCGCGACCCGTTCATCACCCGCGACGTCGCCGGCTGGCGGATGCTCGTCGGCGGGGGACTGCGGGACGGCACGGCGCTGGCGCTGGGCTACCGCTCGATCGACCTCGAGCGCTGGGAGCCCGAGGGTGTCGTCGCGTCCCGTTCGCGACATGAGACGGACGGCACCGGGACGGGGGCGATCTGGGAGTGCCCGCAGCTGGTGGAACTCGACGGACGGCACGTGCTCATCACCTCGGTCTGGACCGACGGCGTGCTCGACGGCGCCGGCTACGGAGTGGGGCGGCTGCGGGACGGGCGTTTCGAGGCGGGACGGTGGGGCCGGCTGAGCTTCGGCCCGAGCTACTACGCGCCCTCGTTCTACCGTGACGCCGCCGGCCGGCCGTGCCTGCTGTTCTGGATGCGCGGGGTGCGCGACGAGTCCGAGAACTGGAACGGGGCGCACAGCATCCCGTACCTCCTCTCGCTCGACGGCGACCGCCTCGTTGTCACGCCCCATCCGGATCTCGACCGCTACCTCGGCACGGCTGCGCCTGCACCGGACGGCACGGTGATTCCGGACGGAGCCGCCGACCTGCGCTGGGGACCCGCCGCAGGCGACACGATGCGGCTCTCAGCCGGCGGGCAGCAGGTGCTGAGCGTGGCAGCCGAGCCCGCCTGCGTGGTGCTGTTCGCCGTCGACGGCACCTCGAGCATGCCGTGGTCCGGCGGCCCGCTTCGCATCGTGCTCGACGGACCGGTCGTCGAGATCGTCTCCGCCGACGGCGTGCTCGGGGGCGCGCTCGCTGCGACGAGCGCCGAGCTCACGCTTACCGCATCCGGTCCCGCCCCCGTACTCCGCGCCCTGCGGCGCTGATCCGCAGGTGGCGACCACTGTGGTCGCGACGCTTACCATCGACGGAGCATGTCCGCACCGCGCTCCCCAGGCCCTCGCCGCACGGGCACGCTCGTGACCTGGAACGACGCCCGCGGTTTCGGGTTCATCGCGCCGGCCGAAGGTGGGGCGCAGGTGTTCGTGCACATCAGCGGATTCCCTCCCGGGGTCGCGCGACCGGAGCAGGGGCAGCAGCTGAGCTTCGAGCTCGACGCGGCTCCCGACGGGCGCTCGAAGGCCGTCCGCGTCCGTCCCGCCGGCCGGATCGCCCTCGGTCGTCCCGGCGGTGCCCGCCTCCCGCTGCGCCTCGGCACGCTCAGCTACCTCGCGATCGGCGCGTTCCTGCCGATCTACATCGTCGCCACGGTGCGCTGGAACCTGCCGCCCTGGGTGCACGCGCTCTACGTCGCGACCAGCGTCGGCGCCTTCGCCGCCTACGCCCTCGACAAGTCGGCGGCGGTGCACGGCGGATGGCGGCTCGCCGAGCGTTCGATGCTGCTGCTCGGGCTCGTCGGCGGCTGGCCCGGCGCGATCGTGGCCCAGCAGCTGTTCCGCCACAAGACCCGCAAACGCGCGTTCCTCGCCGAGTTCTGGGCCAGTGTCACCCTCAACGTCATTCTCTTCGTCGTGCTCGCCTCGCCGGTCACCGCCCGGGTGCTGAACGTCCTTCTGCCTCCTGCCTGAGGTCGTCCCGGACCGGGGTACACCATCTGCGAGGATCGACGGGGGGCGTGAGCGCGCATCCGGGAGGGCAGGACGTGACGCACGGCACCCCCGACGACGGCTTCGCCCGCCGCCTCGAGGTGCACCTGCCGCGCCTGCGCGGGTACGCGGAGCGGATCTGGGGCACCGACCCCCGGGCGGCGGAGCAACTGGACCTGCTCGTCGAGGACATGCGCGCATCCTGGGCCTCGCGGTCGGATGCGCTGCGCAGCTCCGACGCGCGGCGCGACACCGACCCGGCTTGGTTCCAGTCCTCCCGGATGCTCGGGGGCGTCTGCTACGTCGACCGGTACGGCGGCGACCTGGCCGGCATCCGCTCGCGCATCCCCTATTTCGTCGAGCTGGGGCTGACCTACCTGCACCTCATGCCGCTGTTCGCGGCACCCGAGCCGGAATCGGACGGCGGCTACGCCATCTCGAGCTACCGCGACGTGCGCCCCGAGCTCGGCTCGATCGACGAGCTGCGCGAGCTCGCCGACGCGCTGCGCGCGAACGGCATCTCGCTGGTGCTCGACTTCGTGTTCAACCACACCTCGAACGAGCACCGCTGGGCCCGCCGCGCGATCGCGGGCGACCCCGACTTCGCCGACTTCTACCTGATTTTCCCGGACCGCGAGCTGCCGGATGCGTACGAGCGGACCACCCGGGAGATCTTCCCCGACGACCACGCGGGCTCGTTCGTGCCGCTGCCCGACGGGCGGTGGGTCTGGTCGACGTTCCACCGCTACCAGTGGGACCTCAACTACCGGAACCCCGCCGTGTTCCGGGCGATGGCGGGCGAGCTGCTGTTCCTGGCGAACCTCGGCGTCGACATCCTCCGGATGGATGCCGTCGCCTTCATCTGGAAACAGCTCGGCACCACCTGCGAGAGCCTCCCGGAAGCGCACCTGCTGCTGCGGGCCTTCAACGAGGTGTGCCGCATCGCCGCGCCGGGGGTGCTGTTCAAGTCGGAGGCGATCGTGCATCCGGATGAGGTGGTGCAGTACGTCGACCCGGGGGAGTGCCAGCTCAGCTACAACCCGCTGCAGATGGCGCTGATCTGGTCGACCCTCGCCACCCGGGACGCGCGGCTGCTGGCGCAGGCGCTGGAACGCCGGAACGCCCTCCCGGCCGGCACGGCGTGGATCAACTACGTGCGCAGCCACGACGACATCGGCTGGACCTTCGCCGACGAGGACGCCGCCGAGCTCGGCATCGACGGCTACGCGCACCGCCGGTTCCTCAACGACTTCTACACCGACCGCTTCCCCGGCAGCTTCGCCCGGGGGGTGCCGTTCCAGCAGAACCCGCGCACCGGCGACGGCCGCGTCGCGGGCACCACCGCATCCCTCGCGGGTCTCGAGGCCGGCGACCCGGCGGCGGTGGAGCGGATCGTGCTCGCGCACTCCATCATCCTGTCCACGGGCGGTGTGCCGCTGCTCTACCTCGGCGACGAGGTCGGCCAGCTGAACGACTACTCCTACCGCGACGACCCCGCCACGGCCGACGACAGCCGCTGGGCCGGCCGGCCGCGCTACCCGGCCGAGCGCTACGCCGAGCGCGGCGACCTCGGCACCTCCGCCGGCGCGATCTACCAGCGGCTGCGGCGGCTGATCCAGGTGCGAGCCGCGACGCCCGAGCTGGGCGGGGGCGCGCTGATCCCCTTCGATGCGGGCAGCCCGCACCTGCTCGCGTATCAGCGTCCGGGCGCGGCGACGACGGTGCTCGTGCTTGCGAACGTCGGCGACGAGGCGGAGACCGTCTCCGCCCTGACGCTGTCGGGGATGCCGTGGGACGCCGTCGACCTGGTCAGCGGCGCCCGCCTCGACCTCCGCGCGGGCCTGGTGCTCGCGCCGCGCCAGTTCGCCTGGCTTCGCGTGCCGGCGGATCCGTCGGGGAGTTGACACCGTCGTCGCGAGTCGGCGGGTTCGAACGTGTCAACTCGCGACGACGGTGCCATCTCGCGCCGCCCGCGATGCGGACGATCAGAGTGCGTCGAGCACCGGCACCTGTCCCGCGACCAGCAGACGCCGCGCCTCCGCCACCGGCACCCACCGGATGCGGTCGAGCTCGGGGACGCTCTGCAGCCGTCCCGAGCGCGGCGGCCACTCCAGCTCGAACCGGGTGCTGACGGCCTTCGAGACGTCCAGGTCCGCCTCCGCGTGGAACACCACGACGACCTTGCCCGAGCGCTGGCGGAACTCGCCGAGCGGCCGGTAGGGCGCATCCGGAACTGGGATGCCGAGCTCCTCGCCGAACTCGCGCACAGCCGCCTCGAGGTCCGATTCCGCGCGATCGATCTCGCCCTTGGGAATCGACCAGGCCCGCTCCTCCCGGCGTGCCCAGAACGGACCACCCATGTGCCCGAGCAGCACCTCCGCGCCGCCGCGTCGGCTCAGCAGGATCCCGGCGCTGCGCACCACGGGCGTCTCGCGCCCGGGTCAGACCGCGACGCTCGCGCGGACGAGGATCGGCATGTGGTCGGAGGCGCCCTTCGGTAGCGAGGCGACCGACTCGATCCGCACCTTGAGCGAGGTGACGAAGTCGAAGTGACCACGGATGTACCGGTAGCGCCGGTAGGTGTGCGAGTCGCTGAAGGTGATCTCGTGGCCGGAGCGCACGATCCGCTTCGCGAGGCCCTGCCGGAACCACGGGTAGTTGTAGTCGCCGACCATCACCATCGGCAGCTCCGGGGCCCACTCGGCCAGGAAGCCGTGGGCGAGCTTGATCTGGCGCCGGCGGGCCGAGTTGACGGTGGTCAGGGGTGCGGCGTGGAACGAAGCGACCACGAGCTCGTTGCCGTCCCTCGGATCGCGCAGCCGCACCGCGAGCAGGCGATCCTCGCCGGGGGACATCAGGTGGTCGTGGAACGACTTCGGCAGGGTGAAGATCGAGCTGTCGATCATCTCGAACTCGTCGGCGCGGTGGTAGATCGCCAGGCCGAGCCGGTTGCGCTCGGTGGCGGCGCTGCGGTGCAGCGGGCCGATCGCGGGAGGCAGCTTCGCGCTGTCGGCCTCCTGGAGGCAGAGCACGTCGAGCCGGTGATCCTCCACCAGGCGCTCGAGCTCATGACTCGCGTTGTTCTTCCACAGGTTGTAGCTGCCGATCAAGAGGTCGCCCTGCACGGTCTCTCTTTCGGCTTCGGTGGGGCTGGCGTCACTCGCGGTCATCTCGTGCGACCCGGTCATGATCCCTCATTCTCACTCATGCGCCGCGCCTCGGATGCCCCGCGGCGCGGCGTCGTCGCGGCCCGCAGCAGCGGACCGGGCGTCGGTCGCGCTCCCCGGCGCCTGCCCGCCCACCAGAGCAGACGCGCGATCACGAACTCCACCCCGGAGGCGAGCGCCGCGGCGACGACCAAGGGCGCGTAGAGCGCGGAAAGGTAGCCGGCGGACACCACGAACGGGAGTTCGGAGCCCCACCCCGGAGCGAGGGCACCCGGCACGAGGAGCAGCAGCAGGAACAGCGGATGCCCCTGCGCGGCGAGCGCCACCGCCGCGACGCAGGCGGCGACGCCGACGAGGAACTGCGCCGTCAGCAGTGCGCCGAGCGCGGGCCGGATGCGCCAGTACGCCTGCAGCCGGACGGCGCACCACATGGTGCGCGCGCGCACATCGGGGACACCCGCGTCGACCAGCGCGCGACGGAACACCTCGTCGACCTCCCGCCGTCGCCGCATCCGCTCGCCCGCGGGAGCCGCTTCGGGCACGTCGTCGACGAGCCGGTCGTGGAGGATCGCGGGGAGGGTCTGCCGGCCGTAGCTGGCCACCAGGCCCCAGAGGAACGGCGGCACGCTGGCGAGGTCGGTGCCGTTGCCCGGGTCGGATGGCGGGCGGGAGGGGTCGTGCGGCGGCACCGCCCACGCGGTGCCGTCCGCGGGGTCGACCCACGCGAAGCCCTCGGTCAGCTGGAACCAGGGCCCGCCGCGGTAGAGCAGCGGGGTCTGGTCCAGCGGGCGGCCCGCGGTGTCGACGAACGGCATCGGGCCAGTGTCTCCCGTGCGGCGGGCAGGTGGGGAATGCCGGAGGTGCCCGGCGCGTTACCCGATCCATGCAGACGCATGGAAAAGGGGACAGGATGACGGCCTTCGGACTCGGGACCTTCGGGGATGTCACCGTGGACGACTCCGGCGCACCCACCTCAGAGGCGCAGACCATCCGCGACGTCGTCGACCAGGCCGTCCTAGCCGACGAGCTGGGCGTGGACGCGATCGCGCTGGGCGAGCACCACCGCGAGGACTACGCGATCTCGGCACCCGAGGTGGTGCTGGGGGCGATCGCGGCGCGCACCGAGCGCATCCTGCTCGCCACCGGGGTCACGGTGCTGAGCTCGGACGACCCCGCGCGCGTGTACGAGAAGTTCGCGACTCTGGACGCCGTCTCCCACGGGCGCGCGGAGGTGCAGCTCGGGCGTGGCTCGTTCACCGAGTCGTTCCCTCTCTTCGGCTTCGACCTCGCCCAGTACGAGCAGCTCTTCGAGGAGAAGCTCGACCTGTTCTCGCACCTCCTCGACGAGGACGCGGTCACCTGGCAGGGCACCCTGCGGCCACCGCTCGTGGACCAGCAGGTGTACCCCAAGACCGAGTCGGGCCGCCTCCGCGCCTGGGTCGGGGTGGGCGGCAGCCCGCAGTCGGTGGTGCGCGCGGCGCACTACCGGATTCCGCTCATGCTCGCGATCATCGGCGGCCAGGCGCAGCGCTTCGCCCCCTACGTCGACCTCTACCACCGTGCTCTCGACCAGTACGGGTACGACCGCCTGCCCGTGGGGGTGCACTCGCCCGGGCACATCGCCGAGACCGACGAGGCGGCCCGCGAGCAGCTCTGGCCGCACTTCCGCGCGAACCGCGACCGCATCGGCCGTGACCGCGGATGGCCGCCGGTCACCCGTGACGTCTACGAGCACGAGGTCGACGAGGGCGCGCTCTACGTCGGGTCGCCCGAGACGGTGGCCCGCAAGATGGCGGCCACGGTCGCCGCGCTCGGTCTCGACCGCTTCGACTTGAAGTACTCGAGCGGCCCGATGCCGCACAGCCAGCTCATGGACTCCATCCGCCTCTACGGCGAGACGGTGATCCCGCGCGTCCGCGAACTGCTCGCGACCGAGTCCGAGCCGGCCCCCGTATCCGCTTCCGTCCCGGCCTGACCCGGCCCCGCCGCGTCCCCCGTGCCGCGGATGACCGGCGCGCCTCAGGAGAAGAGGCGGCGGTCGAGGAATCGGTTGCGCAGCTTCCCCCGCGGGTCCCAGCGGTCCGCGAGCGCGCGGAAGTCGTCGATCCGCGGATAGAGCGCGGCCAGGTCGGTCGCGGCCGAGAGCTTGCCCCAGTGCGGACGCGCGCCGAGCGGCAGCAGCCGCTCCTCGAGCTGCGGCAGCAGCGCCCCGACCTCCTCGGCGTGGGGCTTCCAGGTGAAGTGGAGGGCGACCGCATCCGTCCCGAACGCGCCGCTCAGCCACAGATCGTCGGCGGCCATCGTGCGCAGCTCGGTGATGAGCAGCTGCGGCGCGATCCGGTCGGCGAGCTCGCGAATCAGGCGGATGCCCTCCTGAGCCCGGGCGCGGGGGAGGAGGTACTCGGTCTGCAGCTCCTCGCCGTTGGAGGGGGTGAAGCCGAGACGGAAGTGCGGCAGCCTCTCGAACCAGGCGCCCTCGACGCCGCCCTGCCGGGTCGTGTTCGCGGACTCCCCCCCGGCGAGCCCCACGCTCTCCGCGAGAGGCCGGACCCCGTACAGCTCCTCGGGCAGCTCACCGGTCGACTTGAGCCACAGGTCGCCGAAGTCCTCCCCCGCCCATGAGGTGAACATGCTCACGCTGTACGCCGCCGAGGTGAGCTCGTCGAAGTGCTCGAGCACGTCGCCCCACGAGAGACCGCGGTAGACGTCCTGACGCACGGTGAAGCGCGGGACGACGTCGAGCGTGACCCGCGTGACGACCCCGAGCGCGCCCAGGTGCACGACCGCGCCCTCGAAGTCCGCGTCGCCGCGGGAGATCCGGGTCAGATCGCCGTCGACGGTGACCAGCTCGAGGCCGGCCACCTGACGGGAGAGGGTGCCGTTGCCGTCGCCGGATCCGTGGGTGCCGGTCGCGGTGGCGCCGCCCACGGTGATGTGCGGCAGGGAGCCCAGGTTGCTGAGCGCGAAGCCGGCGCGGTCGAGCGTCGGAGCCAGCTCCCCGTAGCGGACCCCGGCGTTCACGGTGACGGTCATGGCGTCCTCGTCGAGCTCGAACTCCCGCGGCAGGGCGGTCACGTCGACGAGATCACCCGGGGTGTCGGCGATGGCGCTGAAGCTGTGACGCGAGCCGAGCGGACGCAGCCCGCGGCTCAGAGCGACGGTCCGGCGCAGCTCCGGGATGCTCGTCGGGCGGTGCAGCTCCCGGGCCGCGTACCGGATGTTGCCTGCCCAGTTCGACCCCGCATCCATCCCGCCAGCCTAGGGTCGGCCCGTCGGCCTAGGGTCGGGGGGATGCCGGATCGCCGCCTGCCGCTCCCGCGCTGGGAGATCCCCGGAGCCTCGCTCCCGCGGGCGCTGCGCTTCTTCGCGGCCGACTACCCGAACGCGATGCGCCTGCGGTTGCGGCCGCACGGCGCGCATCCGCCGAGCTGGTGGGCGCACGGCGACCGCGCTCCCGTGGTGCTCCTCCCCGGCGTCTTCGAGCCCTGGCACTACCTCGGGCCGATCGGCGACCGACTGAACCGCGAGGGGCATCCGGTGATCGCGCTGCCCGAGCTCGGGCGCAACCAGCTGCGGGTGACCGAGAGTGCGGCGGTGGTCCGGCGCGTGCTCCAGGAACGCGACCTGCGCCGCATCGTTCTCGTCGCGCACAGCAAGGGCGGCCTGATCGGGAAGCTGCTGCTGTCCCAGGACGCCGACGAGCGGATCCAGCGACTGGTCGCGGTCGCGACGCCGTTCCGCGGCTCGACGATGGCCAGCTGGATGCTGAGCCGGCCGCTGCGCGACTTCCGCATCTCGGATGCCACGATCGTCGCGCTCGCCGACGCCAGCACCGTCGAGGCGCGGATCACCTCGATCTATCCGCTGTTCGACCCGCACATCCCGGAGGGGTCGCGCCTGCCGGGGGCCCGCAACGTGCCGCTGCGGATGGCCGGGCACTTCGCGCCGATCCTCTCGCCGCTCGCCATCGACGTCATCGCGCGGGAGGTCGACCGAGCCGACCAGGTCGACCGGCGCGACGCCGCGCCCGAGGGCTAGCGTGAGCGCGTGACGCGGGAGCAGAGACGGGTGCTGACGATCGCGATCCTCGCCTCGTTCGTCTCCTTCCTCGACGGCACCGTCGTGAACGTGGCCCTGCCGGCGATCGACCGCGAGCTCGGCGGGGGCCTGGCGACCCAGCAGTGGGTGGTCGACGGCTACCTCGTCACCCTCGGGTCGCTGATCCTCGTGGCGGGATCGGTCAGCGACGCGTTCGGACGCATCCTGGTGCTGCGGGTCGGGCTCATCGCCTTCGGGGTCACGTCGCTCCTCTGCGCGGCGGCGGTCACTCCCGAGATGCTCGTCGTGGGGCGGCTGCTGCAGGGCATCGCCGGCGCCCTCCTGGTGCCGAGCTCCCTGGCTCTGCTCACCTCCACCTTCCGCGACGCGGCGCAGGCGCGGGCGATCGGCATCTGGACCGCGGCGACGACGGGCGCGATGGTCGCCGGACCGGTGCTGGGCGGCGCGTTCGTCGACCTGCTCAGCTGGCGCCTCGTGTTCCTCATCAACGTGCTCCCCATCGCGGCCACGATGGTGCTCCTGCACCGTCTCGGTCACGTGGATCACCGCACCGAGGGCGCTCGGGTGCACTGGCTGGACGCGATCCTCTGCGCAGGGGGTCTCGGGGCGTTCGTGTTCGGATTGATCGAGCAGCCGCGGCTGGGCTGGAGCGATCCGCTCGTGCTCGTCGCGCTGATCGGCGGCGTCGCGGCGTTCGCGATCTTCCTCATGCGCCAACGCGTCGTCGCCTCGCCACTGCTGCCGCTGGCCCTGTTCCGGGTGCGCAACTTCTGGGCGGGCAACATCGCGACCTTCTTCATCTACGGCGCGCTGTCGCTGAACGGCTTCGTGCTCGGCATCTACCTGCAGCAAGGGGCCGGGCTGCCGGCCACCCTCGCCGGGCTCGCCTACCTGCCCACGACGGTGATCATGATCGCGCTGAGCTCGCGGGTCGGGTCTCTCGCCGGTCGCTGGGGCCCTCGCGCGTTCATGACCGTCGGGCCCCTGGTCATGGCCGTCGGGGCGCTGCTGCTGCTCTTCGTGCGAGCCGACTTCGACTACGGGACGCAGGTGCTGCCGGGCATCCTCGTGTTCGGGATCGGGCTCACCCTCACCGTCTCGCCGCTTACGTCCGCGATCCTCGGATCGATCCGGACCGAGCGCAGCGGGATCGCCTCCGCGGTCAACAACGCGGTGTCCCGGGTCGCCGGGCTCCTCGCGATCGCGCTCATCGGCGTGCTGGTCGGCTCCCGGCTCGACCTGGCCGCGTTCGATCGCGGGATGATCATCACCGCGGTCATGCTGGTCGTCGGCGGTATCACCTCGTTCGTCGGCATCCGGAATCGCACGACCACGGTGGCCGGGTCGGAGCGGCCGCGCACCGGCGCGGACGTCCCGGGCGACCCCGGCACGGCGCACAGCTGAGGCGGTGGCGGCGGTCGTACGCTGGGGCCGATGACTCCCGGACCGGACCTTCTGGCCGTCGCCCTTCCCGGCCGCTGGACGATCAGGGCGACGAACTTCCCGGCCTGGATCCGCGGCGACCGCAGCGACCCGACCATCGAGTACCGGCTGCGCAGGTCCGCTCCGCTCACGCTGGGCGACGTCGTGGAGTACCGGCACGCGCGGCAGGGCCTGCGTCAGATCCAGGGGGTCGATCGCTGGCGGCCGGGCGGCGGGTTCGTCTGGCGAGGAGCCGGGATGCTCAGGATGCTGCGCTCACGCTGGGAGGTGACCGGAATCGACGGCGAGGTCGCCGCGATCCGATTCCACCGCTCGGTGGTGACCCCCGCGGGTGTCGATCTGCTGGTGCGCGAGGGCGCCGCTATCCCCGAGCTGCGCACCCGCGCCGCCGAGCAGCTGGAGGTCCTCGGGATCACCGTGGAGGAGTTCGCGAGCTTCACCTGGCTCGCCCACACCGGCAGCTCCTGAGCGACCGCCGGCTCAGACCTCGGCCTCGACGACCTGCCCGGTGAAGCGGCCCCAGCGGCGCAGCGCCGCACGTACGGCGGGCGCCCGCCGCCGCGGCACCGGACCCGGGGTGTCCAGCACGACCCGCCCCGACCCCGGCGGGCTCCGGCGCCACGTGGCGACGATCTCCCCGTCGATCACGATCGTCGGCAGGAACATCCCGTTCCCCCCGGGGACGACCCGCTCGAGCGGCGCCCCGGCCAGCGGCGCACGGCGGTCGCCGTACCCGAGCACGTACTCGTCGAAGCCGGGCAGCGCGTAGGCGCCCTGCACCGCCCCGACCAGACCGGGGCGGTGCAGGTACTCGACCCCGTCGACGGTCATCGTCTCCAGGCGCTCCCGGACGCGCTCGATCGCGGGCCGGATCTCACCGAGGGGCAGACCCGACCACCAGGCCAGGTCGCGGGCCGTCGCGGGTCCGTGCCCGGTGAAGTAGCGCAGCGCGAGCGCGTCGAGCGCGTCCTCCCGCGACACCGGCTCGGTCGGCCCGATCCGGTCCGCCCAGCGCGCCCATCGGGTGCTCGAGCACAGCACGATGCGGCGGCGCCGCGCGAGGGCGCCGAGCAGGTGAGCTCCGCGCTGCCCGTCGGTCGGGATCCCACCGTCGGCGAGGGCGCCGAGCAGATCGCGGCGTCCCAGCCGCGCACCGTCGAGGCGCTCGTCGACGATCGCGGCGGCGCGGGCGATGTCCCGCTCGTCGAGTCCGAGGGCGCGGTGCCGCGCCGCGACGGAGCGCTCGATGCGTTCGGCCGTCAGCTGCAGCAGCCAACCGAGGTCCCGCCGGTCGATCAGGTGCAAGGTGCCGCGCAGGGGCCAGGAGCGGACGAGGTCGCCCTCCTCGAGCTCGCGCTCGACGGCGGCGCGGTCCGGCCGGGCGCACCGCAGCCCGACGGACCAGAGGGCGCCGGGGTAGTCCTGCGCCTGGAGGGCGAGGAGGTGCCCTACCACCGCGGCAGGGTCCCCCTCCGGACGCGCGATGCGCTGGGCCTCGAGGCGGAGGGCGGTGAGTCGCCGGTGATCAGCGGTGAACGCGCGCGTCATGGCTTCAGCATCCCCACCAGGTCCGACACCGGCTCGGTCGGCCCGCGGACGCGTCCCCGATCGCCCCGCGCGTCGTGACCAGCGCGGTGCGGACACCGCCTCCGGTCACGACGGCGGGAACGACCCCAGCGCGAACGCTGGACCTCTCGGGTGAAGAGGATTGCCCTGGGCCGGTGGGGGGGTCCGGCCGTCGGGTCCGCCATTCGGGGGACATGGCGTGTCCAGACTAGCGCGGACCGTCGAGGTCGGTCACGGTGGTCGGCGCGTCGGGCCGGACGGTCCACGGCACCCGGCCGACCGGGACGCTCAGACCAGCCCGAGCTCTCCCAGGCGCGCGTCGAGTCCCGCACCGTCCGGGGCCGAGACGTGCGGCACCGGAGCGCTCCCGCGACCGGGTTGGGCGCGTCCGCCCGCGAGCACCGCCTCCGCGGGGGAGAGCATGCGGATGGCCACCCCGGCGATGCGCTCGGGCGCCGCCGCCGCGATCTCGCCGTACAGCTCCTCGTCGTGCTGGCCGTCGTCGCCGACGAGCAGCCAGCGCACGTTCGGGAATTCGTCGACCAGGCGCCGCAGGTTCTGCCTCTTGTGCTCGGGACCGCTCCGGAACCAGCGGTCGTAGGTCGGTCCCCAATCGGTCAGCAGGAGCGCCCCCGCCGGGTAGAGGTTCCGCCCGAGGAAGCGCCGCAGGGTGGGGGCCACGTTCCAGGCCCCGGTGGAGAGGTAGACGACCGGAGATCCCGGATGGGCGCGCAGGAGGCGCTCGTAGAGCACCGCCATCCCGGGCACCGGATTCCGGGCGTGCTCGTTGAGCACGAAGCTGTTCCACGCGGCGAGGAACGGCCGGGGGAGCGCCGTCACCATCACCGTGTCGTCGATGTCGGAGACGATCCCGAACTCCACGTCATCGCCGACCCGGAAGATGCGCGCGGCGACCGGCGGCGATCCCGACACGGTCAGCTCGATCTCGGACCACCCCGCGGGCAGATCGAGCTCCACCCGGGCATCGACGACCCCGCCGCGATCGGCATGGGTCACGCTCTCGGCGCCCCCCGCCCGGACGGTGACCGGGGCTCCGCCGACGGGCACGCTCGTGAAGCTGCGCCAGCCGCGCAGGCCCGTCCTCGCACCGCTGTCGGTGCCGGGCTTGGCCAGAACGACGCGGCATAGAACACGCACCCAGCCGGGCCCGCCGTACCCGGTGAACGGCAGGACGGTGGGCACCAGGCCGCGGCGGCGGCCGTTGCTGCGGCGGAGGCGGTGCACGGCGTCGTCGATCCGCGCCGCCACGTGGAGAGCGCGCGGACCCGCGGCAGCGTCGGACGGCTTCCGCGGGCTGTGCATTTTCTCAGTGTGTCACGGGCATCGTCGGGGTCGGCTCATGTCCCGGATCGCTACACTCGGGCTCGGATCAGGCATCGAGGAGACCCCCCATGACCACTCAGGAAACCGCCACCCGCTCTGCTGCCGCCCTCATCCGCAACGAACCCGTGCAGGCCCGAAGCACTGCACGACTCGCGGCGCTTCTGGATGCCGCGGCCCGTACCGTCGACGAGATCGGCTACGAGCGCCTCACCACCGCGATGGTGGCGGACGGCGCCGGCGCATCGATCGGCACCGTGTACCGCTACTTCCCCGATCGCATCGCCGTGCTGCAGAGCCTCGCGCTGCGCAACGTCGAGCGGGTCGGCGACGCCGTCGTCGCCGCTCTCCCCGGTGCACAGGACTGGCGCGGTGGCCTCGGGCGGGCGTTCGACGCCCTCGTCGACGCGTTCCGCACCGAGCCCGGCTTCGCGTCGCTGCGCTTCGGCGACGTGATCGATCTCCGGCCCGTCGACTCCCCGCCCGCTGGCGCAGAGCTCGCGGTCCGCGTGCACCGGGCGCTGGTCGAGGCCTACGGGGTGGCCGACGACGGGGAGTCGCTCGTCGCGACCGAGGCGGCGCTCGTCGTCGCGGATGCGCTGATCGAGCGGGCCTTCGCACACGACGCCGCCGGCGACCCGGGCTTCCTGGCGCGAGGACGTGCCGCCATGCTCGCGCAGTTCGATCAGCGCTGACCCCGCACTCTGCGCCCCGGATGCCGTAACGGGACGACACCGGGAGGTGCGCGGCCTGCACGGTGTCGGTGATCTCGCATACCCTCGGACAGCACCGGTTGCTCGTGAGCTCAGACCGGTGCGCGTGAATCGGTGATCGCTAACCGGCAGGAGACGCACGACGATGATCGAGTTCCGTGACGTCACGAAGCGGTTCCCGGATGGCACTCTCGCCGTCGACGACTTCTCCCTCGTCATCCCGTCCCGCCAGATCACGGTGCTCGTCGGCTCGAGCGGCTCGGGCAAGACCACGCTGATGCGGATGATCAACCGCATGGTCGACGCCACTTCCGGAGCCGTGGAGATCGACGGCGTGAACGTCTCCACGATCGAGCCCGTGAAGCTGCGCCGCAGCATCGGCTACGTGATGCAGAACTCCGGGCTGCTGCCGCATCGCAGGGTGGTCGACAACATCGCCACCGTCCCCATCCTGAACGGGACACCGAAGGCGCAGGCACGCGAGCGCGCCCTGCAGCTGATGGACACCGTCGGACTGGACCGCTCGCTGGCCGAGCGCTACCCGGCGCAGCTCTCCGGCGGTCAGCAGCAGCGTGTGGGCGTCGCGCGGGGGCTCGCGATGGACCCCAACATCCTGCTGATGGACGAGCCGTTCAGCGCGGTCGACCCCATCGTGCGCGACGAGCTGCAGCAGGAGGTGCTGCGCCTCCAGGCCGAGTTGGCGAGGACGATCGTCTTCGTCTCCCACGACATCGACGAGGCCTTCCTCCTCGGCGATCAGGTGGTCGTGCTCGAGCGCGGCGGCCACATCGTGCAGAAGGGCGCGCCGGTCGACATCCTCGCCAACCCGGCCACCGAATTCGTCGCGACCTTCATCGGAGCCGACCGCGGACGCCGTCGGCTCGTCGTCAGCGACACGGCACGCCCGGAGTCGGGCGACGACCGGGTCCTCGTCGACTCGGGCGGCTACCCGGTGGGCCTCATCTCCGCCCGCGACGGACAGCTGGCCATCGGCAGCCCGACCCCGAAGTCGCGCAGCGTCTCGAACAAGACCGATCAGGCGGGCGACGCCTGATGAACTGGGGATGGATCGGATCGAACGCCGGACTCATCGGGACCCGCGTGCTGGAGCACGTGGGACTGAGCGTCCCGCCGATCATCCTGGGCTTCCTGCTCTCCATCCCCCTCGGCTACGCGGCCAGCCGCTCGAAGGCCGCGCGCTCGGTGCTGCTCACCCTCGGCAACATCGCCTACACCATCCCCTCGCTCGCGCTCCTGGTGCTCGTTCCGATCATCGTCGGCGCCTCGATCCTCAACCCGGCGAACGTCGTCATCGGACTGACGGTGTACGCGGTGGCGCTCATGGTGCGGGCCTCCGCGGATGCGTTCTCCTCCGTCCCCCGTGACGTGGCAGGATCGGCGACCGCCGTCGGCTTCTCGCCCGCGCAGCGGTTCATCGCGGTCGAGCTTCCCCTCGCGGGCCCGGTGCTGCTCGCCGGGGTGCGCGTCGTCTCGGTCAGCACGGTCAGCCTGGTCTCGGTCGGCGCGCTGATCGGGGTCGACAACCTCGGCTCGTTTTTCCTGGATGCCTTCCAGCGCTCGTTCTTCACCGAGGCGATGGTCGGCATCGTCGCGGTGCTGTTCGTCGCCGCCGTCTTCGACGTCATCATCACCACCGTGGGCCGCGTGCTCATGCCGTGGAACCGACGACCGTCGGCGTCGCGTCGCACGAGCCGGGTGCTGACCGCATGATCCTGTTGCAGGCGCTCGCGTTCATCCTCGACGGGCAGAACTGGGTGTCGGGACCGCGCATCCTCTACCAGCTCGGCGTCACCCTGTCGATCTCCGCCATCAGCGTGCTCATCGTCGTGGTGATCGCGACGCCGATCGGGATCGCCATCGGGCACACCGGTCGCGGCCGCGGCGTCGCGATCCTGCTCTCCAACGTCACGCGCGCCCTCCCCACCCTCGGCCTGCTCTCGATCCTCATCGTGCTCATCGGCGTCAACGCCACGCCGGTGGCGATCGTGCTCGTGCTGCTCGGGATCCCTCCGATGCTCGCCGGGGTGTACGCCGGCATCGAGTCGGTGAATCGCTCGACGATCGACGCGGCGCGGGCGATGGGCATGACCGAGGGGCAGATCATCGGCCGGGTCGAGATCCCCCTCGCCGCGCCGCTCATCGTCGGCGGGTTGCGGGCCACCACCCTGCAGATCGTCGCCACGACGACCGTCGCCTCCGCTTTCGCGTTCGGCGGCTTCGGCCTCTACCTGATCAAGGGGCTGAACACGGCGGACTATGTGCAGATGGCCGCGGGGGCGATCCTCGTCACCGCGCTCTGCCTCCTCATCGACGGGCTCCTCGCCGTCGTCCAACGACTCGTCGCGCCGCGGGGCGTCCCCCGCGACGGGGCGGATTCGGCCTCGCCGAAACCCCGGGCGCGAGCATCCCGCTCCCGCGCCACAGCAACGGTTTCCCCTCTCCAGGAAGGTATGCAGTCATGAAGCGGATCCACCCCCGACTCCTCGCCGCGGTCGCCGTCACCGCCGCGGCCGGTCTCGCCCTCGCCGGATGCAGCAGCTCGTCGTCGCTCGGCGGCGGCAGCGGCGGCGGCAGCGGCGCGGGCTCGATCACGGTCGGCTCAGCCGCGTTCCCCGAGAACGTGACGCTCGCGTACGCGTACGGCGAGGCGCTCGCCGCGAAGGGCGTCACGGTCACCTACAAGGTCAACATCGGCCAGCGAGCCGCGTACTTCCCGGCTCTGCAGAAGGGTGAGATCGACCTGATCCCCGAGTACGCGGGCAGCATCCTCTCCTTCCTCAACAAGAACGCCAATCAGAAGTCCGGCGATGAGGTGGCCAGCGCGCTCGACGACGCCCTGCCCAAGAAGCTGACCGCGCTCGACCTCGCTCCTGGGGCGGACGCCGACTCGCTCAACGTGACGTCGGAGTTCTCCGACACGAACAAGGTGACCTCGATCGCCGATCTGTCCAAGCTGGGTTCGGTGACGCTCACCGCCAACCCGGAGTTCGAGACCCGCCCGGACGGCATCCCCGGCCTGAAGAGCGTCTACGGCCTCAGCAACATCCAGTTCCAGGCGATCAACGACTCCGGAGGGCCGGCGACCCTCAAGGCGCTGCTCGACGGCACGGTCCAGGTGGCCGACATCTACTCGACGACCCCGTCGATCCTGGACAACAAGCTCGTCACCCTCGAAGACCCGAAGAACCTCTTCGCGTCGCAGCAGATCGTGCCGATCCTCACCGCGTCGAAGGCGAAGGGCGACGTCGCGGACACCGTGAACGCCGTCTCGAAGAAGATCACCACGAAGACCCTGCTGCAGTGGAACAAGCGCACCGGCGGGGATGAGAAGGCCGACCCGAAGACCGTCGCGACCGACTGGCTGAAGCAGAACGGCTTCACGAAGTAGGCGGCGCCTCATCACCGAGGGCGCCCGGGGCCCGTCCGCCGGGCGTCCGTCGGTGGTCGGCGCGCAGATCGTCGGTCACTTCGGGTGAGACGGACGCGGAATGCTCCATGTGCCGCTCCTCCACCCGGGTGATCGCCTTCTTCACCAGCCAGACCAGCATCACGAAGACCAGCACGATCGCCGCGAAGACAAAGCCGGCCCATCTCAGCTGGCCCGCGAGCCGGCGGTAGCTGTCGGCGGCGAGCCACCCCGCCAGGACGTAGGCGACCGCCCAGATCGTGCACGCCGGGGTGGTCCAGGCCAGGAAGCGGCGGTAGCGCATCTCGCTCGTGCCGACCGTGAGGGGGATCAGCGAGCGCATCACGGGGAGGAAGCGGCTGACGAAGACGGCGATCCCGCCGCGGCGTTCGAGATAGCGCTCCGCCCGATCCCAGTTGTGCTCCCCGATCCGACGGCCGAGACGGGAATGCCGGATCCGCGGGCCGAAGTAGCGGCCGAGGTAGAAGCCGAAGGTCTCGCCGCCGAGCGAGCCGAGGATCACGGCGAGGACGAGAAAGCCGTACTGCCACCAGTCCGCCGTGGCGGTGGAGGAGACCAGCACAACGGTGTCGCCCGGGATCAGCACCCCCAGGAGCACCGAGGTCTCGCCGAACATCGCGACACCGGAGAGCAGGATCCGCAGCCACGGGTCCACCGACTGGACGAGAGCCAGCAGCCAGGTGAGGATCTCGTTCACGGAGCCGGCACCCGTTCCACGGACCCCGGCCGCAGCGGCGCGATCGGGCGGCGCAGGGCATCCAGGCGGGCTCGCCACGATCCGAGCCGCCCCGGCTGCTCCGCGGTCAACGGGCCATCCACCCAGCGGGTGACGATGCGGGCGCCGTGCAGCGCGCTGAGCGCCCAGATCTCGCACCCCTCCAGCTGGTCCGGCCGCGCGCGCTCGCCGCGCACCTCGATGCCCATCGCCGTGGCGAGCGCCAGCACGCTGCGTACGGTGACGCTGTCGATGCGGGGGATGTCGTCGGCCGGCAGACCGAGCACGTCGCGGCCCTCCGGGCCGGGTCGCCACCACATCAGACAGGTCGTGCTGCCCTCGGCGATCGCGCCCTCCGCGTCGAGGATGACCTCCTCATCGGCGTGGCGCGCCTGGGCGAGGGTGCGCAGCCGCAGCATCGCCTCCAGATCCGGCCCCTTCGTCCGCGGGTGCCGGCGCGGGTCGGTCTCGGCGGTGACCAGCACGATGGAGCGTCGGATCGTCGGCGCTCGCCGCATCCGCACCTGCAGCTGGATCGCGCCGCGCACCCACCGGGCCTCCACCCGTGGGAACCACGACCCCGTCCGAGGGGTCGTCGCCATCGCCGCATCCCAGAACCCGGCGGTGTCGGCCCAGGCGGACTCCGTCGCCGCGGCGGTCACCGCGTCGCGGAACCGGCGACGGTGCAGCTCGAGGGCGCGGACCGCACCGTCGACCACGAGCCACGAGTCGGCTGCGAGCATCCGCGCCGGCGTGAGGTCCTCGTCCTCGCGAACCACCAGCTCGCCGCCCCGCCAGACGGCGATGCCCTCCCACGGCGGGGCTGTCGGGGCGCTCATAGGATGCAGGCTATGGCGCGGGGCTGGGTTCGGCATCCGCTCGGAAGAGGATTCGACCCGCTCGCCGTGCACGCCGCCCTGGTCGGGAACGCCACCGACTCGGTGCTCCTGGACGGTGGTGCGGACGAATGGAGCTACGTCGCCCGCGGCACCCGCTGGGTGGCGCCGGAGCCCGTGCTCCCCGCGCTCCGGGAGCGGCTGGCCGCACGGGCCGTCGCGGCCACGGGTCGGGAGGAGGATGCGCCGCGCTTCCACGGCGGGCTGGTCGGCTGGCTCGCCTACGAGCTGCGGGGGGAGACGACCGGCGTCGCCGTGCCCGAACGGGACGGGCATCCGCTCGCCGCCTTCCTGGAGGTCGACCGCCTCGTCGCCGTGCACGGTCGCACAGGGCAGGCGGAGCTGCACGCTCTGGGCGACGCGTGGGACGGCGAGCTCAGGCGCTGGCGCGACGACGTCACCCGGCGGCTCCGGGAGCCGGCGGTGGTGGCGAGGGCCGCCGACCCGCCGCCGAGGCCGGGCGCCTGGCGGGACGGCGCCCGGCGCTACCTCGCCGGGATCGCCGCGGCGCAGGAGGCGATCCGCGAGGGGGAGGCGTACCAGCTGTGCCTGACCACCTCCGTCGTCAGCGAGCTCACCCCCGCCTCCCCGCGACCCGACCCCGTCGAGCTGCACCGTCGCCTCCGGGAGACCAGCCCCAGCCATCACGGCGCCCTGCTGCGGATCGGCGCGGTGGATCTGATCAGCGCCTCGCCGGAGCGGTTCCTGGCGATCCGGCCGGACGGGCGCATCCAGACGAGTCCGATCAAGGGGACACGGCCGCGGGATGCGGACCCGGTTGCCGACTCGGCTCTCGCGGCGGAGCTCGCGGCCAGCGAGAAGGAGCGTGCCGAGAACCTGATGATCGTCGACCTCATGCGCAACGACCTCGCGCGGGTCTGCCGACCCGGCAGCGTCGAGGTGTCCCGGCTGTTGCAGGTGGAGGGCTACGCGCAGGTGCATCAGCTGGTCAGCACCGTGCGCGGACGCCTCGCCGCCGACCGGGACGCGATCGACGCGGTGGCGGCCCTGTTCCCCGCGGGCTCGATGACGGGGGCGCCGAAGCGCCGGGCGACGGAGATCCTCGCCGGGCTCGAAGGTGCCCCGCGCGGCCTGTACGCGGGGGCGTTCGGCTGGTTCGGGGCGGACGGCGACGTGGAGCTCGCGATGACCATCCGCAGCATCGTCGTCGACGACGACCGCATCACCGTGGGCACCGGCGGGGGCATCACCGCGCTCTCGGACCCCGTCGCCGAGCTCGAGGAGACCCGGGTCAAGGCCGCCCCCCTTCTCGCCACCCTCGGCATCCGGCCCTGACCTCCCCTGGGCGGGAGGCGACCGCGGCGGGGGCTTAGGGTGAAGGCGGCATTCGCCGCGACCCCCTCTGCCGAATGAGAGTTTCGTGACCCTCCAGGACACCCCGCGCGACCTCGAGTACGACGTCGAGCGCATCCAGGCCAAGTGGCTCGCCGTCTGGGAGCGCACCCGGCCGTTCTCCGTGTCCGACCCCGCCGACAAGCGCCCGCGCAAGTACGTCCTCGACATGTTCCCCTACCCCTCGGGCGACCTGCACATGGGGCACGCGGAGGCGTACGCGCTGGGCGACGTGATCGCCCGCTACTGGCGGCAGCAGGGCTTCACCGTGCTGCATCCGATCGGCTGGGACTCCTTCGGCCTGCCCGCCGAGAACGCCGCGATCAAGCGGGGCCTCGACCCGCGCGAATGGACCTACGCGAACATCGAGCAGCAGCGCACCTCGATGAAGCGCTACGCGGCATCCTTCGACTGGGACCGCGTGCTGCACACCTCCGACCCCGAGTACTACCGCTGGAACCAGTGGCTGTTCCTGCGGCTTTACGAGAAGGGCCTGGCCTACCGCAAGGCGTCGTGGGTCAACTGGTGCCCGTTCGACCAGACCGTGCTCGCGAACGAGCAGGTCATCGACGGGCGCTGCGAGCGCTGCGACAACCTGGTCACGAAGAAGCAGCTCACTCAGTGGTACTTCCGCATCACCGAGTACGCCGACCGTCTGCTCGACGACCTCAACCAGCTCGAGGGCGCCTGGCCGTCCAAGGTGCTGGCGATGCAGCGCAACTGGATCGGGCGCTCGACCGGTGCCGAGGTCGACTTCGAGATCGAGGGCCGCGACCAGCGGGTCACGGTGTTCACCACCCGACCCGACACGCTGTTCGGGACCACGTTCATGGTCGTCGCCCCCGACTCGGACCTGGCAGCGGAGCTGGCGGCCGGCTCGAGCGCCGAGGTGCGGATGCGGTTCCAGGACTATCTCGAGCAGACGCAGAGAAGCTCCGAGATCGACCGGCAGGACCAGAGCCGCGAGAAGACGGGGGTCTTCCTCGACCGCTACGCCCTCAACCCGGTGACCGGTGAGCGCCTGCCGATCTGGGCCGCCGACTACGTGCTCGCCGACTACGGTCACGGCGCCGTCATGGCGGTGCCCGCGCACGACCAACGCGACCTCGACTTCGCCCGCCGCTTCGGCCTTCCGGTGCGGGTGGTGGTCGACACGAACGCGCCGATCACCGGCGCGCTCCCGGTCATCCCCCCCGGCATGAGCGTCGAGCAGCTGCTCGAGGCCGGCGACCTTCCGACCCTCGACCCCGTCGCCACCGGCGAGGCGCTCACGGGCGACGGGCGGATGATCCACTCCGGCCCCCTCGACGGGCTCTCGAAGCAGAACGCCATCAAGCGCATCATCCAGCTGCTCGAGGAGCGCGGGGTCGGTCGCGCCGCGAAGACCTACCGGCTGCGGGACTGGCTGATCTCCCGCCAGCGGTACTGGGGCACCCCCATCCCGATCGTGCACGGCGCCGACGGCGCCCTGCTGCCGGTGCCGGATGAGCAGCTGCCGGTGCTGCTGCCGCCGACCGAGGGGTTGGACCTGCAGCCCCAGGGCACCTCCCCGCTCGGCGGTGCGACCGGGTGGGTCGAGGTGCCCGATCCGCGCGACGGCTCGCCGGCGCGCCGGGACCCCGACACGATGGACACCTTCGTCGACTCGTCGTGGTACTTCCTGCGCTTCCTCGACCCTCACGACGCGGAGCGCGCCTTCGACCCGAAGGAGGCCGAGAAGTGGGCACCGGTCGACCAGTACGTCGGGGGCGTCACCCACGCCATCCTGCACCTGCTCTACGCGCGGTTCATCACGAAGGTGCTCTTCGACCTCGGCTACGTCTCGTTCACCGAACCGTTCAGCGCCCTGCTGAACCAGGGCATGGTCATCATGAACGGCTCGGCCATGTCGAAGAGCCGGGGCAATCTGGTGCGCCTGTCGGACCAGCTCGACGAGCACGGGGTCGACGCGATCCGCTTGACGATGGCGTTCGCCGGTCCCCCCGAGGAGGACATCGACTGGGCGGATGTCTCCCCCGCGGGCAGTGCGAAGTTCCTGGCCCGCGCCTGGCGCATCTCCGGCGAGGTGACCACCGCGCCGGACGTGGAGTGGAAGGGCGGTGATCCGGCGCTGCGGCGTCAGGCGCACCGGCTGCTCGCCGATCTGCCGGGGCTGATCGAGGCCTTCAAGTTCAACGTCGTCGTGGCGCGGCTCATGGAGCTGGTCAACGGCATCCGCAAGACGATCGACCAGGGACCTGGCGCGGGCGATCCCGCGGTGCGGGAAGCGGCGGAGATCGTCGCGGTCGGGCTCTCGCTGTTCGCCCCCTACACCGCGGAGGACATGTGGGAGCGGCTCGGCCGCGAGGGGTCGGTGGCCTTCGCCGGGTGGCGGAAGCCCGACCCGACCCTCCTGGTGCAGGAGTCGGTGACCTGCATCATCCAGGTGGACGGCAAGGTGCGCGACCGGATCGAGGTGCCGCCGACGATCGGCGCTCCCGAACTCGAGGCGCTGGCCCGGGCCTCGGCCGGGGTGATCCGCGCTCTGGGTGAGCGGACGGTCGCCTCGGTGATCGCCCGCCCGCCCCGCGTCGTGAACCTCGTCACCGCGGCGTAGCCGCGGGCCCCTCCTCCCCAGGTCCGCGCCGGCGCGGTCTCTCCACCGATCGCCGGGATCGTGCTCGGCACGGGGGACGGCTCCCTAGCGTGCCGTCATGGGCGCATCCGAGCGCGACGTCACCGACACCGCGCCGGAGGGCGCGCGGGCCGGCGATCCCGTCGCGCTCCGCCGCCCACGGGTGCGGATCGCGCTGGGCGCCGCCGTCCTCCTCGCGCTCGTGGCGCTCGCCGCCGCGGTGGCTGTCGCCCTGCTCACGCCGGGCGGTTCCGCGGCGATCGTCACGCCGACCGCGGTGGCCACCGGTCCCTCGCCCGACCGAACGGGAGCCGCTGCCGGGGCCGATCCGCTCTACGTCCACGTGCTCGGGGCGGTCGCGCGTCCGGGTCTGTACCGTCTCGCCGCGGGAGCACGCGTCGTCGACGCCGTCGCGGCGGCCGGCGGCTTCACGGACGCGGCCGACACCGGATCGCTGAACCTCGCCCGTCCGCTGAGCGACGGCGAACAGGTGATCGCGGCGGCGCAGGGCGCCGCCCCTCCGGCCGCGGGCAGCGCCGCGAGCACGGGGGTGGTCGGCGGGAAGGTGAACCTCAACACGGCCGACGCGACCGCGCTCGAGACGCTGCCGCGGATCGGTCCGGCGATGGCCCAGCGCATCCTGGACTGGCGCGCCGCGAACGGCCGCTTCTCCTCGATCGAGGATCTGCTCGGTGTGACCGGCATCGGCGACGCGACCTTCGCGGGACTCAAGGATCTGGTGACGGTGTGATCCGCGCCCTCGCGATCCCCGACCTGCGCCTGGCCGGGCCCGCCCTCGCGCTGTGGATCGGCTGCGCCGTCGCGGTCGGGCTCGACGACGCGCGGCCGGTGGTGATCATCGCCACGGCGGCGGTCGTCGCGGCGGTCGCGGTGGGCATGCGTGCGGCGGGGCGGCCCGCCCTGACGGCGGTCGCGGCGACGACGGCGGTCTCCGCCGCCGTCCTCGTGCTCGGCGCGGCGACCATCGCCGTGCGGGCACCGGAGCGCCGCCCGGCGCCGATGACCGCCGCCGCGACCGCCACGGCGGCGGTGCAGCTCATCGTGCGGACGGAGGGCGACGTCGTCGCCAACCGCGTGGAGGCGCGCGTCGAGGCGGTGCGGCGCGGCGACCGCGCGTGGTCGGTGGGGGTGCCGGTGACGGTCTTCTCGGGGGTTCCGCCCGGCACGCCCATCGGCACGCGGCTGCGCCTCTCCGCCACCCTGCGGGCCACGCCCCTGGGCGAGACGAGCTCCTACCTCGCGTTCGTCCGAGGCGAGGGCGTCGTCGTGGGGCGTCCGCCCCCGCTGCTGGAGGCGCTGGGCGGTGCGCGAGCCGCCTTCGACCGCACCGCATCCGCGCTGCCGGGCGAGGGTGGTGCGCTGCTGCCGGGTCTGGCGATCGGCGACACCGCGCACGTGACCGAGCAGCTCCGGGCGGACCTGCGCACCGCGTCGCTGACGCACCTGACCGCCGTCTCGGGCGCGAATTGCGCCGTGGTGGTGGGGCTCGTGCTCGTGGGCCTCGGGGCTCTCGGTGTTCCGCGCGGGGTGCGGATCGGCGTCGCGCTCGGGGTGCTCGGCCTGTTCGTCGCCTTCGTGACACCGCAGCCCAGCGTCCTGCGGGCGGCGGTGATGGCGTGCCTGGTGCTGGTCGCGACGCTGCTCGGGCGTCCGGTGCGCGGGGTCCCCGTGCTCGCCCTCGCGGTGACCCTGCTCCTCGTCGGGGACCCGTGGCTGGCCCGCGACTACGGCTTCGTGCTCTCCGTCCTCGCCACCGGCGGCCTGCTCCTGCTCGCGCCGGTGCTGGCCCGCGGGCTCCAGCGGATCCTGCCGCGCGCGCTCGCCCTGGGCCTCTCGGTGCCGCTCGCCGCGCAGCTGGCGACGCAGCCGGTGCTGCTCACGCTGACCCCGACGCTCCCGCTCTGGGGGGTGCCGGCGAACCTCCTCGCCGAGCCGGCGGCCCCACTCGCGACCGTCCTGGGGTTGGTGTCGTGCCTCCTGCTGCCGGTCTCCCCACCCCTCGGGAGCGCGGCGGCGGCGCTCGCCTGGCTCCCCGCCGCCTGGATCGCCGGGGTCGCCCGGGTCGCGGCCGGTCTGCCGGGAGCGGCTCTGCCCTGGCCGCCGGGGTTCGTCGGGATGGCGATCGTCGTGGTGCTCACCGTGGCGACGCTCGTCGCGGTGCTGCCGACGCCGGTGCGGCTGCGGCTCGTCGCGGGGGCGCTCGTCAGCCTGATCCTCGTCGGGGCGGGGGGCGCGGTGATCGGAACCCGTGTCGCCGCCGACGCCGGGCGGCCCGGGGACTGGCAGTACGCCTCGTGCGAGGTCGGGCAGGGCGACGCCACCGTGGTCCGAAGCGCCTCGGCGGTCGCGCTGATCGACACGGGTCCGGACGCTGCGGCGGTGCGGCGCTGCCTCGATCGGCTCGAGATCGGTCGGATCGACTTGCTCGTGCTGACCCACTACGACCTGGATCACATCGGCGGCGCCGGGGCGCTGGTGGGCCGGGTCGACCGTGCCCTCATGGGGCCCTCCAGCGGGGCAGCGGACGATCGGATCGCCGAACTCCTGCAGGCAGGCGGCGCGCGTGTCGAGAACACCGTCGCCGGCACCACCGGCCGCCTGGGCCAGCTCGACTGGCGCGTGCTCTGGCCGCCGCCGCGGGGCATCGAGCCCGGCAACTCGGCGAGCGTCACCCTCGCACTCACGCCGGCACCCGGATGCGCGGGCGGCTGCCTCACCGCGCTCCTGCTCGGCGACCTCGGCGCCGAGTCGCCGCAGCGGATGGCTGGCGCCGTGCGTCCGGGCCGGTACGACCTCGTCAAGGTGGCGCATCACGGGTCCGCCGACCAGTGGCCGCCGCTGTATCAGCGGATCCGCGCCACCGTCGGCCTGATCGGCGTCGGCGCCGGGAACGACTACGGGCATCCCACGCCGTTCGCTCTCGGAATGCTCGCCGATGCCGGCACCCGGCCTTACCGCACCGACCGCGACGGCCTGGTGCTCGTCGCCGACCGCGGAGCCGCCGGCGCGCTGGTGTGGACGCAGGGCGACGCCGTCGGACCCGCCGGGTAGGCTGACCGCCGACGAAGGGACGGTGGGCGGATGCCGGCGAGCAGGGCCGCCAGACCCCGGACCGCGATCCCGCAGCTCACCTGGGACCAGGTGCGGCCGGCCCCTGTCGTCCTCATCACCGGCACCGAGTCGCTGCTCGCCGACCGCGCCGCCGCGCGCCTGCGCGACGTGCTGCGCGGCGAGGATCCGAGCCTGGAGGTCAGCGACATCGACGCGGCCGGCTACGGGCCGGGCGAGCTGCTGACCCGGGCGAGCCCCTCGCTCTTCGGCGAGCCGCGGCTGATCCGCGTCGAGGGGGTCGAGCGCGCGTCCGACGCGCTGATCGAGGATGCTTTGGCCTACCTCGCCTCCCCGGCGGGGGACGTCGTCCTCCTGCTCCGGCATGCCGGCGGCCAACGCGGCAAGAAGCTGCTCGACGCGATCCGATCCGGCACCGGCGGGGGCATCGAGATCCCCTGCGCGCCGGTCACCCGCGATGCGGACCGCGTCGACTTCGTGGTCGCGGAGTTCCGGGCTGCGGGTCGGAGGATCTCGGGAGGCGGCATCCGCGCCCTCACGTCCGCGTTCACCGACGACCTCGCCGAGCTGGCCGCGGCCTGTCGGCAGCTGCTCAGCGACACCGCCGACGAGATCACCGAGGACACCGTCGACCGCTACTACGGAGGACGCATCGAGACCACCGCCTTCGCGGTCGCCGACGCCGCGATCCTCGGCCGCGCGGGGGAGGCGCTGGCCCTGCTCCGGCACGCGCTGGCATCCGGGGCGGATCCGGTGCCGATGGTGGCGGCGTTCGCGATGAAGATCCGGACGATGGCGAAGGTCTCCGACGCGCGCGGCAGCGCCGGCGACCTCGCGCGGCGCTTCGGACTGGCCCCCTGGCAGGTGGAGCGCGCCCGGCGCGAGCTCACCGGTTGGACCGACAGCGGTCTCGGCAGCGCCCTGCAGGCGCTGGCGGACGCGGACGCCCAGATCAAAGGGGCGGGGCGGGACCCGGTCTACGCCCTCGAGCGGGCGGTGCAGACGATCGCTCGGCGCGGCCAGCCCGCCTGACGGCGTCGGCCGCCTGACGGCGTCGGCCCGCCTAACGGCGTCGACCGCCCCCGACGCAGAACGGCCCGCGCGCGTCCGGAGACGCCGCGGGCCGTGCGCGTTCGGGCCGATCAGCCGATCGAGGCGAGCTTCTTCGTCAGAGCCGACTTGCGGTTGGCGGCCTGGTTCCGGTGGATGACGCCCTTCGAGGCGGCCTTGTCGAGCTTCCTGGTCGCCGTCGCGACGAGGACGCCGGCCTTCGCGTCGCCGGCGGCGACGGCCTCGCGGGCGTGACGCACCGCGGTCTTCAGCTCGCTCTTGACCGCCCTGTTGCGATCCTGGGCCTTCTTGTTGGTCTTGATGCGCTTGATCTGCGACCGGATGTTCGCCATGGCTGTCTCGCGTTCTGTCGTATCGGAGTGGTGGGATGCCGTCCGCGGTAGAGGGCGCGGTCCCGGCGAATCGCGTGGAGAGACCCACACGCAAACCAGCGAGCCACATTACCAGGTCGGCGCCCGGCTCTCCACAGCTCGTCGGGCGCCGGCCGGGCGTGCCGGGGAGCTACCGGCTCACCTCGCCCAGCCCGGCCACCCGCCGCGCGAAGCCCGCCGCGTCGACGATGCGCTCCGCGAAGCGCTCGCCGCGCACCCGCTCCAGTCGGCCCGCACGTGCGGCGCGCAGCAGTGGGCGCTCCTGCAGTCGGAATCGGTCCCGGCTGCCGTTGATGAGCACGAAGGGCGCGGCCAGCCTGCGCAGAAGCGCGAGGGTGTCGATCCGGCCGAGGTCCTCGAGAGCGGGCCCCAGGATGCGGCTGCCCACCGCCGACGCGGACCCCCCGTCGAGCACCGCGTCTCCCGCCCAGGCGTCCACGGCCGCGCCGCCGTCGGGCAGCAGGGCCGCCGCGGCGTCCGCTCGCCGGTAGCTGTCGAGCACCCAGCCGTCCGGTTGGAACGCGTCGAGCAGACCGTCGGAGTCGG
>JACRGJ010000007.1 GCA_016212425.1 Micrococcales bacterium | reverse complement strand
GCCGTTGCCCGCGACGACGAAGTCGCCGTTGACCGTGGCCTGGTAGTTCGGCGCGGTGCCGTTGTTGGTGCCCCACTGCACGACGGCGGCCTGGGCGGGGGCGGTCGGCGTCAGCGCGACGGCGAGGCCGGTGACCGCGACCGCGAGAACGAACGCGAGCACGCGCACCGCGCGGCTCCAGCGCGTGCGGGGATCGTCACGCAGGCGCGTGAGCAGCATCCCGGCCCGCGCGTCGGCGTTCTCCGGATCTGCAGATGGTCGCCGAACCGACACCCGTACGTCCCCCATGGTGCACGCGGGGAGCCGAACAACCCCCCGGTATGGACAGCATATTCGGGCGTTCGGAGCAGACAACAAGAAGGACGGCCCCGCAGCGTGTCCCCGTTCGGGGGTCACGGCGGGGCCGGTCCGAGCGCGTTCGGTTCGCTCCCTCCGAACTGTAGGGACATCGCGCCTCGCCGATCACCCCGAGCGCGACCCCAGTGCGAGTGTCAGCCGAACGGTCGACCCGCGTGTACCCGAACCCACTCGTGCATCACGATCGCGGCGGCGGCGGCGGCGTTGAGCGAGCGGGTCGAGCCGTACTGGCGGATGCTCGCGACCCGGTCGGCGGCGGCGAGCGCCGCATCCGTCAGGCCTGGTCCCTCCTGCCCGAACAGCAGGAGGCCCCGCTCGGGAAGGGGCGCGTCGAGGAGGTCGACGGCGCCCGCGACATTGTCGACGGCGATGATGGCCGCGCTCCGCTCCTGCGCCCAGGCGACGAGGGTCGGGATGCCCTCGTGATGCAGCACATGCTGGTACCGGTCGGTCACCATCGCCCCGCGCCGATTCCACCGGCGGCGACCCACGATGTGCACCGAATCGGCCAGGAACGCATTCGCGGTGCGCACGATCGAGCCGATGTTGAGGTCGTGCTGCCAGTTCTCGATCGCCACGGCGAACGGATGGCGGCGGGCATCGAGGTCCCCCACGATCGCCGGCATCCGCCAGTACCGGTACCGGTCGACGACGTTCCGCCGGTCCCCGTGCTCCAGCAGCTCCGGGTCGAGGCGCGGATCCCCTGGCCAGGCCGAGCGCCCGCCGGGCCACGGCCCGACCCCGACGTTCGTCGCGAGCCCAGCGTCGTCCGCGGAGTCCTCCCTCCCGACCTCGTCCTCGCCCCGGGACGAACCGCCCCGGGGGATTTCGACCCGGGGCGGTCCGTCGCGGGACGGTTCGTCGTGCTCGTCGGCGGTCACCCGCCTCATTCTCCCCAATTGGTTCCGACGACCGCGCCGGAGGCCCCCTTTGCGCCACATGACGGAGCACAGGCGCCGCCGCGTTAAGGTCACGACATGCGCGCGGCGGAGATCGACACCACCGCCTCCGCGACGATCGTGCACGCCGACAACCTGGCCGCATCCACCCTGCTGCCCGACGGCTGCGCGCGCCTGGTGTATCTGGACCCGCCGTTCAACACGGGGCGCGAGCAGCGTGCGGAGCGCATCCGGAGCGAGCGGATGCCGCCCGGCACCCGCGGCGTCCGCGTCGGCTTCGCCGGGCGCAGCTACGCGTCGACGGTGCAGAGCCTCTCGCGCTACGACGACCGCTTCGAGGACTACTGGAGCTTCCTCGAGCCGCGGCTGGTCGCGGCGCGACGGCTGCTCAGCGACGACGGCACCCTGTACCTGCACCTGGACTGGCGCGAGGCGCACTACGCGAAGGTGGCACTCGATGCGCTGTTCGGCCGCGAGGCGTTCCTGAACGAGATCATCTGGGCCTACGACTACGGCGGCCGCTCCCGGCGGCGCTGGCCGGCGAAGCACGACACGATCCTCGTCTACGTGAAGGATCCGGCCCGGTACTACTTCGACCAGGATGCCGTGGACCGGGAGCCGTACATGGCGCCCGGTCTCGTGACGCCCGAGAAGGCGGCACGCGGCAAGCTGCCGACGGACGTCTGGTGGCACACCATCGTGCCGACGAACTCCCACGAGCGCACCGGTTACGCGACGCAGAAGCCGGAGGGCATCCTGCGCCGGATCGTGCAGGCCAGCTCCGCGCCCGGCGACCTGGTGATCGACCTCTTCGCGGGCTCGGGCACCACCGGCGCGGCGGCGCTGGCACTCGAGCGGCGCGTTCTGCTGGTGGATCACAGCGCGGATGCGGTGGCGGTGATGCGCGCCCGCCTCCCCGCCGCGACGGTGCTGCAGCTGCCCGTGGCCGAGGGCTGAGTCCCCCCTCCGGACCTTTCCGGACGGGGGCAGGGCGGAATGCGACCCCTCACCTCTCCGGACGGGGCGAACCCCCGGGACGGACCCGAAGCGCGGATACCCTGAGCCGCGTGACCGCATCCCGCACGAATCCCGCGCACCGCACGACGGCGTGATCGGATGACCCGGTGATCTGCCTCCGCCTCGTCGTGGCGGGCGACCTGACGGATCGGGTGCTCGACACGCTCGCGGCCGACCCCGCGGTGGCGCATGTCGCCCTCGAGCGCGGCGCGTCGCTCCGACCCGCGGGGGACGTGATCGTTGCCGACGTGGCACGGGAGGCCGCGAGCGCCTTGATCGACCGCCTGGAGGCGCTCGGCCTCGCCGATTCGGGCGCGATCTTCGCGACCGAGTCGGCCGTGGCGCTCTCCCGCGCGGCCGACGCGGCCGAGGCGGCGGCGCCGGGTGACCCGTCCGAGGCGGTGGTGTGGCAGGAGGTCGCGGCGAAGACGGGGGAGGAGACGCGGCTCTCGGTCACGTTCCTGCTCTTCCTGGTGATCGCGATGGTGATCGCCTCGCTCGGGGTGCTGCTGGACCAGCCGATCCTCATCGTCGGCGCGATGGTGGTGGGCCCGGAGTTCGGTCCGCTCGCGGCGCTCTGCCTCGCCCTGGTCGAGCGCGACCGGCGCGGGGTGGGAGGCTCGCTGCTCGCCCTCGGCGTCGGGTTCACCGTCGGCGGCGTGGTCACCGTCCTGACCACGTTCCTCCTCACGGCGCTCGGACTCGTGGGTCGCGGGATGCTGCTGGCCGAGCGACCGCTCACCGACTTCATCTGGCGTCCGGATGCGCTCAGCTGGATCGTGGCGCTGCTGGCCGGCGTCGCCGGCATCCTGTCGCTGACCACGGCGAAGTCGGGCGCTCTCGTCGGCGTGCTCATCTCGGTGACGACCGTCCCGGCCGCGGCGAACGCCGCGGTCGCGTTCGCCTACGGGGTGCCGGCGGAGGCCACGGGATCCCTCGTGCAGCTCGGCCTGAATCTCAGCGCGATCATCGTGGCGGGGGTGTCGACCATCGGGGCGCAGCGGCTGCTCGCCCGCTCGGCTCAGCGCGCGAGCGACCGCACCACCGCACGGTAGAAGGGCGGGAAGGATGCCGCGGCCGGCACGATCGCGCGCCGCATCGCCGGCATCCGGGACGCCGCCAACAGTCCGGCCGTCAGCGCGCGGGAGCGCCAGGTGACCCGGCGCCAGGCGGCCGGGTAGTCCTGGAGCCGATCCCGGCTCAGGCACACCGCCAGCTCCTGGGCGGCAGCGAATCCGACCGTGAGTCCCTCCCCGGTCAGCGCGTCGAGGTAGCCTGCCGCGTCGCCGACGAGGGCGACCCGGCCGCGGGCGACGGCGGAGGCGCGCTGCCGCAGCGGTCCGGCACCGCGCACGGTCGAGCTGGGCTCCGCGTCGCGGATCCGCTCCGCCACCGCCGGGAAGGCACTCAGCTGCTCGGCCCAGGGGCCGCGCCGGGTGCTTAGGATCGCCACCCCGATCTCGTCCGGCCCGACCGGGGTGACGTAGGCCTCGGCGCCGGGTGACCAGTGCACCTCGATGTGGTCGGTCCATGGTGCTCGGAGGTAGTGCCGGCGCAGGCCGTAGCGCGCCGGTCGGTGGACCGGACGATCCAGACCCGCGGCCCGGCGGATGGTGGAGTGCAGCCCATCCGCGCCGACGAGGTAGCGTGCGCGGCGGCCGTCGACCAGCACCCCGTCCTCGAGCAGGCGGATCTCGCCCGCCGCCGCGCGATGCACCCGGATGCCCTGAACGGCGGCGGCCGCAGCGAGCGCGCTCTGGAGGTCGAGCCGTCGCACCCCGCGGCCCGCGTCGTCGGGGAACGGGGCCACCGCCTCCCGTCGACCGTCGAGGTAGCGGATGCCGCGCAGCGCGAGCCCGGGCGGGTCGACGCCCAGCCGCGCCAGGGCGGCGACCGCGCCCGGCATGAGCCCCTCCCCGCAGGCCTTGTCGATCGGAGTCGGCCGCGGCTCGAGCACCTCCGCGCGGAGTCCCCGCGCGGCGAGGTGCAGGGCGGTGGCGAGGCCGACCGGTCCCCCACCCACCACGAGCACGTCGAGCACCTCGCCGGACGCCTCGCTCACCGCGTCCCTGCTCCGTGCGCCCCGCTCATCGCGCCCCTGCTCCCCACGCTCGGCTCACGATGCCCCGCTCCTCGCGGCTCTTCGCGCCCCGCTCTCCACCCGCCTGAGGGTAGGCGCATCCGCGCCGACGCGGCACCCCGGTGCGCCCACGACACCGGGTGCGCCGTGGCCTCGATGCGCCGAGAGGTCCGTGGCATCCGGGGCAACAGCGGCAGATCTAGGGTGGGGCCGTGCCCGCGACCCGCTCGGCCCTCGTCGCGTTGGCGCTCTCCTGTCATCCGATCCCCACCGTCGCCGTCTCGGCGATGGCGACGACACTGGCTGTGGCCGCGGGGAACCCGCCGGTGACCGTGGGGCTGGTGTTCGCCGCGGTGCTCACGGGGCAGCTCTCGATCGGCTGGTCCAACGATCTGATCGACGCGGAGCGCGACCGGGCGGCCGGGCGGACCGACAAGCCGGTCGCATCCGGGATGATCGGTGCCCGCCTGCTCCTCGCGGCCCTGGTCTCGACCACCGCCGCCACCGTCGTGCTGTCCCTCGCGCTCGGCTGGCCGGCGGCCGCGGCGCAGCTGCTCGTGGTGCTCTGCGGCGGGCTCTACAACCTCGGGGCGAAGGCGACCGTGCTCTCACCGGTGATGTACGCCCTCGCCTTCGGGGCGCTGCCCGCGGTCGCGACCCTGGCCAGGTCCGCTCCCGCGCTCCCGCCGTGGTGGGTCACGCTGGCGGGCGCCCTCCTCGGGGTCGGGGCGCACTTCGGCAACGTGCTGCCGGACCTCGATGACGACCGCCGGTCGGGCGTGCGCGGAGTTCCGCAACGGATCGGTCGGCGCCCCTCCGCCCTGGTCGCCGCCGCTGCGGTGCTCACCGCGGCGGTCCTGGTGCTGTTCGGCCCGCAGGAGGCACCGAGCACTGCGGCCACCCTGCTCACGGTGGCGGTGGCGGTGCTGAGCCTCGCCGTGCTCGTCGTCACCTTCCGGGGGCGGCCTCTGCGGGCGGTGTTCGGGATGACGATGCTTGCGGCGGCCCTGTGCGTGGCGGTTCTGGTGCTATCCGGCGGACTCGCCGCCTGAGCGAACACGTCCACCCCAGCGCGACCCCGGGAGCGGCGCAACCCGGGGGGCGCGAGCCCGACGCGCCTGGGGGTGAACACGACCTCCGGAGCGCGGCCCGAGGATGCGGTGTGGGGCGCCCGGGGGCCGGCACGATCTCGGCATCCGATGTGGCCAGCGAGGCTCATGTCTCCCCGGTGTCCCCACGAGCCCCACCGCATGCCGAGATCGAGCACGCCGCGCCGCTGGCCCGCGGCCCGCCCCTGCGCGCCCACCCTCCGGCGACACACCCCGCACGCCCCGGACCCCGACGCACACCGGAATCCCGCGCCACGTCCGCACCCCCCACCTCCGCACCCCATGCCCCGCGGCGCGAACCTCGAAGGCGAGCACGATCTCGGCATCCGATGTGCCTAATGAGGCTTATGTCGCACCGGGGTCCCCACACGCCCCACCGCATGCCGAGATCCGGCACGCCGCGCCCGACCGCCGCACCGCGTACCCCCGCACCGCGCACCCCCGCGCCGCGCACCACCCCGCCGCACCCCACCGCGCCCGCACCCCGCACCTGCACCCGCGCCGCGCACCCCCGCACCCCGCACCCGCACCCAACCCCGCACCTCTCCGCCAGTACCCTGGCGGCATGGCGAACTCGCGGGCCGACGTCGAGTGCTGGCTCACCGACATGGACGGGGTGCTGGTGCACGAGAACACCCCGCTCCCCGGGGCATCCGAGCTCATCCGGCAGTGGAGGGATGCCGGCACGCCGTTTCTGGTGCTGACGAACAACTCGATCTTCACTCCGCGCGACCTGGCGGCGCGGCTGCGCGCATCCGGACTGCACGTGCCCGAGGAGGCCATCTGGACCAGCGCCCTGGCCACCGCCGACTTCTGCGCCAGCCAGATGCCGGGCGGCAGCGCGTTCGTGATCGGCGAGGCCGGCATCACCACCGCCCTGCACGAGGCGGGTTTCATCATGACCGAGACCGACCCCGACTACGTGGTGGTCGGCGAGACCCGCAACTACAGCTTCGACGCGATCACCAAGGCCATCCGGCTCATCAACCGGGGCGCCCGCTTCATCGCCACGAATCCGGATGCCACCGGCCCCTCGGCCGACGGGGTGCTGCCCGCCACGGGCGCGATCTCGGCGCTGATCACGAAGGCGACCGGCAAGGACCCCTACGTCGTGGGCAAGCCGAATCCGATGATGTTCCGCAGCGCGATGAACCGCATCGGCGCGCACAGCGAGAACACCGGCATGATCGGCGACCGGATGGACACGGATGTCGTCGCCGGCATCGAAGCGGGGCTCCACACGGTGCTGGTGCTGACCGGCATCAGCGATCAGCGGGAGATCGAGCGCTACCCGTTCCGGCCTTCGGAGATCCTCTCCGGGGTGCACGAGCTGCTCTCGACCGACCCGGTCGAGTCGGACCTGTAGGGCGCTACCGCTTCCTCTTCGGCGTCGGGGAGGGGGACGGGCCGCTGCTCGCCGTCGGTGCCGCCCGCGCGGCCCACACCGCATCCTGGGCGCCCGCGGTAATCGAGCCGCTGATGGGCGCCCCCGACGAGCGCGACGCGAAGCACCAGTAGTCCCGCTCGCCGTCCTCCCATTGTCGGCGGGTCACGGGGAACGCGAAGCCGAGCTGCAGGTCGGATGCGGCGCCCGCCTTCCCCAGGTCGATGACGCCCGACGCCGAGCAGAGCGCCGACATCCGCTGTTCGAGGGCGGTGATCCCCGGGTAGGCGGCCTTCGGCGCGTCGGGGAAGGGAGCGCGCAGCAGGAGCTGAGCGGTGTGCACCCGGCTGCAGTCGACGACCGTGAAGCTCTCGGCCCAGGGCGAGCTGTAGCCCTGAAGGCATTCGCCGCCCGCGAGGCGATCCCACGGCTGCACGCCCGGTGCGGCGAGGGCCGTGGGCACCCCCGCCGGCACGGCCGGGGTCGACGCGGCCGAAGGAGGAGGCGAGGCGATGGCGCCGATGACCACACCGGCCATTCCGCGTCCCGCCGCGTAGACGGCGACGAGCGCGAGGCCCGCGACGAGGATGCTCCCCACGATCAACACTCGCCGGACGGCGCCGGGCGCCGATGCGAGGCCGTCGGCGAGCGGCGCGTCGTCGGGGGGCATCCCGAACGGGGAGACGCCGGCGGCGACGGTCTCCGCCCGGTCGACCCCGCCCGGGGCAGGCAGCTCGTCGCCCGGAAGGATCTCGTCGTAGTCGTGGAAACGGTCGGCGGCGAAGGCCTGCGCCAGATCGTCGTCGTGCGCGGCCCCGGCGAGCGCCGCGGCGTCCGCCAGCCCGGGGATGGTGCCGGGCGGCGCATCCATCCAGGAGTCGACGTCGAACAGCGGGCGGGGCGGGACCGCACCCGGGGCGGTCATCGGCTGGGTGCTCGGCTGGGTGGGATGCAGCTCGACGTGGGAAGCGGCCGCATCCACCGCGGAGCCCTCGGGGGTGGCGGCAGAGGGCTCGGCGGCGGGGCCCTCGGGGGTGGCGGCAGAGGGCTCGGCGGCGGCGCGGTCAGCACCGTGCCCGGCGGCACCCCCCGCGGGCGCGGCACGGACCGGCCTCGCGACGGGCGGCTCGACGAGGGCCGGCGGATCCTCGGGCGCGCCGGACCCCGCGCGCGCGTCGTCGGAGGACCCCGCCGCAGTCACGGGGTGAGGCCCAGGTCCGTCAGTCCGATGGCCGCGCGGTACGGGTACCCGGCGGCCTCGATGCGCTCCTTCGCGCCGGTGGCGCGGTCGACGACCACGGCGACGCCGACGACGGTGGCCCCCGCCTTCTCCAGAGCCGCGATCGCCGTGAGCGGGGAGCCGCCCGTGGTGGAGGTGTCCTCGAGCACGAGGACGCGTCGGCCCGCGACATCCGGACCCTCCACCTGACGGCCGCGCCCGTGATCCTTCGGTTCCTTCCGCACGACGACGGCGTCGTAGGCACGTCCCCGTGCAGCGCCCTGGTGCAGCACCGCGGCGGCGATCGGATCCGCGCCCATGGTGAGGCCCCCGACGGCGTGCACGTCGGGGATGTCGGCGATGAGGTCGACCATCACCTCTCCGATCAGCGGGGCGACGCG
>JACRGJ010000059.1 GCA_016212425.1 Micrococcales bacterium | reverse complement strand
CGCGCCGCTGATGCCGATCCTCATGGGGTGCTCTCCTTAGAAGGAGTGTTCATGGGGACCTTCGCGCCCCGGCGCAAGGAGGGAGACTCAGGTCACCGAGTCGCACGCTGCGCGCGCCTGGTCGTCGCCGAGCCGAGTGCTGCGCGGCGTCTCGAAAAGGGCTTGCGCGTATACTGAACTAAAGTATAGTTGTGTCGCGATCATGTCTAATGATTACGGATATCTGAGCACGGCCACCTCGATCGACGCTTTGGCGGACGAGATCGGGGCTCTCGCGGCGAACCTGGATGCGGCGACGCATCGGCTGCTCACGTGCATCCGCGAGTTCGATGAGCGGGAGGGGTGGGGCAAACAGGGGGCCAAGAGCTGCGCGGACTGGCTGTGCTGGCGGATCGGGCTCGACCGCGGCGCGGCGCGCGAGAAGGTCCGGGTGGCGCGGGCGCTGGGGGAGCTGCCGCACATCGACGATGCGCTGCGGCGGGGCGTCATCTCGTACTCGAAGGTGCGGGCGATGACGAGGGTCGCGACGCCGCACAACGAGGAGAAGCTGCTCGAGCTCGCGATCCACGCGACGGGGGCGGACCTCGAGCGCATCTGTCGGGGCGTGCGCTCCGTGCTCACGGCGCGTGAAGCCGAGGATGGGCTCGGGCGTCCGGTCGTCGAGCCGCTGGAGGCGCGCGCAGTGCGGGTGCGGTCGGTCGGCGCCGGGCTCGTGCGCATCGAGGCGGTGCTGTCGGCGGACGAGGCAGCGCTCGTGCTGCGCGCCCTGCAGTTCGCCACGCACGGGCTGCGGGGAGAGAGACTGGCGGCAGAGACAGGGCTCGGCGGAGAGGGAGCGGGCGGCGGCGGCAGCGGGGGAGCGGACGGCGTCGACGGCGAGGCTCGGGGCGTTTCCGCGGAGACGTCGCGGGCGCTCACCGACGCTGCGGCTGACACGCGGCCGACCTACGCCGATGGGCTCGTGGCGGTGGCGGAGAGCTACCTCGCACACGGGGATGCATCGGGCACCGGCGGCGACCGGACGCAGATCGTCGTTCACCTCGAGCAGGACCTGCTCGGACCGGACGGACAGCTCGCGGCGTGCCTGGACGACGGGCGAGGCGTTTCCGCGGAGACGTTTCGGCGACTGGCTTGCGACGCGTCGCTCGTTCCGGTGCTGGTCGACGAGCGCGGGCAAGTGCTCGACGTGGGACGCCGTACGCGGTCGATCCCGCCGGCGATTCGGCGCGCGCTGCGCGTACGGGACCGGGGTTGCGCGTTCCCGTCCTGCACGAACACCGAGTATCTTCACGCCCACCACATCGAGCACTGGCTGCACGGCGGCGAGACGAGCGTCGACAACCTCGTGCAGCTCTGTTCACCGCACCATCGGCTCGTGCACGAGGACGGCTGGGCCGTCGAGCGCGATGCGGAGGGGGAGATCCACTTCCGCGCACCGGAGGGCACAGACGTGCCGCGCGTCTGGCGGCCGCCGGCCGTCGATGACGCGACGCTCGTGCGGTGGACCGGCGGGCTGGGGATCACGCCGCGGACCAATGAGTGCAAGAAGAGCTGGGGTGGCTGGGACCTCGGCTGGGCGGTGGGCACGGTCGTGGATGCGAGGGAGCCCGCGAGCTGATCGCGTCTGCGTCGAGCAGGCGACATCGGAGACTGCCGCTGGACTCCCGGATCGGGGTTGCGGGTAGACCCCGGCGCGCCCCCGCCATCCGGTGGGGAAGCGCCCTCCCTGGCTCCGGCACGAGGACTTGAACCTCGGACCAACGGATTAACAGTCCGCCGCTCTACCAACTGAGCTATGCCGGAATTCGAAGCTCGCGGAGTGTATCGGCAGGGGGCGGTTCGTCAAGAGGGGGTTTCGGCGGTCAGGCGACCGAGACGACGACGGCGTGGTTGGCGGCGGCGGCTTTGGCGTAGGTGTCTCGGAGTTGCTTGAAGACGGCTTCTAGCTCGGCGATCTCGCGGTCGGTCGTCTCCTTGACCTTCTGCTTCAGGTAGGCGGGATCGTCGGGCTCGGGGACGTCCTTGGCGTAGTCGCCGTGGACGTTCTTGCCGGCGAGGAGCTTGTAGCGCTGGCGAACGACGTCGGCGGGTAGGGCGTCCAGGGCTGTCGCGATCTCGGTGACGCGCTTGGCGTCGAGGAGGCGGGGGCGGCCGATGGCGCCGCGCACGCCGAAGGGGCGGCCGCCGCGGCCGAGGACGGCGTCGGCGAGGGGGCCTTCCAGCTTGCCGGCCGTCACGAGGCGGTCGAGCGCGTCCCAGGCGTTGCCGAGATCGAGCAGGCCCGGGATCGCGACCTCGCGGCGGGAGCTCAGCACTTCATCGAGGAGCTCGGGCTCCTCCTCCAGCATCTTCTGACGCGCCGGGGACAGTGCGCAGAGGACGACGTGCATGGCGGCCATGGGGTGCGCAGTCTAGCCGGGGAGAGGTCGCGGCGCCATTGTGGGCATGGGGGCTGGGCTCGCAGCTGGCGGCCCCTCACCCTGCCCCTCTCCCCGCTTTGCGGCGCTTTGCGGGGCGAGGGGTTCTGACGGGCCCGCACCGCCTCACACCTGCCCGCGCCTCGTCGTGACTCTCCCCGCTTGCGGGGCGAGGGGTTCTGACGGGCCCGCACCGCCTCACCTCAGCCCTGGATGCGTTTTTGGACGATCGCCAGGGTCTCGTCGAGGGCGGCGCGGGCGCGGGTTTCCAGGGATTCGCAGTGGGCGCGGGTTTGGGCGACGAAGGTCTGGTCGGCGATGCCGGCCAGGTTGATGCGGACGTTCATGACGGCGCCGGCCAGGGCGGCGTGGGCCATCAGGGCGGCGACGCCGGCGTCGCTGGCGCTGGCCTTCATGCCTTTGTCGGCGGCGGTGCGGGCGAGGTCTAGGGCGCGAAGGGCGCGGTCTGCGGTGCCGAGGGGGACGGCGACGGCTTGCTTCAGGCCTTGCTCCATCGCGGCTTTGCGGGCGGACTGTTCGTCGGGGGTCGACTTCGGCATGCGCATCGCGGTCAGGTAGGCGGCGAAGGCGTTCGTGTCGGCGTCGACGGCGGCGAGCTGGGCTTCCGCGATGGACTGGGCCTCGTCGGCGACGGTGCGCAGGGCGGGCTCTTCGGCGGCGAGGGCGGGCTTGCCGATCGCGAGGTTCGCGACCATCGAGGACAGGGCTGCGCCGAGGGCGCCGGCGAGGGCGGCCACCGAGCCGCCGCCGGGGGCCGGGGAGTCGCGGCTCACCTCGCGGGTGAAGTCGGTCACGGTCTTCGCGACGAGCGCCTTCGGGTCCGGCTGCGGGTAGCCGAGGACCTTGTCGGGGATGCTGAACGGGGCCACGTCCGCGAGGCCCATCGACTGCACCGCCGTGCGAAGGACGTCGTCGAGCGGGATGCCCGTCGATCTGCCCTGGCGCTCGAGGTAGTAGCGGCCGGCGGCGACGAGGGCGGGCAGGGGCACGAGGCCCACGATCTCGCTGCCCGTCACGACCAGGCCCCGCTCGGCGGCGAGCTCACGGGCCTTGTCGAGCACGACGTGGGGGGGCGTCACCTTCCAGTCCGTCAGGTTGATCGAGATCTGGGCGCGGTCGTACTGCGGGACCTCCCAGCCGATCGCGCGGCAGTGGCGGAAGAGGCCGGGCTTGAGCGCGCTGTCGCCGACGAGCGGGCCGTCGGGGTCCTGGTCGTGCAGCTCCATCAGGGCGCGGTAGTCGATGCCGTGCGCCTCCTGCGCGTGGCGGAACAGATCCTCCTTCGTGGGTTGCTCCGCGAAGCACGTGCCGCAGGTGAAACGACCGGCGGCGTGCTTGACGAGGTCGCCCTTGAAGTAGAACGGGCGCACGTTGCCGCGGCGGACGCTGCGGCCCTTGTCGCGCAGCTCGAACGCGATGTCCGTCGCGTGGTCCTTGGCGCGGGAGTTGAGGTCGATGTTGTAGGCGATCAGGAACTCGCGCGCGCCGATGACGGTCGCGCCGGCGCGCGCGTTCATGCGGGCGGGGCCGAAGTCGGGCGCCCAGGCGGGGTCCGCGAGCTTGGCCGCGAGGGCCTCGTACTCGCCGCGGCGGATGTTCGCGAGGCTCCTGCGCTCGGGGCGGGTCGCGGCCTCCTCGTACAGGTACACCGGGATGGCGAGCTCGTCGCCCACGCGCTTGCCGAGGCGACGGGCGAGGTCCGCGCAGTCCGCCATCGTCACGTCGGCTACGGGGACGAACGGGCAGACGTCCGTGGCGCCCATCCGCGGGTGCGCGCCGTGGTGCTTGCTCATGTCGATGAGCTCGGCGGCGCGCGCGATCGCGCGGAACGCGGCCTCGACGGCGGCGTCGGGCGGCGCCACGAACGTGACGACCACGCGGTTCGTGTCCGCGCCGGGGTCGACGTCCTTCAGGACCGCGCCCTCGACGGAGGTGATCGCGGCGGCGATGGCGTCGATGACGGCGCGGTCGCGGCCCTCGGAGAAGTTGGGGACGCACTCGACGAGCTTCATTCGACGATGCCCATCAGGTTGCGGGACTGTCGAGCGGCCTCGATCGCGTCCTTCATCTGGTCGAAGAGCTGCCGCGAGCCGGGCAGGCCGACGATCGTCAGGACCGGCGTCGTCACGTCCTTCGTGAACACGAAGATGCGGGCGACGCCGAGGATGCGGTCCCAGAAGGTCTGCTGGAAGTCGATGTCCTTGATGCGCCAGAGCTGCAGCGTCTCGATGCGGCGGGAGAAGATGCCCACCTCGGTGTCGATGCTGGCACTCGTGATCCGGTACTTCGTGGAGCGGCGGACGAGGTACAGGTACAGGAGCCAGATCAGACCCACGAGGACGATCGCGAGCAGCCAGGCGAAGATGTACTGCCAGAAGTACGCCTTCCAGCTCGGCGTTCCCTCGTAGAGCAGGCGCGCCTGGTGTTGCGGGGGCGAGATGGGCGCGGCGGCGGCGGCCGCCATCGGGGAGGGGGCCGCCTGGGCAGCGGGATCGGCGCCCGTGAGCATGGAGCCGCAGTGCTTGCACTTGATCGCGGCGTCCTGGATCTCCTCGGCGCAGAACGGGCAGGGCTTCATGGGGGCCGCATGATAGCCCGAGCCGCCGCGATTGCGCCCGCTGCGGTCTCGGGATAAGAACGCGTCGACGAAATGGCCAAGATCCGCAGCCCGCGGGCCCGCAAGGGCGCATCCTCGACGCCCGCGCAGACTTCCGCTCCGACTCCCGGGGGCAAGGCGACCTCCTCCGACCTCGTCATCTGGTACCACGGCAACAAGCAGTGGCTGCCGCTCGTCGGCACCGTGTTCGGGGGCGTCGCGGTGTACCTGCTCGGTCAGGTCGAGGTGCTGCGGCCCACGATGGGGTTCGTGGCCGGGCTCGCGGTGATCGTGGGGGCGGCCATCTTCGGGCTCATGCGGCCCGAGGACGCGCCCGTGCGCGTGGGCAAGAACCGGTTCCTGCCGCTCGCGCTGCTCGTGTCCGCGGTCGTCGTCGCCGTCGCGCTCGTGCCGTACCTGCACGTGACCTTCCCGGGGACCCCGCTCCTGCACGCGACGGTGTCGCCGGCGCATCCGACGGGGACGTTCGAGATCGGGTCGGACACGGGGCTCGTCGAGGTCGTCGTGCACGGGGCGCTGCGGCGCGGCGGGCAGAGCGCCGAGGGCGGCTACGAGATGGTCCTCGAGCGCGGCGGCAAGAAGCGGCGGGTCGAGGGCGCGTTCAAGCGCACGTACTCGACGCGCAAGATCCGGCGCGGGCGCGTGCGGGTCGGCACGTCGACCGAGTTCGCGTACCACGTCAACCGCGTGCCGTCGCTCGGCAAGGGGCGGTACACGCTCACGCTGCGCACGGTCGACACGGGGCTCGAGAACTACCTGCGCGTCAAGGTGTTCGCGGCCAGGTACGACGACAAGATGCTCATCTACGCGATCGTGCTCCTGACCGTGCTCGGGCTCGTCGTGGACGTGCTGTCCACCAAGCAGCGGCACCGGACGCGCGTCGCGACGGCGGCGCTCGTGGCCACGGGGTTCGCGTACTACTTCAACCGGCAGTTCGCGCCCGACTCGGTCATGTCCACCGTGCTCGGGGGCGCGCTCGTCACGATCCTCGCGGGGTGGATCGGTGGCGGCGTGCTCGCGTTCGTCGCGAAGCGGGTCGGCGGGGAGCCGCGGGCCGCGAAGGCGAGCGCGAAGGACGACGACGAGGAGTGATGGGGCGGGCGGCGGCGTGGCGAGGGACCCTGGCTCTCGCGATCGTGGGGGCGATCGCGGCGACGAGCGGCAGCGCGCGGGGCGATCGGGTCGCGCCGGCGGCGGGGCGGCAGGTGGTGCAGGTCGAGATCGACGGGCGCGCGATCCCCGTGGTCGCGCTCGTGCCTCCGGGGGCGGCGCCGGAGCGGGGGTGGCCGGTCGTCGTGTCGCTGCACGGGCAGAGCGTCGACGGGACGCGCGAGTGCGACCACAACTGGCGCGCGCAGGCGGGGGTCGTGATCGCGTGTCCGACCGAGGCGTCGGCGCCGTGGCGCGGGACGTGGGGCGAGCGCGTCGTGCTCGAGACGGTGCGGGCGCTGCTGCAGCGGTGGACGCTCGATCCGGACCGCGTGTTCCTGTCGGGCGCGTCGACGGGCGGGATCGGGGCGTGGCGGTACGCGGTGCGGCGGCCGGATCGATTCGCGGGGGTCGTGCCGCGCGCGGGGATGCCGCCGTTGTGGACCGACGCGGTGCTGTCGAACCTGCTCGGGCTCGGCACGTACATCGTGCACGGGGCGCACGACGTGCAGATCCGGCCGGACGCGGACCGGCTCGCGGCGGAGCGGCTGCACGAGCTCGGGGGGCGCGTGGTGCTCAGGGAGCTCGACGGCGCGCACTCGGCGTTCCCGGGGGAGTCGGCGGCGATCGCGGCGTGGATGCTGCGGCAGAAGAGGAACGCGGCGCCGGCGCGGTTCTCGTACGCGCTGTCGCGCAACCTGGGAGAGCCGCCGGACCGCGTGCACTGGATCGGGATGGGGGGGCGCAGCGGGCTGCCGCTCGCGCTCGAGGCGCGCGTGGACCGCGAGGCGGGGACGATCGACGTCGACTTGCGCGAGGGGTGGGTCGAGCGGCTCACGGTGCTGCTCGACGAGCGGCTCGTCGACACCGCGCGGACGGTCGTGGTGCGGGTCGGGGGGGTCGAGAAGTACCGGGGGACGCCGGCGCGCAACGACGATCTGCGGCGGCGGCTCGTCGCGGACAGCGGGGACGCGAGCGTCGGGTTCGATCGGGAGGTGACGATCGATCTCGGGGTGCCCGAGAGCGCGGTGGAGCGCGCGCGGCCCGAGACGCGGGCGGAGCGGCGCAGGAGCCAGCGGGTGCGGCGGCTGCACCGGCGGCCGCGGCGGCGGCGGTAGCGGCGGCGGCGGTCAGATCGCTTCTTCGAGGCGGGTCACGAGGTCGAGGCGCTCTTCGTCGGTGAGGGCCTGGTCGATCATCGGGTACATCAGGGTCTCCTCCTTCGCGTGGTGCGAGGGGAGCAGGGAGAGGAACTTGCGGCGGGCTTCGAGGAAGCGCGAGCTCGAGCCGTTCTTCAAGGCGGACTTCATGGCGATGATGGCCTCGATGACGCCCTTGTGCTCGCGGCGGGAGGCTTCGGTGGGGCCGCTCGTCAGGCCCGTCTTGCCCTCGAAGACGGGCATCAGGATCGCTTCCTCGATCCGGATGTGCCGCATCATGAGGTTGTGGAACCGGTCGAAGAGGACGGCCGCCGGGGGCATCTCGCCGCGGCCGGCGAGGACACAGACCTGGGCGAAGGTCGCGTCGAGGCGGTCGTGATCCCAGAGCAGGTACTCGGTTACGGTTCGGAAAGTCACGGGGAAAACGGGATATCACGATCGCCGGGGCTGCGCACGCGGCGGGTCGGTGAGAAGGGTCACAGGGCGAGCACGACGGCGACCTCGCCCTGGCCGACGAGCTCGTTCGCCATGACGCTCGCGCCGGCGAGCAGGTCGATGCGCATCTGGTTGCCGATCGGGAAGTCCACCCGGAACGTCGCGGTCGGCGCTTCGGCATCGAGGTGCAGGCGCACGCCGACGCCCATCTCGACGTGCCGGGCAGGCCAGAAGGCGAGCTCGGCGCCGGCGACGCCGCGCTGCAGGGGGCTCCAGTCGAGCAGGTGCAGGTCGAGGCGGACCGGGCGGCGGGGGCCGATGCGGATCGTGAGCGCGGGCAAGGGGATCGGGTCGTCGAGCAGGGCGAGACCGCCGCCGACGAGCACGCCGAAGTACTCCCAGTCCTCGCCGATCTGGGCGAACGTATAGAAGGTGGGGTCCCAGACCTCGGGCTCGTCGCCGACGGGGCCGTCGTCGTCGGCGACCTCGCGGTCGCGGGTCATCGCGCCGCCGAGCTCCGCGTGGAACGAGGGGTAGCCGTGACCGCCGCCAGAGGCGTGCGCGCTCAGGCCCGCGTAGTTGACCTCGTAGGTCGAGCCGCAGCTCGTGTAGCGGGTGCGCCCGCCGAGCGCGGTGGCTCCGACCTCGAGACGGTCCGGGTCGACCTGGTCGAAGTCGGCGAGGTCGTAGGCGTCATCGTCGGCGCGCACGAGCATCGGGCTCAGGACGAGGGTGGCGGCGGAGACGAGGAGACCGCGGCGGATGGTGAGGCGCACGGAAGAGGAGAATGGCAAACGCCGTGCCCGCTGGGAACGGGAGGGTCGGGGTAACCGATCTGGGCGGAATCTCGAGAGGAGTGT
>JACRGJ010000058.1 GCA_016212425.1 Micrococcales bacterium | reverse complement strand
CTTGATCGGGAACTGGTTGCCCGAGCTCAGCTGACCGCTCGCGAGCTGGCCCACCCCCTTCGTGAGGGTGGTCAGCGCCGGATCGTTCGTGGCCACCAGGAAGTGGGCGTACTCGTTCCAGGACCCCTGGAACGACAGGATGATGATGGTGATCACCGCCGGCCGCGCCATCGGCAGCACGATCGACCAGAAGGTGCGGAAGGTGCCGGCGCCGTCGATGCGGGCCTGCTCCTCCACCGAGACGGGGATCGACTCGAAGAAGTTCTTCATGATGAACACGCCGGCCGCGTCGGCCAGCAGCGGCAGGATCATCCCGAAGTAGGAGTTGAAGATGCCCAGCTGGTTGATGACCAGGAACTTGGGGATCAGCAGCACCACTCCGGGCACCGCCATCACCGCCACGATCCCCGCGAAGACGATGTTCCGGCCTCGGAAGCGCAGCCGCGCGAGCGCGTAGCCGGCCAGCGAGTCGAAGAACACCCGCCCGGCGGTGACGAACACCGTCACGATCACCGAGTTCACCCCCCAGAGCGGGAAGTCGGAGTTCACGAACAGCGTCTGCAGCGCCGCCGTCGTCCAGGTGGTCGGGATGAGCGAGAGCGGGTTCTGCGTCGCATCCGCGTCGGTCTTGAAGACCGTGGCGATGTTGATGAGGAACGGGAAGATGTAGATCAGCGCGAGGCCGATCAGCACGAGGTAGCTGAGCCAGCCCGCCCCGACCGTGCGCCGGACCCACGCGCGCCGGGGCCCGCGATTCGCCCCCGGCGCGCCCTCCGTGCCGAGCGCGACGGCCTGCTCGGTGACGGCGCTCACGAGGCACCCCCGCGGCGGCCCGAGGCGGGGCCGCGTCCGGCATCCGCGTAGGCCCGGCGGATGCGCTGGGCCTTCGCGTTGGAGATCGTGCGCTCGGTGAGCACCAGCCGCTGGATCACCGTGAACACGATGATGATCGCGAACAGGATGAACGCGATCGCCGCTCCTGCGCCCCACTCGTTCTGCCCGAAGGAGTTCTGGTAGGAGAGGTACGCGGGCGTCAAGGTGGTCTTCCCCGGCTCGCCCTGCGAGCCGACCGCGATCTGGTCGAACACCTGCCAGCTGCCGATGAGACCGAGGGTGATGACGGTGAACAGCGCCGGTCGCAGCTGCGGGAAGGTGACCCGCCAGAAGCGCTGCCAGGAGCCGGCCCCGTCGACCTCGGCCGCCTCCTCGACCTCGGCGCTGAGGTTCTGCAGCGCGGCGAGGAAGAGCAGCATGAACGTGCCGGACGTGGTGAACACCGCCAGCAGGATGAACGCCGTCATCGCCACCGACGGTCCGCCGAGCCAGTCCCACCACGACACCCCGAGCGTGGTATTCGCCGTCAGGAACTCGGGTCCCTGCTGAGCGCCGAAGTGGAACAGACCGTTGGGGTCGTTGAACCAGTTCGGCCCCGACCCGCCGAGCGCCGCGATGACCGCGTTCACCGCGCCCGTGGTGGAGAACAGGAACAGCCAGAGCACGGTGATCGCCACCGAGCTGGTCACCGACGGGAAGTAGTACGCGGTGCGGAAGAAGCCGCGCCCGCGCAGCACCCGCCGGTTCACCAGGAGCGCGAGGCCCAGGGCGAGCGCGGTCTGGGTCGGCACGACGAGGATCACGTACCAGAGGTTGTTCTTCAGGCTCGTCCCGAAATCCGACGCGGCGAGCCCGCCTCCGGAGGTCAGCCTGGCGTAGTTGTCGCCGCCCACTAAGTTCACCCCGGAGGCGAACGGGCTGCCCCGCCCGGTCCAGTCCGACACGCTCACCCAGGCCGCCATGAGCACCGGCACCAGCAGGAAGACGCCCAGGATGAGGAGGACGGGCGCGGTGAACAGCCACCCGCTTAGGGCCTGACCGCTTCGGATGCGCCGGGGCGCGGATGCGTTCGCCATCGCTGCCGTCCTCCTCACTCAGCTCCGCCCTACTTGTAGAGCGGCGCCAGGTTCTTCTGGGTGGCGGCGAGCACCGTCGCCGGATCCTGGCTCTTCAGCTGCGCCAGCTTCGAGTTGAGGTCGGCGACGACGTCCGCCGAGCCCTTCGCCGTCGGCGGGGTCTTCGCGTAGTCCACCCCGTTCAGGAACGGCACGAGCTCCGGGTAGGCGGTGCGGAACTCCGATGCGGCCGACTGGATCGAGGGCAGCACCCCGAACGCCTTCGCGAAGGCGAGCTGGTCGGACGTGCTCGTGAGCTGGGCGATGAGGTCCTGGGCGCCCTGCGTGTTCGCGCTGTCCGCCGCGACACCCCAGCAGTTGGTGAACTGCAGTGTGCCCGCGCCCTCGGGTCCCTTCGGCAGCGGGACGGCCCGGTACTGCACGTCGGGGAAGTCGGCCTTCATGGCCCCGGCGATCCAGTTGCCCTCGACGGTCATCGCGCCCAGCTGCTTGCCGAACGCCTCCCCGCCCCAGCCGGCCCCGACATCCGCGGCGAGGGCAAAACTGCCCTGCTGCAGGTTCTGCTTGATGTAGTCGAGCGCCGTCACATTGCCCGCGCTGTCGGCGGTCGCCTTGGTGTTGTCGGAATTGACGATGTTGCCGCCCGCCTGCACCATGAACGCGCCCATCCGGGCGTACTCGCCGCCCATGACGAGCCCGGTGGTGCCGCCCGAGGTGAGCTTCTTCGCCACAGCCGAGAGCTGGTCCCAGGTGGTCGGGATGTCGGCGTCGGTGAGCCCGGCCGCCTGCCACTTGCTCGTATTGATGATGAGCTGGAGCGTGGAGAAGTCCTTCGGCGCGCAGTAGAACTTGTTGTTCAGGGTGAACGCCTTCACCAGCGCCGGGTAGAAGTCGCTCTTGTTCTTCAGCGAGTCGCCGTACGCCAGCAGCGATCCGTTCGTCGCGTAGGTCGCGAGCTGGTCGGTGGAGAGGTAGAACACGTCGGCCGGCTTCCCGGAGCTGAAGCCCTGCGCCAGCTGCTGGTTCAGGTCGCTGGCCACCTGCACGGTCGCCTTCGTGCCGGACTTCTTCGACCAGTCCGCCACAGCCGACTTCACTGCCGCGGTCTCCGCCGCGCCGCTGGAGCCGATCAGCACGGTGAGCGGTTTCGAGCTGTCCTGCTTCGTGGCGCCGCCGGAGAATCCGGAGCCGCAGGCGCTGAGGCCCAGCGTGGCGACCACGGCGAAAGCGCCGATCGCCCATCGAGTCGTCTTCATTGCTGTTCCCTTTCGGATGTGCTCGCCGGCATCTCCGGCGGGGGTGTGGAGCGGTGTCGGGGTGATCGCCTGACCCGTCCCGGTCGATCCGGGTCAGCCGGTCGGCGTCAGGGGGGTCGACCGGCGGACGACGAGTCGCGGGGGGATGAGTCGGTGCGGGGCGCGGATGCCCGGGTCGCCCGGCGGGAGCACCCGCTCCCCCGTATCGCCCAGCAGCAGCTCGAGCGCCGCGATCGCGACGAGGTCGAGGCACTGGTCGACGCTGGAGAGCCCGAGCGCGGCAGAGACCGGGGTGTTGTCGAAGCCGACGACGGGGAAGCGCGGATGCCCGGCCTCGCGCACCGCCATCATCGCCCCCAGGGCGAGCGAGTCGCTCGCGCACACGAGCGCGTCCAGGCCGGCCGCGTCCGGGGTGCGCCCACCCAGACGGCGCTCGACGGTCGAGCGGGCCAGCGATGCGACATCCTCGGCGCTCAGGCTGAGCACCTCGAGCTCGGCGGCGTCGACTCCGGCGGCGGCCATCGCCTCCGCCCAGCCGGCGCGGCGGTCCTCGCCCGTGCCGGAACCCTCGGGCCAGCCCAGCCAGCCGATGCGCCGCAGCCCGCGGCCGAGCAGGTGCGCGGTCGCCTCCCGTGTGCCGGCGAAGCCGTCCACGTCGACCCACGGCCGACCCGGGTCGTCGGCGTGCGGCGAGCCCCACGGCCGCCCGAACGCGACGAACGGCATCCGCTCGGTCGCCAGCCAGTCGATCCGGGGGTCGTCGTAGCTCGTGGCCGTGACCACGACGGCGTCGACGTCGGCGCCGTCGCGCAGTCGGCGGTACTGCGCGATCTCGTCGTCGTGGTCGCGCGCCGCGAAGAGCATGATGCGCATGCCGCGCGCATCCGCGTGCTCGGCGAGCTCGTGCAGGAAGCGGTCGAGCACGGCGCCCGAGACGCCGTCCCTGTCGACGAAGGGCAACCGCACGCCGATGGTCGAACTGACGCGGGTGCGCAGGCGCCGCGCGGAGGCGTGCGGGCGGTAGCCGAGGCGGTCGATCGCCGCCTGCACCCGGTCACGGGTGTCGTCGCGCACGACCTGCGGTGCGTTGAGCACGTTCGACACCGTCTGGCGGCTCACGCCGGCCGCCTGGGCCACATCGCCGACGGTGGGCAGCGCGGTCATGCGGGCCTCCTCGGACGTCGATGTCGGATCTACGCGTGATTCGATCGATCCAACGCGACAATCGCCCGCTAGTTTGATCGTTCAAATCCCGGGTGTTATGTTACCTGCCGACCGCCCGGTGTCAATGGCCGGTCCGGCGGAGGGCCGACGCGGGGAGACTCGGATCCGGGGAGGACGCCGATGCGGGGAGACTCGGATGCGGGAAGGACGCCGATGACCGTGGGACGCTCCGACGCCGCCAGGGCCGGAAGCGTCACGATCGAGTCGCTGCGACAGCCGCTGCTCCACGACGCGAGCCTGACCCTCCGCGCCCCGGCACAGTCCTGGTCGCGCGCCGACGGGACCATGGGCGGCGGCGTCGACGGCGTCTACCTTTCCGACGTACGCATCGCCTCCTCCCTCGACCTGCGGGTCGCCGGATCGAGCGGCGAGCACATCGCCACCGCGAGCGCGGACGCGGCGCACGTCGTCGCCACCGCGCTGCTGCGCGAGCTCGACGAGGCCGTGCTGCCCGACCCGGGGGTGCGGCTCGAGCTGCACCGCACCGCCACCGCCGACGGGGCCGAGTTCCGCATCCGCGTCGTCTCCCGGCAGGAGAGCGACCTGCGCCTGCCGATCGCCGTCCGACTGCTGGCCTGCGCCGACCCGGTGGACCGGGTCAAGGCCGACTTCCCCTCCCGACCCGTGTCGGTCACGGTCGGCGGAACCCGGGCGAGCTGGGCGGGCGAGGGGATCGAGGCCCGCCTCGACGCCCCGGGAGCGCGGATCGCCCTGGGCGGCGCGGAGCTCGCTCTCGCGTGGGGACTGGTGGTGCCGGCGCGCGGATCGGCCGAGGTGCGGTTCGCCCTCACGGCGACCGACGCGATCGCGGTGGTCGAGCCGGATGACGGGCCGGCCCTCGAGCTGCCCGCGCGCGCCGCGTCGACCACCGACGACCGCATGCGTCGCTGGCTCGGCTGCGCCCTGGGCGACCTCGACGCGCTGCGGATGCGGCGCCGCGGTTCCCCGCATCCGTTCCTCGCCGCGGGCGCGCCGTGGTTCCTCACGCTCTTCGGGCGCGATGCGATCTGGTCGGCGCGGCTGATGCTGCCCGCCGATCGCGGCCTGCGGATCGCCACCGGCACGCTCCGGGTGCTCGCCGAGCTGCAGGGCACCCACGTCGACCCGGCGACGGCGGAGCAGCCGGGCAAGATCCTCCACGAACTGCGCCGCAGCACCCAGACGAGCGAGCTGCACGGCTTCCAGCTGCCGCCGCTGTACTACGGCACGGTCGACGCGACGCCGCTGTGGATCTGCCTCCTCCACGAGACCTGGCGCGCCGGGCTGCCGCTCGAGGAGGTGCGCGTGCTGCAGCCGGCTCTCGAGGCCGCGCTCGGCTGGATGCGGGACTTCGGCGACTCGGATGGCGACGGCCTGCTCGAGTATGTCGACGAGACCGGCCACGGCCTCGCGAACCAGGGCTGGAAGGACTCCGGCGACAGCGTGCAGTGGCGCGACGGACGGCTGGCGGAGGGCCCGATCGCGCTGTGCGAGGTGCAGGCCTACGCCCACCAGGCGGCGGTGCTCGGGGCCGAGCTGCTCGACGCGCTCGGGGCGGCGGGCGGCGACGGGTGGCGGGCGTGGGCGGGTGCGCTGCGCGCCCGGTTCGCCGAGACGTTCTGGGTGCGGGATGCGCGGGGGCGCTACCCGGCGATCGCCCTCGATGCGCGGAAGCGTCCGGTGGATGCGCTCACCTCGAACATCGGGCACCTGCTCGGCACCGGCATCCTGAGCCCGGAGGACGAGGCGATCGTCGCCGATCGGCTCGTCTCGCCCGAGCTCTCCAGCGGCTACGGCCTGCGCACGATGTCGACGCTCGAGGCGGGCTACTGGCCGCTGAGCTACCACGGCGGCAGCGTGTGGACTCACGACACGGCGATCGTGGTCCGCGGTCTCGCCGCCTCCGGTTTCGCCGCGGAGGCGCGGACCCTCGCCGAGGGCCTGCTCGCGGCGGCGCCCGCGTTCGAGTACCGGATGCCGGAGCTGCACGGCGGCGACGCCGCCTCCACCGCCCCGACCCCGATCCCCTACCCCGCCGCGTGCCGGCCCCAGGCCGGGTCCGCCGCCGCGGCCGTCGCGGTCTGGGACGCCCTCGGCCGCTGAGGCTTTGTGCCGACAACAGCCGTTGTCGGCGCCGACGCGGGAGATCCCGGGCGCGGACGGCGAGTACGGCTGTTGTCGGGGGGTGAGCCGAGCGAGGTGAGGCTGTTGTCGGGGGAGGGGGTCAGCCGAGCGAGCTGAGGGTGGCGACCACCTGGCGAGCGATGGTGCGGCCGGCGCGATTCGCGCCGATGGTGGAGGCCGTGGGGCCGTAGCCGGCGAAGAAGATCCGCGAGTTGCGGTAGGCGGCGCCCTGCCCCACCGTGACGCCGCCCTGCTTCTCCCGCAGGCGCAGGGAGGCGAGATGCCGCAGCTCCGGACGGAAGCCCGTGGCCCAGATGATCGCGTCGGCGCGCTGGAAGCGGCCATCCGGGAACCGCACTCCGGTGGGCTCGATCCGCGAGAACACCGGCGTCGCGACGAGCACCCCGCGGTCGATGGCCGCCTGGATGCGCCGCGAGCGCGGCACCCCCGTGGTCGAGACGATGCTCGGCAGCGCCCGTCCCTGACGAGCCGCCTCATCCTGCAGCGCCACCGCCGAGCTGCCCGCCTCGATATCCAGCTCCTGCTCCTCGAGGAACTCCACGGGTCGCCGGGTGACCCAGACGAGTTCGCCGGCGACCCGCTCCAGCTCCATGAGGAAGCCGATGGCGCTCGTGCCGCCGCCCACCACCACCACGCTCTGCCCGCGGAACTCCTCGGCGTCGACGTACTCGGTCGTGTGGAGGTGGCGACCCTCGAAGCTGTTCAGCCCCGGGTACCAGGGCACGAACGGAGCACCCCAGGTGCCGGTCGCGTTGACCAGGATGCGGCTGGTCACCGACTGCTCGCCCACTCCGTCCGAGAACCGGATCCGGAAGCCGTCGAGCAGCTCTTCGACCCGCGTCACGTTGGCCGGACGCACGACCTGGAGCCCGAAATGCTCCTCGTAGCGTCGGTAGTACTCGGCCACGATCCTCTTCGCGGGCTCCTGGCGATCAGCGGTCTCGAAGCTCAGCCCGAGCTCGGCCATCCCCGGCAGGTCGTTGACGCGGTGCGCATAGCCGAGCCGCAACGCCTCCCACCGGAACTGCCAGGCGCCTCCGGCACCCGGCCCCCGATCGAGCAGCACGACGTCGTTGCCCGGGTCCAGTCCCAGCCGACGCAGGTAGTAGGCGACCGAGAGCCCCGCCTGCCCTGCCCCGACGATCACCACGGAGGTGTCGTAGCCGAGGTCGGTCACCGCACAAGAGTAGCCATCCGCGACGACCGGATCCCGGGCCGTCGACACCTGAGCAAGTGTCGAAGGGGGTGCCTCACGGGCCGGCTGGACAGGGCCTGCATGCTAGACTCCGGCCAGGTTTGCCATCATTCGTCCACACCGATATCGAGGGGGTCGCGCATGGGGCGGGGCCGTCAGAAGGCGAAGCACACGAAGGTCGCCCGCGACCTGAAGTACTTCAGCCCGGACACCAACTACTCGGCGCTTGAGCAGGAGCTCGGAGGCGGCTCCCGCCTCGAAGAGGATCTCGAGAAGTGGCCCGAGTACTCGGCGGAGGACGACGCGGACGACGCCGACGACCTCGACGCGGACGAGTCGAAGAGCGCGTAACCGCATCCGCCGCGGGGAATGGCTAGCGCCCGGCGCGAGTTCCCTCCTCGGAACCGATGACCGGATCCCAGGAGGAGCCCCATGCCGCTGACCGGAGAGTACGAGCCCTCGACCTCGGAGTGGGCGCGCGAGCAGGCCGAGACCTACGAGGCCACGAACGGCGCCGAGCGGGGGGACAACCGCGGCCGCCCGGTGATCGTGCTGACCTCCGTCGGCGCGAAGAGCGGGAAGCTGCGCAAGACCGCGCTGCAGCGGGTGGAGCACGAGGGCGAGTACGCCGTCGTGGCGTCCAAGGGCGGCGCCCCGGAGCCGCCGGCGTGGTACTGGAACCTCGTGAAGAACCCGCACGTCGAGCTGCAGGACCGCGACGTCAAGCGCGACTACACCGCCCGCGAGCTCTCGGGCGAGGAGCGCGCCGTGTGGTGGGAGCGCGCCGTCGAGTCGTGGCCCGACTACGCGGAGTACGAGAAGAAGACCGACCGCGAGATCCAGGTCTTCCTGCTCACCCCGCTCGACGTGGCGGAGTAGCCGCCGCTCGTCGCCTGTGGCGGCCTAGGCGGGGTATGCGCCCACCAGGCGCACGGCGCCGCCGTCGACGCCCTTTGCACCCTGCTCGAACCCGCCCTCGGGGCGTGGTCCCGTGCCGAGACGCCCGGCGATCCACGCGGGGATGCCGTCGGCGTCGAGCTGCGCGACGATCCCCTCCGCCGCGGGTTCGGCGACCACGGCGAAGAACCCGATCCCGAGATTCCAGGTGCTCTCGACCGACTCCAGAGACACGCCGCCCAGTTCGGCCAGTGCCCGGAACACCGGCGGCGGGCTCCACCGTGCGCGATCGAGCTCGACCCACGTCCGGCGCGGCAGCACGCGCGCGAGGTTCGCGGCGATACCTCCGCCGGTCACGTGGCTGAGGGCGTGCACGGCGGATCCGAGCGCCGGGTCGGCGAGCACGCGCAGCAGCGGCGCGGTGTACAGCCGGGTCGGTTCCAGCAGCACCTCCCCCGCGACACCCAGGCCGGCGAGCTCGTCCGTGTAGGCGATCCCCCGGTCGCCGAGGATGCGCCGCACCAGCGAGAAGCCGTTGCTGTGCAGCCCCGAGGAACCCAGCGCGAGTACCACGTCCCCGTCCTCGACCCGGTGGGGGCCGAGCGCCGCATCCGCTTCGACCACCCCCACCGCGGCACCGGCCACGTCGTAGTCGTCGGGCCCGAGAAGCCCCGGATGCTCCGCGGTCTCTCCGCCCACGAGCGCGGTACCCGTCGCGGCGCAAGCGCGCGCGATCCCGCCGACGATGTCGGCGATCCGCTCGGGCACGACCCGCCCGCAGGCGATGTAGTCGGTCAGGAAGAGCGGCCTGGCGCCGACCACGACGATGTCGTCGACGACCATGCCGACGAGGTCCTGCCCGATGGTGTCGTGCCGGTCCAGCGCCTGCGCGATCGCGACCTTGGTGCCCACCCCATCGGTGGAGGACGCGAGCAGCGGACGGCGGTAGTCGCGAAGCGCGCTGGCGTCGAAGAGCCCGGCGAACCCGCCGACCCCGCCGAGCACCTCGGGCCCGTGGGTGGCCGCCACCGCCGACTTCATGAGCTCGACAGCGAGGTCGCCCGCGGCGGCGTCGACCCCGGCGGCGGCGTAGGGATTCTGGGCGGCCTCGGACACGGCTCCAGGGTATCGGCGGCGGGCGCTGCGCCCCGCCTGGGATGTGCGCGGTCACACTGGTCGTGGGGTGAACCGGCTCACCGTGTTATTGCAGTGCGGCATCTGTGTGATGCGGCGAATCGCCGACCTGCACCCGGGCGAGGCGAAGACCGACGCCCGGGACGCGGCGATTATCGCCACCGCCGCCCGGTCGATGCCGCACGCGCTGCGCTCAATCCAGCTCGGAGACCAGCAGGTCGCCGAACTGACCATGCTCTGCGGCTTCGACGACGACCTCGCCGGGCAGATCACCGCCACCAGCAACCGGATCCGCGGCCTGCTCACCCGGCCCTCGAGCGGGTTCTCGGGCCTCGCCTGGACCACCCGGCTGTCCTGGATCTGCTGCAGCACTATCCGTCTCCGGCGGCGATGGCTGCCGCAGGCGAGAAGAGGCGGGCGACCCGCCTGGTCAAGCTCGCCCCTCGGATGAGACGTCGGCTCGCTGCCGAGATCGTCGCGGCGTTAGGCGAGCAGACCGTCGTGGTCGTCGGCACGAACGCCGCCACCCTCGTGCTGCCCCGCCTTGCCCAGCAGCTGGCCGGACTGCGTCGGCAGCGGCAGGAGATCGCCAGCGAGGTCGATCGGCTGGTCGAGGCGCACCCTCTTTCCCCGGTCCTGACGAGCATGCCCGGAGTCGGGGTCAGGACCGCGGCGCGGCTCCTCACCGATGTCACCGGCAAGCACTTCCCGACCGCAGGGCACCTCGCCTCTTACGCCGGGCTCGCCCCTGTCACCCGCCGATCCGGGTCCTCAATTTGAGGCGAGCACTCCTCCCGGCGCGGCAACAAGATCCTCAAACGCGCGCTTTCCTGTCCGACTTCGCGGCCCTGCGCGACCCGATCTCACGCGCCTACTACGACCGGAAGATCGCGCAGGGCAAGCGCCACAACGAAGCCCTGATAGCCCTCGCCCGACGCCGCTGCAACGTCCTTCACGCCATGCTCCAGGACGGCACCTCTACTCGCCCCAGATCCGCGAACCGGCCCAGAACGCTGCTTGACGAACCACATTGAGACACCCCCCGCGACGGTCTTGGTGTAGGTGTGAGGGGCGCCTGTGGTGTCGGTGGGGATGATCGCCCCGCAGCTCGTCCCCATTCGGCGGAATCGCATCCTGCGCGCTCGCGAAAGGACGGGTTCCAAACCGGACACGATGCCGGTGTGATGCTCGCTGACCAGGAGCGACGGCGCCGCTTCGCGGCCCTCGCCGGCGCGACCCTCGAACCGGCGAGGCGCTATCTGGCTCGCCGTATCGACCCGGCCAGCGCCGAGGATGTTCTCTCCGAGGTTTTGCTCGTGTGCTGGCGACGCCTGGACGACGTGCCCGCGGACCCGCTGCCCTGGGTGATCGTCGTCGCTCGCAACTGCCTGCGGAACGCGGAGCGCGCCGCTCGGCGCCGGGGCCGGCTGACGGCTCGCCTCGCCGCGGAAGCCGCTGCCGGGGCACCCCTGCAGGCTGCTGAGCCCGCTCCGGAGGTGCTGGCGGTGCGGGAGGCTCTCGCCGCGTTGCGCCCGGCTGATGCGGAGCTTCTCCGGCTCTGGGCCTGGGAGGGACTCGCCCCGGCGCAACTGGCGGTCGTGCTCGGCATCAGCCCGAACGCCACCGCGATCCGGCTGCACCGGGCCAAGCGCGCCTTCGCCGCCGCCGTCGGGGCCTCCGCCACCCGGCCTCCGAGGAAGGCGACCACCGCCTCCGGACATTCCCCGGTGGCGGTGCATCCGGCACCCCGTCCGGCCGAAGACGACCGGGCCGATCCAGAACGAGGACGAGCATGAACGACATCGACGACCAGCGGCTGCGCGGACGAATCGCGGCGGCCGACCCGGCCGCGCACCTGGCGGCCCTGCCCGGCGAGGCGCGCACGGCGCTCCTGGAGCGGCTCGCCGACGCGGCATCCGCGGGAAGGATGCGGGTGGCCTGGCGGCGTCCCGGGTTGCGGCTCGGCGTGGCCCTGGTCGCAAGCACCGCCGCCGTCGCGATCGCCGCGGCCGTGCTGGTGCCCCGCCTCGCCGCTCCGGCGGACCGGGTGCTCACTCTGCGCTCTCCAGCGGGCGCCGCGATGATGTCGTGCCTGCCGCTGGACCAGTTCGCCGCGGATGCCCTGGCCTCGTCCTCCGTCGCACTCGCGGGCACTGTCACGGCCGTGTCGGACGGGAGCGTGCAGGTTCAGCCGGACCGGTTCTTCCGCGGGGGCCCGGCGGACCGGGTCGACCTCACCACCGCGAAGAGCACCGTCTCGGACGCGACGGTGTTCCGCGCCGGAGAGCGGGTGCTGATCACGGCGGCCCGCGGCGAGGTGATCGGCTGCGGGCTCAGCGCCCAGGACTCGCCCGAGCTTCGCGCCTACTACGACCGGGCGTTCTCCGGCTGACGCGTCCTGCAGGGGCCGAAAGGGTCGCGCTGCGGATGGGGCCGCACTGCGCAGGGGGCAGCACCCCTTCCCGAGGGGTCGCATATCGCCCTTCCCACGCCGACG
>JACRGJ010000057.1 GCA_016212425.1 Micrococcales bacterium | reverse complement strand
GCCTCGGACGACACCTCGAGCCTGAGCACGTGCCGGACGAGCCGCGGGTCGGCGGGATCCCTCGCGGTCTGCCCCGGACGCCGCCCCGCGACGAGGTCCTGCACGTCCTTCGCGGTGCGACCCTCCGTGTCGCTCAGCCACGCCGCCTCCGTCTCCGGCGTCGCGACCCGAGTCAGCTCCCGCACCGCGGTCCACGACCGCTCCCCGCGCGCGAGCGCCTGCCTGGTCAGCGGCAGCCCCAGAAGCGCGTCCGCGACCCGCACGCGCTCGTGGATGGAGTGCGGATCGAGCCCAAGCCTTCTCCGCGCGTACTCGATGAACGACGCGCACCCCATGTAGCGGTGCACCTGGGCGTCCCGCGCCGCGAGGAGCCACTCGCCGATCTCGAGGTCGAGCGCCGCTTGTTTGTTGCCGAGCGCCTTGCCCCACAGGTCAATCTCGACCCACCGCTCGGTGCCCTCGTCCTGCCGCTCGATCCGCAGCTCCATGCGTCCCTCCGCGTGTCCCGACGCCTGTCAGCGTCTTGCCAGCGCCCTGGGAGGATCGAACAGCGCCGGAGAGCCGGCGCCGAGCACATGGGTTCAAGGACGACGGAGCAACTGGTCCACAGAGCACATCATTGATACTTCATTGTCACTATTGTGTCAAGAGCAAATGAAGTTACGCACACCTTCTACCAGCAATGGGCTCACGCACGGCCGCCGGACGTTCGACCGTCTTCCGAGCCCCGAAGGTGTCCGGCCGTCGCCGAGGACTCCACAGGGGCCCCGCAAGCGCGTACGCTGATCGGCCAGGTGGCCACGGAGGACCCCATCGAGACCTACTTCGAGACGATCGGCCAGGAACACTCGAAGCAGGCGGGCGCGTGGTGGTGATGAAGCGCGGCCTCGCGTTCGCTCTGGTCGGCGTGGGCGTCCTGCTCGTCGCCCTCGGTCTGCTGTTCCTCGTCGGCGCCGCCGGCCAGACCTCCCGCCTCGTCGTCGCCGGCGCCGGCCTCGTCGTCGGCGCCGCCTGCGCTGCGATCGGCGTAGCCATGCACCGCCGCGCCGACGCCGAGTCCCCCGAGACCCTGCGCGCGGCCATCCTCGACCTCGCCCGCCAGAAGAACGGCGAGGTCTCCCGCGCCGACGTCGCCGCCGCGCTCGGAGCCCGGATGCCAAAGGCCGAGCCCGTCCTCGACGAGCTCGTGCGCAACGGCGTGTGCAAGGCCACCGACCGCGACGGCCACCCCTACCTCGTCTTCGAGTCGATGCAGCCCCGCCTCGTCATCAAGAAGTGCCGCTTCTGCACCTACGAGGCTCCCCTCGGCGACGACCGCGCCACCTGCCCCAACTGCGGCGGCGCCCTCGACACCGTCCGCACCGCCCGCAGCGTCTCGGGCGGCGACGCCTACGGGATGGATTGAGGCCGCGGTACCCTCAGCCGGTGAGCTCGGCGAGTATCGCGGCTGTCGTCCTCCTGTCGACGATCTGGCTCGGGTGTAGCTCCGGGTCTCAGGCCCCGTCCACCTCCGGCTCGGAGCCTGGCTCCGTCCCGGCGCCGGGCCAGGCCAGTCGCGGCGATGCCGACAGGCCGTGCACCGAGCGGGTCGCCGCCCTGAGTCGGCGCTGGGCTGCCGTCACCGAGCCGCCGACCCTAGCGTACGAGCCTCCCCCGGGGATCGTGGCGCCGCCCAGTCCCGCGGCCCGACGCGCAGAGGCCCCGGGCGTGGCGATCGGGATCGGTGCCGCCGTGACGCTCGAAGATCGCGTGCTGACAGGAGATGACGGAAGGTGCGCGGCCGAGATCGGGGAGGCCGTGCGTCGACCCGCCGACAGCTCCGGTGCCGCGGTGCCGATCGCCTACGTCTACGCGAACGGCGATGTTCAGCTCGCGCGCGTCCATCACATCGTGTCCGGGCTCGCGGGTGCAGAGGTCCGCCTCGTCGTCCAGCAGCTCGAAGAAGTCGCGCGTCGGAGCCGCACGCCGATCCCGCGTAGCCTGGACGGTCTGCTTCCCGAGGGCACAAGCGCCGCGAACCGGGAGGAGCAGCTGAAGCAAGCCCTGCAGCACGCGTTCGGATCGTGCACGGCGATTGGCCGCGCCCTTCAAAATCCACCCGGACGCGACCAGCGGGAGTTCATGCGATACGCGGTCACGGGCGGTCTCACCGAATGCAATTGTCGAGGCGCCGACCTCGAGGCGATCGAGTACCTGCTGGTTCCCCCGCAGATCGAGCCCCTCTTCTGGGTACCGCTCCCGACATCGGGCTCAGCCGGGGCGAGCGTCACAGGCGCGGCCTTGGGCTCGAGATAGCAGGGGCAGCCGTGGACGCGCGCAGAGAGGAGACGGCATGAAGAAAGCGAAGCAAGCCAAGAAGCGAGGAGTCGGCTACCAAACGATCAACGAAGCCCTGCTCGCTCGGGCCGGCGCGTAGCTGGGGCCGTCTCACAAACGCAGGAATCTGGCGCGCTGGCCCTTCGTGGCGGTTGTATCGGGTGCGTGCCAGCATTCGCCCTCATGTCGCCCCGGGTCGCGGTTCTCGTCGTCGTCCTGTCGTCGTCGGCCGCCGCGTGCGGCTCGCAGCGGAGCGAGCGCGCGCGCGCGGACGCGCAGGCGGAGCCGGAGCCGGAGCCGGTGCGCGAGGCCCCCGACGGCGCGGCGGTTGCGGCGACGGACGGCGGCGCGGCGACGGTGCCGGCTGCGGCGCCCGTCGAGACGCGGGTCGCGCGGTCGTCGCCCATGACCGTGAAGGGGGCGCCGCGGGCGCGGGCCGAGCACCGGGCCGTGTGGACCGGGCGTGAGGTCGTGGTGTGGGGAGGGGACGACGCGGTGCCGAGCGAGAGCACGGGGTACTCGCCCGTCAAGGCGCACCCGCGCGGCGACGGCGCGCGGTACGACCCGGCGGCGGATCGGTGGACGCCGGTCGCGGGACGCGGCGCGCCGGACGCGCGGACGGGCCACTCGGCGGTGTGGACCGGGCGCGAGGTGCTCGTCTTCGGGGGGCGTGGGGCCGAGGGCGAGCTGCTCGACGACGGGGGCGCCTACGATCCCGCGGCGGACGCCTGGCGCGCGCTGCCCGGACGCGACGGGCCCTCGTCGCGCGCGCAGCACACCGCGGTCTGGACCGGGCGCGCGATGATCGTGTGGGGCGGGCGCGGCAACCGCGCCGAGGTCTCCGACGGTGCGGCCTACGATCCGGAGCGCGACGCCTGGCACCCGCTCGCCACCAAGGGCGCTGCACGCGCGAGGGCGTCACACGCGGCGGTCTGGACCGGCAGCGAGATGATCGTGTGGGGCGGCCGCTCCGGTGGCGTCGAACGCCAGGACGGCGGGCGCTACGACCCCGCGAGCGACTCGTGGCGTCCCGTGACCAACGAGGGGGCGCCCGACGGCCGCGGCGACATGGTCGCGGTCTGGACCGGCAGCGAGATGGTCGTCTGGGGCGGCGTCCGCGGCGGTCGCGCCGTCGCGCGCGGCGCCGCCTACGATCCCGTCGCCGATCGCTGGCGTCCGGTCGCGCGTCGCGGCGCTCCGCCGCTCGACGGCGTTGCGGGCACGTGGACCGGCGAGCGCATGGTCGTTACCGGCGAGCCGGTCGGCGAGCAGGACGCCGATCCGAGCCCGACGCTGCTCGTCTACGACCCGACCGCCGACCGCTGGTCGAGCTTCCACGTCAGCCCCAGGCTCGATCGCCCCCTCGTCGCCGCCGGTCGCTGGCTCTTGTCGTGGGGCGGCTTCGATGGCACGAACCTCGGCGCCGACGGCGAGCGCATCGACTGGCCAATCGAGCCCGCGCCCGCCCCTTGACCCCCGTGACCTACTGGGCGTACGGGGCGGGCGAAAGCGCGCGCTCGGGCGTCGCCGGTAACAGCGGCAGTACGCGATCGATGCTCGCGCGCAGATCCGACAGGCGCATGCGGTTCGGGCGCGACTCGCGCGGCAATGGGCGGCCGTCGGCGCTGGTCAGCGCGACGCTCGTGAGATCCCGCTCCACCCACTTCTGCCCGGCCTCGTCCGTCACGACCCGCAGCTTGCCCTGGGTCATCCCGATGATGCTCGCCGCCTCTGGCCGCGCCGCGAGGAACAGGACGACCTGCTCGCCCGGCTGGAAGCGGGGCGCGCCGAGCACGCGGTACTCGAGGTCACCGAGGGTCCCGCCGGCGACGCGCACGAGGATCTCGCCCGGGCCCTGGCCCTTCAGGTACTGCTCGACGCCCAGCGTGACGCGCGTGAAGACGCGGTGGAGCCGCGCGTCCCGGTAGCTCTCCACGGCGGTCACCTCGGCCAGCACGATGGCGTCGGCGCGGGCCGTCAGCTCCTCGTCGGTCATGTACACGAGGAGCGTGGCGGAAGCGGCACCCGAGAAAGTGACCGAAGCGAGCAGGATCAGGGAGACGACGAGAGCTCGACGCATTTTCCCGCACAGGATATCAGCAATCGCCGTGCCCGATGGGCTGCCCCGGAAACCCGTCGTTTTCGGCCCCGCCGCGCCACCTCGGTGCGTCCGATGCGCCGGCCGGCGGGCCTGCCGGCCCCAGCCCCTTCTACCGGCCTTCCTTCGGTTCGTCCTGGTCCTTGAAGGGCGACTGGATCTGGACCGTCTTGCGGCCCTCGACGCGGCCGCAGAACGAGCAGACCCCCTCCGAGACGATCTGGGTGCCCTTGCCCACGGCGTGCACGGAGAACCAGCCTTCGGCCTCGAGCTCGGCGTTGTAGAGCATGAAGCAACGGTCACAGATCATCTTTTGGAGAACACGCATCGACGGTGCCGCCGATTGTATCCCTCCGCGAGGGACTAGCCCACCGGCAATGGGGGAGGCACGCCCCGGAGGGCGTCGCGGACGTACAGGCGCTCGAGCGGGCTGATGTCGAGGAAGCGCACCCCCATCCCGGCCAGGAAGTGGTCGGTGCGGCGCCGGGGGAGGCACACCCGGACCACCTCTCCGAACACCGTGATCTCCCCCGGGCATTCGGGCACCCAGAACGAGACGACGAGCTCGGATCCGGGGTCGAGCGCGAGGTCGGTGGCGACGAACACGCCGCCCGGGGACAGGTCTCGGGCGGCGAAGCCGACCGGCTCGTCCCAGTCCGGCGTCACGAGCTCGACCTCGCTGGCGTACGCCTTGCGAACCTCGTACCGATCCCTTCGGAACCGCCGCCAGGGGCGACGGCCGTACGTGGAGAGCATGGAGGCGATCGTAGGCCGCACTCGCGATCGGCGTCCAAAAAGGGCGCATTGAAAAGCGGTCTTTTGCCTGGTACACGACCTCGGAATGATCCGCGCTCGAGAGGAGGTCCGGTTCCGCAGCGCGCGCGAGCAGGACCTCGACGCCCTCATCGCGATTCACTTCGCGGCCTTCCCCGACGGCCGGGGGCGTGAGGCGCGGCGGCGGAACTTCTGCGACAACCCGCGCGGCTCGCTCGACAACCTGCACGTCGCCGAGGCGTCCGGGCGGCTCGTCGCCCACGGCTTCCTGTTCGACCTGCAAGCCTGGGTCGGCGGGCGCGCGCTCGGCGTCGGCGGCATCGCGTCCATCGGGGTCGCCCCCGAGGCCCGCCGGACCGGCGTCGCGCACGCGCTCCTCGGGCACATGCTCCAGAAGATGCACGGGCACGGGCTGCCCCTGTCGATGCTGTACCCCTTCCGGCACGACTTCTACCGGCAGCTCGGCTGGGGCCTGACGAGCGCGATGCACCGCTTCCGCGTGCAGCCCGCGTCGCTGCCGTCGTTCCCCGAGCGCGGTCGCGTCCGCGCCGCCGAGCCGACGGACATGGGCGCCGTGCGGCGCTGCTACGAACGGTGGGCAGGCGTGCGCACGGGGCTGCTCGTCCGCTCCGACGAGGTCTGGCAGGCGATCCTCTCGCCGGACCTCGTGCGCGTCGCCGTCGTGCCCTCCGAGGGGACGCCGAACGCGCTCGACGGGTTTCTGGCCTACCGGCTGATGCCCGAGGTCGGCACGCAGGTCGTCGAGCTCGAGGTGATCGAGCTCGTCGCCGTGACGGAGGCCGCGCGCTTCGCGCTGATCGGCTTTCTGTCGGCGCAGCGCGACCAGATCACGCGCGTGCAGATCACGGTGCCGCCCGACGAGCTCCTGCTGCCCTTGCTCTCCGACCCGCGCGCGCCGTCGGGCGAGCTCGTGCGCGGGCTCCTGATGCCATCGGCGGACCTGCTGGTCGGCGCGATGACGCGCATCGTGAGCCTGCCTGCGGCCCTCGCGAGCCGCGGCTGGGCCGGGCGCGACGGACAGATCGCCCTCTGCATGGACGACACCTGGCTGCCGGGCAACGCGCAGCCCTTCACGCTGCGGATCGCGAGCCACGCCGCCGAGGTGACGCCGGGCCGCCGCGACGGCGTGCCGCTGCTCGAGGCCGACCCGGCGGTGATGGCGCAGATCTACATGGGGCACCTGACGCCGAGCCAGGCCGTCGCGAGCCGCCTCGCCCGGATCGACCCGGCGGACGCGCTGCCCGACGCGGACGCGCTGCTCGTGACGCGGCCGGCCTTCACCCTCGACGTGTTCTGACCTCGTCGTGCGCCGGCTCCTCCGTCCGCTCCTCTGGCTCGCGGTGCTCGGGGTCGTGCTCTTCGGCGTGACGCCGCAGGTGCTCCTCTGGCGCGCGCGCGTGATCCGGCGCGACGCCGAGGCCGCGGCCCGGCGCACGGGTCGGCCCATCGAGGACTCGCTGCCAGCCGTGCTCGCCCGGATCGCCGCCCACTCGCCCTTCGCCGCGTCCGCGCACCGCGAGGAGGCCCGCTTCTGGATGGCGATGGCCCGCTCCGGAGAGCGGTTCGAGCCGAGGCTCGGACCGACCCGACGGCTCGCGAACCGGATCAACCGCGCCTACAGCGACGCGATCCGCGCCGACGCGGGGTGGGCGGCCCCGACGGCGATCCGGCGCCTGAACGCGCGCGGGAGGTTCGATCTCGCCGGACGCAAGCGTGGCGCCGCCCTCGAGCGCAGGCTGGCCTCCGAGCTCCGGCTCGCGCGCGCGCTGTCCGGCATGGAGCCAGCGCGCTGCGACCGCGGATCGGGTGCGATGGAGGCGGCGCAGCGGCGGTTCGCTCCGGGCCCGCTCGGCCCCGGCGGAGCGGAGCCGTGGTCTCCTGTGCGGGAGGCGCTCGCGCTCGCCGTCCGCGGGCACGACGACCGCGCCCTCGTGGCGCTCGCACGGCACGGCGACTCCCCCGTGGCGCAGGCCGCGCGCGG
>JACRGJ010000056.1 GCA_016212425.1 Micrococcales bacterium | reverse complement strand
CCGCTCTACCCGGGCCTGGTCTCGCCCGGCACCTGGCGCACCGCGTGAGGACGCTCCGCCGTCGTCGTTCTCCCCAATTGGGCCCCGCGACGCGGTCACGCGCCCCCATCGGGCCACATGACGGCGGGGGCGCCGCGTGACGGCGATCCGGCTGGACGGGGTCGCTACCGCATCCGCGATCAAGGCCGAGCTCGCCCTGCGGGTCGCGGCGCTGCGCGAGCGCGGCGTCGTGCCGGGGCTCGGCACGCTGCTGGTCGGCGAGGACCCGGGCTCGGTCAGCTACGTCGGCGGGAAGCACCGCGATTCGGCCGAGATCGGCGTGGCCTCGATCCGCGTCGACCTGCCCGCCGACGCCACCGAGGCGCAGGTGCACGCCGAGATCGCGCGGCTGAACGCCGATGCCGCCGTCACCGGCTACCTCGTGCAACTGCCGCTGCCGCGCGGGATGGATGAGCACGCCGCCCTGGTCGCGGTCGACCCCGCGAAGGATGTCGACGGGCTGCATCCGCAGAACCTCGGCGAGCTGGTGCTCGGGGTCGAGGGGGAGCTGGCGACGCCGTTGCCGTGCACCCCGGCCGGGATCGTCGAGCTGCTGCGCCGCTACGACGTCCCGCTGGCGGGCCGGCACGTGGTCGTGATCGGCCGCGGTCTCACGGTCGGTCGGCCGCTCGGGCTGCTGCTGACCCGCAAGGGCGTCGACGCGACGGTGACCCTGACTCACTCCCGCACCGCCGACCTCGCGGCGGAGGTGCGCCGAGCGGATGTCGTGGTCGCCGCGGTCGGCGTGCCGCACCTGGTGCAGCCGGACTGGGTGAAGCCCGGCGCGGCGGTGCTCGACGTGGGCGTCACCCGGGTCGGGGTGACCGCATCCGGCCGCGCGAAGCTGGCGGGCGACACCGCCCCGGAGGTCGCCGAGGTCGCGGGCTGGCTCTCCCCGAACCCCGGCGGCGTGGGCCCGATGACCCGGGCGATGCTGCTGACCAACGTGGTGCTCGCCGCGGAGCGCACCGCGGGCTGAGCGACTCGCAGACCACGGGATCAGTGCGTCCGGACTCCCAGGATCACCTGTGTCTACGCAACGCCTCACGGATCTGAGCATCACTGGGCACGCCGGCGAAGCCGGTATCGGTGCGGTAGACGCGACAGGCGAGATCCGCGGTGCGCTCGGCCGGAAAGGCGTCAGCGCCATCGACGAGGATCGTCGGAGAGCCGGCGAAGGGAACCTTAGCGGCCTCCGCGCTGGTGGTCAGCAGGCGGTAGCTCACCGCGTCATCGCCGCGACCCATCCCCACCAGAGCCGCCTCGACACGTCTTCCGGCCTCGACCCAGTTCGGGCACGCGTCGATGTGGAGGATCTCGATCTGCACACGCAAGGGTAGCTCTCACGAATGCCGAGTGCTCGTTCGCGGGGGCTCGCGGCCGCGAGCGGGACGTGGGCGTCAGGCGGTGGCGCGGGAGGCGATGCCCACGGCGGGGCGGGTCTCGAAGCGGCCGTTCTGGGCGAGGCGGAGTTCACGCGCGCGCTCGAACCGGTGGATGACCGGGTCGGAGAGCACGGTGATGCACGGGATCGCCGCGTTCGAAGGATCGGCGGCCCAGGCCCGATAGGCGAGGATCGCGTGCGCACGTCGGCGAAGTCGCCGAGTCGTCCACGTCGTCATGTTGTTTCCCCCCAACAACGTCGTTGCAGGAACTCTAAGCGCATCCTCTCCCGCTCGCCAGGGGCGGCAGGCTCGACACCCCGAAGTGGGGGCGAGGTCAGCGGCTGGACGAGCGGAGTCGGATGGACTGCCCCGGGCGCACCTGCGCGAGAAGGTCGAGGTCCCGGTCGGCGACGACGGCGATGACCGGATACCCGCCCGTCACCGGGGCATCCGGGCCGAGGATGGTGGGCGCGCCATCCGGGGACACCTGGATCGCGCCGGGCACCATGCCCTCGCTGGGCAGCTCGGTGCGATCCGTCGGCCGGACAGGCGGCCCGGAGAGGCGGATGCCGGTGCGGTCGGATCGTGCGTCCACGGTCCACGCGGTGCCGGTGAGCGCTTCCCAGGCGTCGGCCGCGAATCGATCGAGCCGCGGCCCGCGCCGGACGTCGACGCTCAGCTCGCCGTCACCCGGCGCCCCGACGGGAACGGCGTCGATCACCGGGATCCGGCCGGCGGGCTCCGGCCCGATCGGGAGGACCTCCCCGGCGCGCAGCGGCGGCGGGCCGAGCCCCGCCAGCGTGTCGCGCGAGCGGGAGCCGAGAACCGCATCCACGTCGACACCGCCGCGCACCGCGACGACGAACCGGATGCCGTGCTCGGCCGGCCCGAGGCGCAGCGTCTGGCCCGGGCCGAGCAGGGTCGCCGTGTTCGGCTCGACGCTGGCGGGCCCCCTGGCCCCGGTCACCGCGACCCAGAGCGGCGCCCACGGGCGCAGCGCGACCCCGCCGAGCAGCACCTCGAGCACCGCCGCCTCCGCCGGGTTGCCGACGAGGCGGTTGGCGAGCGCCGCGGCGCCGCGATCGAAGGCGCCGGACGCTCCGACCCCGAGCCGGGCGAGGCCCGGCCGTCCCCGGTCCTGCACCAGGGTGAGCGGACCGGGCTCCAGCACGGTGAGTGCGCTCACCGGATCGCCTCGAAGCGCACGCGTGTGCCGGGCGCGAGCAGCGCGGGCGGCTGCGCCGCGGCATCCCAGAGCACCGCATCCGTCGTGCCGATCAGCTGCCACCCGCCCGGCGACTCCCGCGGGTACACCCCGGTGAAGGAGCCGGCCAGGCCCACGGAGCCCGCCGGCACGCGAGGCCGCGAGGTCGCGCGGCGCGGGATCTCGGCGCCGAGGCCCGGCCCCTCCGCGACCAGGTAGGCGAACCCCGGTGAGAAGCCGATGAAGGCGCTCGTCCAGCGGGTCGCGGTGTGGCGGGCGACGAGCCCCTCGGGGGAGAGTCCGGCGGCGGTCGACGCGGCGTCGAGGTCCTCTCCGTCGTAGCGGACCGGAACGACGACCTCGCGATCCTCCACGGCATCCGCCGGCACCGGCACGGCCGCGCGCGCCCAGACCCCGGCGTCTCGGGGCGACAGGATGCGCGGGTCGACGACGACGAGAACGGTGCGCGCCGCGGGGATCAGGTCCACGACACCGGGTCGCGCGGCCGCCTCGAGACCGCGGTAGCCGGCCAGCGTCTGCTCGAGCGTGGCGAACTCGAGCAGCACCGCGCGGTCGCCCATCGGCAGCACTCGCGGCTCCGCGCTCACGCGAACGCCCGCACCTCGACGCCGTGCTCCTCGAGCGCTGCACGGATGCCCCGCGCCAGCTCGACCGCCCCCGGGGTGTCGCCGTGCACGCACAGCGAGGCGATCTGCACTCCGATGCGATCGCCGTCGAGGGTGTCGACCTCCCCGTCGAGCACCATCGTGAGAGCGCGATCGGTGACCTCGTCCGGATCCTCGATCAGCGCGCCGGGGATGGAGCGCGGCGCGAGGGTGCCGTCGGCGAGGTAGGCGCGGTCGGCGAATCCCTCCGCGATGAACCGGACGCCGTGGTCGGCGGCGATCCCCTCGATCGCCGAGCCGGGCAGCCCGAGGATCGGCAGACCGCACTCCGCGGCGGCCCGCGCCACCGCATCCGCCTGTCCCTCCGCCGCCGCTCCCGTGCCGGAGATGCGGGGGTAGAGCGCGCCGTGTGGTTTGAGGTAGCGCACCTCGGCGCCGACCGTGGCGGCGAGCCCGCGCAGCGCCGCTACCTGGTACAGGACCTCGGCGTGCAGCTCATGCGGGTCGATGTCCATCGCCCGCCGTCCGAAGCCGGCGAGGTCGCGGTACGACGGATGCGCCCCGATGGTGACTCCGTGCTCGAGCGCGAGGCGCGCGCCCGCGAGCATGGTGGAGGCGTCTCCGGCGTGGAATCCGCACGCGAGGTTCGCACTGCTGACCAGCGGGTACATCGCGGCGTCGTCGCCCATCCGCCACGCCCCGAACCCCTCGCCGAGGTCGCTGTTCAGGTCGACGGTCGCCACGGGCTCCAGCCTAGGGAGCGGGGGAGGCTCAGGCGCGGCCGGCGCCGTCCGAGGGGCGCACCACGAAGGAGACCGGGGCGGTGTAGCCGTGCTCGGCGAAGGCGCCATCGATCGCGACCTGCACGAGCGACACCGCCTCCTCGGGGACGAGCGCGATCGCCGAGCCGCCGAAGCCGCCGCCGGTCATCCGGGCGCCGACCGCGCCGTTCGCCTGCGCCGTCTCGACGATGAGGTCGAGTTCGGGCACCGAGATCTCGAAGTCGTCGCGCATCGAGCGGTGGGAGGCGTCCAGCAGGTCGCCGATGGCCCGCGGTCCCCGCTCGTGCAGGGTGCGGACGGTGTCGAGCACGCGCTGATTCTCGGTGACGACGTGCCGCACCCGGCGGACGGTCAGGTCGTCGAGCAGCTCGCGGGCACGGGCGAGGTCGGCGAGGGAGAGCTCCCGCAGCGACTCGACGCCGAGCTCGCGGGCGCCCCGCTCGCACGACTCGCGGCGCTCGCGGTAGCCGCCGGAGGAGTGCTCGTGCTCGACGCGCGAGTCGATCACCAGGATGGCGAGACCCGCCTCGGCGAAGCGGAGCGGGATGACCTCCGCGTCGAGGCTGCGGCAGTCCAGGAACACTCCCGAGTCTTCGCGGCCGAGCATCGAGGCGGACTGGTCCATGATCCCCGTCGGTGCGCCGACGAACTCGTTCTCGGCCCGCTGACCCGCGCGGGCGATGGCCTCCGGCGTGAGCCCGAGCTCCCACACCTCGTTCAGCGCGACGCCGATGGCGCACTCGAGGGCGGCGGAGGACGAGAGCCCTGCGCCGACGGGCACGTTCGAATCGATGAACGCGTCGAAGCCGCTCACCCCCTCGACGCCGACCGCCTCGGTCACGCCCTCGAAGGGCCCCAGCCCGAACACCCACGCCATGCCGAGCGGGTAGGCGGCCCATCCGCTCGAGCGCGCCGCCTCGAGCTCGTCGAGCCCGATCTCCACCACGTCGTCGCTGAAGGCCGTGGCCACACGGATGCGGCGATCCTCCCGCCGGCCGAGCGCCACCACCGTGCGCCGGTCGATGGCGAACGGGAAGACGAAGCCGTCGTTGTAGTCGGTGTGCTCGCCGATCAGGTTCACCCGTCCCGGCGCCGACCAGAGCCCGTCCGGTTCGCGGCCGGTCAGGTTGCGGAAGCCGGCCGCGGCATCGTCGCGCAGGTCGCTCATGCGGATTCGTTCCCCGATCGCTCGATCCCGGCCCGGATGGTCGTGGCGGCGGCCTCCGGGGGCACGTCGCCGATCCACGCGCCCATCGCCGCCTCGGACCCGGCCAGGTACTTCAGCTTGTCGGCCGCGCGCCGCGGCGAGGTGAGCTGGAGGTGCAGTCGCACGCTGTCGCGGCCCACGTTCACCGGGGCCTGGTGCCACGCGGCGATGTAGGGCGTCGGGTCGCCGTAGATCCCGTCGATGCCGCGGAGGAGGCGGAGGTAGAGCTCCGCGAGCTCGCCGCGCTCGGCATCCGAGGTCGCGGCGAAGTCGGCGACGTGCCGGTGCGGCAGCATGTGCACCTCGATCGGCCAGCGCGCCGCGAAGGGCACGAACGCGGTCCAGTGCTCGCCCGCCAGCACGACCCGCTCGGAGGCGCGCTCGTGCTCCAGGATCCGCTCGAAGAGGTCCGGTCCCACCTGCTCGACCGAGGCGAGCAGGCGCTGGGTGCGGGGCGTGATGTAGGGGTAGGCATAGATCTGGCCGTGCGGATGCCGCAGCGTCACCCCGATCGCCTCGCCGCGGTTCTCGAACGGGAAGACCTGCTCGACGCCGGGCAGTGCGGACAGGTCGGCGGTGCGGTCGGCCCAGGCCTCGATGACCGTGCGGGCGCGCACCGGGGTCTGCGTGCCGAAGGAGCCCTCGTGGTCGGGGCTGAAGCAGACCACCTCGCAGCGGCCGACGCCGGCGCGGGTGCGCTCGAAGCCGATCTCCGTCAGGTCGGCCACCCCCTCGGGCGCGTTCGGCGCGTCGGCGAGTTCGGGGCCGAAGGAGGGGGAGCGGTTCTCGAAGACGCAGACGTCGTACCGGTCCGGCACCTCGGACGGGTTCGTGGGGGTCTGGGGAGCGAGCGGATCGGCCTCCGCCGGGGGCAGGAAGGCGCGGTTCTGCCGGGCGCCGGCGATGGCGATCCACTCCCCGGTGAGCACATCCTGGCGCATCGTGGAGGTCGCGGGCCGCGGATCCAGGGCGCGCTCGTCCACCTTGCGATCGGGCGGGAGGGTGGTGCCGGGGTCGTCGAAATAGATCAGCTCGCGCCCGTCGGCGAGGGAGCTGACGCGCTTGACCACACCGGCGAGAGGCACGCGCTCCATGCTACCGAGGGCGTGGATGCGGTTATGCGGCCCCGGATTCCCGCTGGAGGGTGCGGTGCCGGGTCGGCCGCGGGGTGCGGGAGGCATCCACGTGCGGCGGCGGGATAAGCCAGAGCTGTCCGCCGCGCCAGTGGAGCTGCCAGCCGTCGTGGTCGAGCGCGCGATGGTGGAACGGGCAGAGCAGGGCCAGGTTGTTCAGATCCGTGGGTCCGCCGTCGGCCCAGGCTCGAAGGTGGGCGACCTCGCACCAGGCGGGTGGTGCGGAACAGTGCGGGAACAGGCAGCCCCGGTCGCGGAGAGAGAGGGCGCGGCGTTGCGCGGGGGTGGCGAGGCGGGTCTCGCGGCCCTGGTCGAGGTTCTCGGATGCGCTCACGAGCACCACGGGGACGATGCCCGCGTCGGAGGCGTGACGGCGAGCGGTGGCGGCGGAGATCGGTTCGTCGACCCCGGCCAGCTGCGCGCACCCGAGGCCGGTGGTGAGTGCCTCGAGGGTGACGGTGACCATGACGGTCACGGGTGCACCGGCCACCTGTCCGGTGTCGCGGGTCAGCGCGTCCCGGGCGATCCCGACCAGGGCGTCCACGCGCCGCTGGGCGAGCGGGCGCCGGTCGAGGGCGTCGGCCGCGTCATCAGAGGCGACGCCGGAACTCGCGGAGCCGGACTCGGCGAAGGCGGGCTGGCGCCGGGGGGCCGTGCGGGCGTCGAGGGCGGTGAGGACGAAGCCGGCGGCCTCCGGGTGCAGGAGCGCCGTGAGGCGGGTGAGTCCGTCGGCCTGCTGCACGATGGTGACGCCGGAGCGGGTGCGGAGCAGGTCTTCGCGCGGCTCGGCTCCGTCCGGGTCGACGAGGTCGAGCATCCGCCGGATCAGACGGCGCAGCTCCCGCGGGGAGACGGTCGGCGCATAGTCGATGAGGGTCTGCTCGAAGGAGGCGAGCTGACCGGGGGTCGCGCCCTTCGCGGCGACGTCGTCGAGGCCCCGGACGATCCGCTGCGCCGCCGTCACCGACACCCGCCCCGCCGACACCACCGAGGCCAGCGCCGGGTGGGCGGGAGCCAGCTGCGCTCCGGTGAGCGTGATCGTCGGGGTCAGGGCGTCGCCGGCTTCGCACCAGGCGAGCGCTTCCCCTGGCTCCAGGCCGACGTGCGCGGCGACCAGGGTCGCCGGAGTCCGCTCGCCCCACCGACGGTCGATGTCGAAGGTCGTCCCCGCCGCGGATCGACGCACCACCTCCGCCGCGAGGCGGGCGCCGGAGGCATCCACGAGCCGGCGCAGTTCACCGACCGCCTCGAGTGCGGCGACGAGTTCGGAGTCCGCCCGACGGCCGGACCGTTCGAGCACCGCCGCCACGCGCGTGGCGGAATCGAGAATCTCCCGTGCCGACATGGATCGATATTCCTTCCTCCGGCACGAGGTGCCTCCATTTTATCCCAGTGGGCCGCCCACCGGAAGACCTGAGTGCGTTTTCTTCGGGGTATTTTTCGGGCCGCTCACGGCGCTTTTGGGGCAGTTGTTGCGGGCTCGGCACCGTGGTTCCTCCGCCGGACGTGGGTTCGCGACGTGGGTTCGCGACTTGAGTTTCCTGACGTGAATCTCGTGTCGCGATTTTCGCGACGAGAATCTCGTGTCGGGAGTTTCCTGACGTGAGTATCCGGACGTGAATATCCGGACGTGAATATCCGAGCGGTGCATCCGAGCCGCTCTATCCACATCGGACTGTCGACACCGACTATCCACACCGAACCATCCACACCGGGATGCTCGAACCGGTCTACCCGATCCGGATATTCCGGAACCTGGGCGGGCACGAGCCGCAGCGACGACCGCCGAGGGCACCCCTGACGGGTGGACCCCGCTCTAGGCTGGAGCGATGGCCGACCCCCTTCCGCCGACGGGTGCCCAGTACGTCCTCGCGAACGAGCGGGTGCGCGCCGAGATCGGATCGGTGGCCGCGGTGCTGCGCGCCCTCAGCGTCGACGGTGCGGAGGTGACCGAGCGCACTCCGGAGCATCGGATGCCGGCGCAGGGCCGCGGGATCGTGCTCGCGCCCTGGCCGAACCGGGTGCGCGGCGCGCGCTGGACCTGGAACGAGCAGGAGCAGCTGCTCGACGTGACCGACCCGTCCTACGGCGCCGCCTCGCACGGCCTGCTCCGCAACACCGCCTACCGGCTCCTCGACCGGGATGACACCTCGGTGACGCTCGGCGCCTTCATCCCGCCGCAGCACGGGTGGCCGTTCTCCCTGCACACCCGGGTGCGCTATGCATTGGACGACGACGGCATCACCGTCACGCATGCCGTCGAGAACCTCACCGTGGGACCGGCGGTGTGGGCGGTCGGGGCGCATCCGTATCTCCGCGTCGGATCGAGCCCGATCGAGCGCCTCAGGCTGACGGTGCCTGCGGCCGTGCGGCTGACCCTCGACGACACCCTGACCCCGGTCGGCACCGAGGAGATCCAGGACACGGATGCCGATCTGTCCGACGGACGGACGGTCGAGACGCTCGACCTCAACCACCCCTACGGCGGCATCGACCGCGGCCCGTCCGGCGAGCTCGCCTGGCTCGACTCCGACGACGGCTCCCGGACCACGCTGTGGGGCGACGAGGACTTCCGCTGGGTGCAGGTGTACACGCCCCGCGATCATCCGCGGGAGGACGGCACCGGGCTGGCCGTCGCGGTCGAGCCGATGACCGCCCCGCCGGATGCGCTCCATTCCGGCGTCGACCTGATCCACCTGCCGGAGGGCGGGTCGTGGCAGGGGTCGTGGGGCATCCGCTACGCACCCGGCGACTCGGGCCGGCACGGCGATTCGGGCCAGCACCGCGATTCGGGCCAGCACGGCGATTCGGGCCGGCAGGAGGGCGAGAGCGCATGAGCGTCGGCGACCGGTACACCCCGACGGGGCGTCGCATCCGCCTGACCGCGGAGGACACGGAACTCCGGATCGGCACCGTCGGGGCGGTGATCGCCGGTCTCGAGGTGGGCGGCGTCGCCCTCACCGAGCCGATCGCGGAGGACGCGCGACCGGCCTACTGCAACGGCATCCACCTGGCGCCCTGGCCCAACCGGGTGCGGGATGGCCTCTGGGAGCACGACGGGCGCGCCCAGCAGCTGGACATCACCGAGCCCGAGCGCCGGAACGCCCTGCACGGACTGGTGCAGTTCGCCGAGTTCGAGATCCGGCACTCCGACGACCGCAGCGCGATCCTCGGCGCCTATATCCCCCCTCAGCACGGGTGGCCCTTCTCCCTCGATGTTGAGGTGGAGTACCGGGCCGAGCCGGAGGGGCTCAGCGCCACCCACCGCGCCCGCAACCTCTCCGCGGTCCCGGCCCCCTACGCCACCGGCGCGCACCCCTACCTCCGGATCGGCGCGCACGATGTCGCCGACCTGCGCATCACCGTCCCCGCGGAGCAGTATCTCGACGTGGACGACCGGCTGAATCCGCTCGGGGTCGAGCAGGTGGCGGGGACTCGCTTCGACCTCCGCGAGAGCCGGGTCATCCGCGAGCTCGACCTCGACACCGCCTACGCCGCACTCACCCCCGTCGATGGGGCGGTGGCGTGGCTCGACGCGCCGGACGGGGCGCGCCTCAGTCTGATCCAGGATGCGGACTGGCGCTTCACGCAGGTGTTCACCACGACGATCTGGCCCGACGCCGCCGCGGCAGGTGGTCTCCGCACGGCCGTCGCGGTGGAGCCCATGACGGCCCTGCCGGACGCCCTCAACACCGGCGAGGGCATCGCCTGGCTGGAGCCCGGCGAGCTCTGGGAGGGGAGCTGGGCGCTGCGGTACGAGCGGAGCCCGCGATGAGCTCCGCGCTCGCGCCCACCGATCGGCAGGTGCGCCGGTGGCGGCAGTACCTCGCCGACGAGCGCGCGGAGGCGGCGGTGTATCACGAACTCGCCGAGCGCAAGGCCGGGGAGGAGGCCTCGATCCTCCGCGCCCTCGCCGCGGCCGAGCTGCGGCACGAGCAGCACTGGCTCCAGCTGCTCGGCACGCAGGTCGGCGCCCCGCGTCGCGGCAGCCTGCGCACCCGACTGCTCATCCACCTCGCGCGGCACTTCGGATCGGTCTTCGTGCTCGCCCTCGCGCAGCGGGCCGAGGCGCGCTCGCCCTACGACACCGATGCCGATGCGACGAGCCGGATGGCCGCGGATGAGGCCATCCACGGCGAGGTGCTGCGCGGGCTGGCCGCCCGGGGCCGTGAGCGTCTCTCTGGCAGCTTCCGCGCCGCGGTGTTCGGGGCCAACGACGGCCTCGTCTCCAACCTGGCTCTCGTGCTCGGCGTCGGCGCGACCGGCCTCGACGCCCGGGCCGTGCTCTTCACGGGGATCGCGGGTCTGCTGGCCGGCGCGCTGTCGATGGCCGCGGGGGAATACGTCTCGGTGCGCTCTCAGCGCGAGCTGCTGGCCTCCAGCCGCCCCGGCCCGGCGTCGCGCAGTGCGCTGGCGCACCTCGACGTCGACGCGAACGAACTGGCCCTGGTGTACCGGGCGCGCGGGATGAGCCCGGACGCTGCGGATACCCACGCCCGCGCCCAGCTGGCGCGAGCGGGCGACCCACCCGAGGACGCCGAGGATGCCGGTGTCGATCCGCACCACGCCGTCGGCTCGCCGTGGCGCGTCGCCGTCTCCAGTTTCGCGTTCTTCGCCGTCGGTGCCCTCATCCCGGTCGTGCCCTACCTGGTGGGCGCAAGCGGTCCGGCGGCCGTGGTGATCGCCGCCGCGCTGGTGGGTGTCGCCCTCCTGGCGACGGGGGCGGTGGTGGGTCTGCTCTCCGGCGCGCCGCCACTGCTGCGCGCGCTGCGGCAGTTGGCGATCGGCTTCGGCGCCGCCGCGGTCACCTACCTCCTCGGCCTGGTGTTCGGCGCGACGCTCGGCTGACGGGCGCTCGCTGGGACATTGCTGGAGGTGCGGCGCCCCCCTTGTCGATCTCGAATGCCGGGCGCACCCTGGTCACGAGCCAGCGGCACCGGCTCGCGAAAGGTAGTGAACGTGTCCGCACTGACAGCGTCGTCGGTACCCCCATCCCCTTCTCCTCACCCGGCCCGCTGGGTGCAAGCGGATCGCGGCCTCTGGGTCGCGGCCCGCGCGGGAACCCACCTCGGCCGGGTCGAGCGGGCCAGTCGGGCGTTCCGCGCCTACACCGGATTCGGCGTCGTCCTCGGGGACTTCCCGACCCTCACCGCGGCGCAGCTGGCCGTCGCCACCCTCGCCTGACCCGCGTCTCGGCGCGTCAACGTGCCGAGGCTGCCGACGGCACCCCTCTGCGCTAGGTGCGCGTACGCGACCGGCGGCGGATGATCCCGATGATCGCGGTGGCGAGGAAGAGCACGATGCCGACGAACGCGAGCCAGATCAGACCCTTGATCGCGAACCCGACGATGGAGACGATGAGCCACAGGGCGAGCAGGACGATCAGCAGGTAGATCACCGGGGGAGCGTACCGCCGAACGCCCGGCGGCGGCGCTCCCTCAGCGAACCCTCCGGCTACGGCCGGTAGTCGCAGCCTCCGTGGGTCCTCGCACATCGCTTCGAGCCCGCGCGCGGGAGCGGTCTTCGCCTCCGGGCCGAAGCTGAGTATTTCCGGCGCACCTTCCCTCCGACCTCGGGGATCGCGCGTGCCGCTGATAGTGTCGGCGCCTTGCGGATCCCGCACGTTGAAATCGGGATTCCTCCGCTCACCGCCCGAATAGGGCGATCCCCGTCGCCTCCGACGCCGACATCCCGAACAGCCGGGATCGGCGCGAACTCTCCGTCGATCTCGGCCCCGCCGATCCCGGAGCCCACGTGTCCTCTCCATTCCCTGGTATTCCCGTTCCCGCTGCGGGGGCCGACCGGCGCCGCGGCGACCTGATCTCCCGCTCCCCCGATCCTGCGGCCGGACGCTCGCACTCGCCGGTGATGATCGCCCTGGTGCTCATCTCGACCCTCGGCATCCTGCTGTACGGGCAGTTCCTGCTGAACCCCGCCAACCGCGGCGACCTCCTCCCGTACGCGATGGTCATCACGGCCGAAGCGATCCTGGTGGTGCAGGCGCTGATGGCGATGTGGACGATCCTCTCCGGCGGGTCGGATCCGCGGGACTTCGCCTTCCATCAGGCGCAGGCGGCGCTGTACGACCGCGGCGCAGTCTCGCGGCGCGGTCTCGCCGACCAGCGGCGGGAATGGCCGATCGTCGTGGGCGGCCGCCGTCGGGTGGTCGACGTGTTCGTGACCGTCTACGGCGAGGAGCTGGAGAAGATCGAGACGACCGTCCGCGCCGCCGTGGCGATGCAGGGCGAGCACCGCACCTGGGTGCTCGACGACGGGAGAAGCGACGAGGTGCGCGAGCTGTGCGGCCGACTCGGTGCGCGGTACGTGCGCCGGTTGAGCGGCAACGGCGCCAAGGCCGGCAACGTCAATCACGCGCTCTCCCTGACGGACGGCGACTACTTCGCGATCTTCGATGCGGACTTCGTGCCCGATCCGATGTTCCTGCACGAGACGGTGCCGTTCTTCGTCGACGAGCGGGTGGCGTTCGTGCAGACCCCGCAGGCCTACGGCAACCTCCGCTCGCTGGTCTCCCGCGGGGCCGGCTATATGCAGGCCGTCTTCTACCGGTTCATCCAGCCGGGACGCAACCGATTCAACGCCGCGTTCTGCGTCGGCACCAACGTGATCTTCCGGCGCGACGCGATCGACGACATCGGCGGGATGTTCACCGACTCGAAGTCCGAGGACGTCTGGACCTCGCTGCACCTGCACGAGCGCGGCTGGCGCTCCGTTTACATCCCGTCGGTGCTCGCGATCGGCGATGCGCCGGAGACCATCGAGGCGTACGCGAAGCAGCAGCTGCGCTGGGCGACCGGCGGCTTCGAGATCCTGCTGCAGCACAACCCGTTCGGCCTGAACCGGCGGCTGACGATGGATCAGCGCCTGCAGTACACCGTCACCGCCACGCACTACCTGACCGGCATCGCGCCGCTGCTGCTGCTCCTGGTGCCGCCGCTGGAGATCTTCTTCGACCTGCGGCCGATGAACCTGCACATCTCGGTGCTGCAGTGGGTGCTGTTCTACGCCGGCTTCTACGTCATGCAGATCGTGCTCGCGTTCTACACCCTCGGCTCATTCCGATACGAGGTGCTGATGCTCGCGACAGTGTCGTTCCCGATCTACGTCAAGGCGCTGTGGAACGTCATCACCGGCAAGGACGTCGGATGGCACGTCACCGGAGGTGCCCGGAAGGCGAAGTCGCCGTTCAACTTCATCATCCCGCAGGTGCTGTTCTTCGTGTTCCTCGCCCTCACCTCGCTGGTCGCCGTCGGGCGGGACCTCGATAACCGCGTCCTGACGCTGGCGACGCTGTGGAACCTGCTGAACACCCTCATCCTGGGCTCCTTCATGGTCGTCGCGGCGCGCGAGGCCCGGCGGCTGCGCATCCAGAACCAGGGGATCGGCGAGCGCCGTCGTCCCGTCGCCGCGCCAGTGCAGCAGCCAGTGCGGCAGCCGGAGCGGCAGCCGGTGTCGGTGCGCACGGTGATCGCGACCCCCTACCCGAACCGAGCCGAGGAGGCGATCCGATGACCTGGGCCAGCAGAATGAAACTCACGGTCGGCGTGATCGTCGTCGTCGCGCTGGTGGCGATCTTCACCGTCGTCTTCACCCAGCGCCAGTCGGAGGTCGTCTCCTCCAGCGCCTCGATTCAGGCGCAGCGCTACGAGGTCGGCACCGAGTACTCCGGCGACGTCATCAAGCAGAACGTCCGCGTCGGCGACGCGGTGAAGGCGGGCGACACGCTGTTCGAGGTCCGCAGCTCCACCGTCGCGGAAGCCCTGAGCACCGACCCGGCCCGCTTCGCCAGCAGCGGCAGCTACACCGTCAGCCCGGACGGCACGATGAGCTTCGTCGCCACCGGCGACGGCACCGTCTCGAAGGTCGGTGCGCAGGTCGGCACCTTCGTGCCCAACGGCACGGTGCTGGCCACCATCGACCGGGCCGGAAGCCTGTTCGTCGAGAGCGACTACCGGCTGACCCCCCGCGACTACGAGCGGATCGAGCGCGGCGCGCGCGTCGGGCTCATGCTCCCGGACCGCACCACGATTCCCGGTACCGTCGACCGGGTGACGGTGCAGACCGTCAACGGAGTCGCCCGCACCCGCATCCGCGTCGTCAGCGACCGACTCCGCGAGGGCGCTCGTGGCGGCCTCATCGCGCCGGGAACCCCCATCGAGGCGACGCTGAGTCTGCGCCAGGACGGCATCTTCGCCGGGGCCCAGGATGCGGTGCTCGCCTTCCTCAAGAAGATCGGCCTGTGATCCGGTCGCGTGGCGGTCGACGGCTGCGGGCGGCGGCTCCGCTCGGGATGCTCGCCGCGGTGGCCCTCGCCGTGACGGCGTGCACCGGGCCGGGCACCGGCGGGTCGCCGGGCGGCTCGCCGGGCGAGTCGGAGCTGACCGCCTCGCGGGTGAAGGGGCTGGTGGCGGACCTCCCGCAGCGCTCGCTCGCCCCGCCGCCGACGATGCGCCTGGCGTCCGGGCTGGCGCCGCCCACCAATCGGTGGTTCTCGGGACTGGTCTTCGGCGATGCGCCGAACCCGGTGTTCCCGTTCCCGATCTGGTTCGACGCGACCGAGGACGGATTCGCCGCGGCGCTGCCCACCGCGAGTTCCACGGCCACCTCAATCGGCACCTCCGTGGAGAACCGGCTGAGCGTCGGACTGGGGGCCACGCGGTTCCAGGTCAGCGCGTACGACGCCGTCTCGGCGACCCTCGAGTACCGCGCCGGGAAGCAGGTGCTCGGCACCGCCACCATCGCCGAGGGATCCCCGGTGGTCTTCTACACCGCCGCCCGCACCGGCACCGTGACCGTGAGCGGGTCGGTGCAGACCGGGCCGAGTGCGGGGCGGGGGACCGTCCGCGTCGGGGACCAGGACTGGGCCGTCGTCACCTCGCAGGCGCGGATCGACGGGACGCGCATCCTGGTCCGCAAGGGGTCGACGGTCGCCCTGTTCCCGGTGCCGGCCGGCAGCGGGACCGGCGTCCTCGGCTCGCTGATGGACGCGGCCCGCTCGCCGCTGACCGGGGTCGCCACCTCCTACTCCTCGGTCGAGGGCGGCCAGCGCACCACGCTCGGCTACCGCACCCGCGATCGAGCGGACACGCTCCTCGTCCCGCTGCCGCATCAGGGGCGGGCGGCCGGCACCTGCACCGAGGGCGCATACCGCACCATCTACGGCACCGTGCCGCTCTGCGTCGGCTCGCGATTGCAGTTCGCCACTCCGACCGCGCCGGCCCGCGCGGCACTCGACTTGGGCTCGGTGCCGGAGCCTCAGAAGGCGGAGCTGCGGCGGAGCCTCGCCGCCGACGTTGCGGCGCTGCCCGAGGACCCGGCCGACACCTACTTCGGCGGGAAGGCGCTCTACCGCGCGGCGATGCTGCTGCAACTGGCCCGCCAGCTGGGCGACACCGCCGCCGAGAAGACGCTCACCGCATCCCTCGTGCGCGAACTCGACGCGTGGATGGACCCCCAGGGCTGCCGGGCGCGCGACAGCCGGTGCTTCGTGTACGACCCCGCGCTGAAGACGGTCGTGGGCAGAACCGCCTCGTTCGGCTCGGAGCTCGGCAACGACCACCACTTCCACTACGGCTACTTCCTCTACGCGGCGGGGGTCGTCGCGCAGGACTCGCCGAAGCTGGCCCGCTCCTGGGCGCCCGTGATGGACCTGCTGG
>JACRGJ010000054.1 GCA_016212425.1 Micrococcales bacterium | reverse complement strand
GGATCCGGCGGCACCCGTATTCCGCTGGTCGCCGGGATGCGCGCCCTCGCCCCGGTCGCCGCACAAGGCCTCCCCCCGGTGGGCGGGTCGGAGGCGGCTCTGCTGAGCGCGCCGACGGCCGCGCTGCACCGCATCCGGTCCGGCCTCCCCGACTCGGCCGGGCGGGTGCCCGCGGGGATGGACCGGCTGCGGGACGGAGCGATCCCCATCGTCGCCTCCCGGGACCTGGGGCGGCGGGTGGGGGAGACGCTGCGCCTCGGCGATCGGCGCGCGGTCGTCGTCGGCACCGCGCCCGAGGACGCCGGGCTCGGGCCGACGCAGCGCTGGGTGCTCATGGATGCCCGCTTCACCGGCCGGGTGGTGCGCTCGCCCAGCCGTCCCACCCTCGTGCTGGTCGGCGCCGCTGCGGAGGACGCCATCGCGGTCGCCGCCCGCTTCCGGGCCGCGCTGCCGCGCGCGGCGATCGTCACCGACGCCGGGAGCGGCTACCGTGCCCTGCGCGAGACCCCGAGCGTCGCGTCGCTCTCGGTGATGCTGACCGCGGCATCCGCTCTGGCCGCCGCTCTCTCGATCCTCGCGGCGGTGCTCGCCGTGCTCGCCGCGGCGCGGGTGCGCGACCGATCGGTGGCGGTGCTGCGGGTGCTCGGGATGTCGCGGGCGCAGCTGCGGCGCGCGCTCGCTATCGAGCTCGTGCCGGTGGCGGTGGCGGTGCTCGCCGCCGGCACCGGGCTCGGTATCGGGCTCGCCGCGCTCGTGCTCGGCGCGATCGACCTGCGCCCGTTCTCCGGCGGCGCGACGCTGCCCGGGCTCACCCTCGCCCCGTTGCCGCTGGCGGCGGTGCTCGGCGGGTTCCTCCTGCTCGCCGGCGGCGCGACGGCGGCCGCCGCCCGGGCGAGCACCCGCCTGACCCCCGCCGATGTGATCCGGGCGGACTCGTGACGGGCGGATTCATGACGGGACTGATGACGGGCGGACTCATGACCGGCGGACGCAGACTCGAGAGGGAGGGAGGGCGATGACCGCGCACATCGAGTGCCGCGACCTCGTGCGCATCTTCTCGGTCGAGGGAGTCGAGGTGCAGGCGTTGCAGGGGCTGAACCTCACCGTCGGCCGGGGCGAGCTCACCGCCGTCGTGGGCGCATCCGGCTCGGGCAAGTCGACGTTGCTGAACATCCTCTCCGGGCTCGACGTGCCCACCGCGGGATCGGCGGTCGTCGCGGGGCGGGATCTGACAGCGATGAGCGGACGGGACCGGATCGGATATCGGCGGCACGTCGTGGGATTCGTGTGGCAGCAGACCTCCCGGAATCTGCTGCCGTACCTCACCGCATCCGAGAACGTCGCCCTCGCGCTCTCCGTCGCCCGGGCGCCCCGCCGCGGACGAGCGGAGCGGATCGCCGAGCTGCTGGAGCTCCTGGGCATCGGCGGGCTGGGCGACCGGCGGCCGGGCGAGCTCTCCGGCGGAGAGCAGCAGCGGGTGGCGATCGCGGTGGCCCTGGCGAACGCGCCCGAGACGCTGCTGGCCGACGAGCCCACCGGCGAACTCGACGAGGAGAACACCGAGCGGGTGTTCGAGGCGATGCGGGAGGTCAACCGCCGGCTCGGCACGACGGTGCTGATCGTGACGCACGACCCGTCGGTCGCCGACCACGTGCGGCGCACGGTGCAGATCCGGGACGGCCGGACCTCGACGGAGGTGCTGCGTCGCACGAGGGTCGGGGAAGCCGGCGACGAGCACCAGGTGACCGAGGAGTTCGTCGTGCTCGACAGGGTGGGGCGCCTGCAGCTGCCCGAGGAGTACATCGCCGCACTCGCGTTGCGCGACCGGGTGCGCCTCGGGCTCGAGGAGGACCACGTACAGGTGTTCCGGGCGGGCGGGGAACAGCTCGACGCGGATCCGTCGGGCGCAGATGCTCCGGGCGCGGATCCGTCGGGCGCGGATCCGGATGCGGATGCTCCGGGCGCGGATCCGTCGGATGCGAATGCTCCGGGCGCGGATCCGTCGGACGCTGATCCGGATGCGGATGCTCCGGGCGCGGATCCGTCGGACGCGGATCCGGATGCGGATGCTCCGGGCGCGGGGGCTCCGGATGCGGGGGGCGAGCGGTGAGCGTGCTGCGCTGCGACGAGGTGTCGCGGGTGTACGGGTCCGGGGCGGCGGAGACGCAGGCCCTCTCGGAGGTGTCGCTCGCGCTGGAACCGGGCGAGCTCGTGGTGCTGCGCGGACCATCCGGGTCGGGGAAGACGACGCTCGTGAACGTGCTCGGCGGGCTGGACCGCCCGACATCCGGAACCGTGCACCTCGGCGAGCTGGAGCTGACCGCGGCGACCGAGGCGGCGCTGGTCGAGACCCGGCGACGCGACTACGGCTTCGTCTTCCAGTCCTTCGCCCTGCTGCCGATGCTCTCGGCGGCCGAGAACGTGGAGGTGCCGTTGCGCCTGCTCGAGACGCCGGCCCGCCAGCGGGACGCGCGGGTACGGGAGCTGCTGGCGCTGGTGGGGCTCGCGGAGCATGCCGAGCAGCGCCCGTACGAGCTCTCGGGCGGGCAGCAGCAGCGCGTCGGCATCGCCCGCGCCCTGGCGAACCGGCCGAGGGTGCTGCTCGCCGACGAGCCCACCGGACAGCTCGACAGCGGCACCGCCGCGCGGATGGTGGACCTCCTGGTGTCCGTGATCCGGGAGGACGGCGTCGCGGCCCTCATCACCACCCACGACCCGAAGGTCGCCGAGCGGGCGGACCGAGTGCTCGAGCTCCACGGCGGCCACCTCGGCCCCGGGCTCGGCCGGCCCCGCGGGCGCCACGCCGCGGAGTGATCTGCCGCACCGGCGGTTCGCGGGCCGGGCTCATCCGCCCTCATCCGCCCTCATCCGCCCGCTGATCGGTCGCCATCCGCCCTTCACCTGCCCCTGAAGGGCGGATTGCCGCCGATCGGCGAGCAGCGGCCGCGCAGCACCGCTTAGACGCAGCGGAGCACCGCATCAGGCACTCGCCCTGAGCCCTCTCGGCTCAGGACCGCGCGAGCAGCTCCTCGAGCTGGGAGCGCACCGTCCGGGGTTCGCGCCCGAGCAGCATGCGCAGGGTGGGGTCCGTGCCGGCGAAGAGGCCGCGCTCGGCCGCCTGGTAGACGCCGAGCATGAACCGCACCCGCCCCTCGGGTTGACCCGCCTGGATCGCGGCCGCGATCCACTCTTCTGGATCCACGACACGGAGATCGATACGCCGGTCGACCAGTTCGGAGGCGATGGCGGCGATCCGCTCGAAGGTGGGCGCCTCGGTCGCCGTCAGCGTCACCGGGCCCTCGTACGGCGTGGGGGCGGTGAGCACCGCCGCGGCGCCCTGGGCGGCATCCTCGCGCGCGGTCCACGACACGGGTCCTTCACCCGGGACCGCGATGACCCCGGTCTGCTGCCACGGCCCGAGCAGGAACTGCAGGCTGTGCGCGTAGAAGCCGTTGCGCAGGGCGGTCCACGGGATCCCGGCTGCGGCGAGCAGCTCCTCGGTCGCGGCGTGCGTGCGTGCGGGGGCGAAGGGGCTCTCGGCGGCGGCGCCCTGGTGGCTGGTGTAGAGGATGCGCCCGACCCCGGCGGTGACGGCGGCGTCGATGGCGGCGCGGTGCAGCTCCACCGGGTCGACGCCCTGATCGTTGGAGGAGACGAGGAGGAGCTGGTCGGCGCCCGCGAACGCGTCCGGCAGCGACTCCGGGTGGGCGTAGTCGCCGGGGCGAACGCGAACGCCCCGGTCGGCGAAGTGCGCGGCGCGGGTGACGTCGCGCGCGACGACGACGAGCTCCTCGGCGGGGAGGCGATCGAGGAGGTGCTGGGCGGTCGCGCCGTTGAGGGCGCCGGTGGCTCCGGTGAGGACGATCATGCGGCGAACTCCAGTCGATCGGATGCGGATGTTATCGACGCTAGCATCATTGATAACACCACGCGTACACTGACCTGATGATCGCCTCCACGCCGACTCGGGACGACGTGCGCGCCCGGATCATCGGCACCGCCGCTCGCCTGCTCCGCCAGGAGGGCATCACGGCGGTGACCACGCGCGCGGTCTCCGATGCGGCCCGCGTGCAGGCACCGACCATCTACCGGCACTTCGGCGACAAGGACGGACTGCTCGACGCGGTCGCCGAGCACGTGCTCGCGACCTTCGTCGCCGCCAAGGCGGCGGTCGTCGGAACGGCCGACCAGCGCGGCGCCGACCCAATCGACGATCTGCGCGCCGGCTGGCGCACGCAGATCGAGTTCGCCCTGGACAACCCGGTGATCTTCGGTCTCATGGTCGACCCGGAGCGCTCCTCGCCCGCCGGCCGGGCCGGCATGGAGGTGCTGCGGGCACGGATGCGACGGGTCGCCTCGGTCGGCCGGTTGCGGATGACCCCCGACGCGGCGGCCGATCTCCTGCACTCCGCTGGCGTCGGCGTCATCCTGACCCTGCTGCGCACCCCTCCCGCGGCCCGCGATCTCGGACTCGCCGACATCATGTACGACGCGGTGACCGGGCGCATCCTGATCGAGGCGCCCGACCCGCCTGGCGACGATGCGGCGGCGGACCGGGAGCACCTCCGCGCGGCGGCGCGTCGGATGCCCTTCCTCAGCGCGTCCGAGCGCGCCCTGCTCGAGGAGTGGCTGGCCCGCGATGCCGCGACACCCGCCATGTCGCCGGCACCTGCGACGCTCGGAAAGTGACCGACACCCGCGCCGCCGCCCTCGACGCCCTCCGCGCCCTCGTGGGGTCGCCCGACGCGGAGTTCCACGACGGGCAGTTCGAGGCGATCTCCGCCATCGTCGACGACGCCCGCCGGGCGCTGGTCGTGCAACGCACCGGGTGGGGCAAGTCCGCCGTCTACTTCGTCGCCACCCGGCTGCTGCGCGACCGCGGCGCCGGGCCCACCCTCCTGGTGTCGCCGCTGCTCGCGCTGATGCGCGACCAGGTGGCCGCGGCCGGGCGGGCGGGGGTGCGGGCCGCATCCATCGACTCCTCGAATCCGCACCTGTGGGACGAAGTGCGCGGCGCACTCGACGCCGACGAGATCGACGTGCTGCTGGTGTCGCCGGAGCGGCTGAACAACCCTGATTTCCGCGAGAGGCAGCTGCCGGGGCTGCTCGCCCGCACCGGGCTGGTCGTGATCGACGAGGCGCACTGCATCTCCGACTGGGGGCACGACTTCCGGCCCGACTACCGGAGGCTGCGGGAACTCGTCGCCCTGACGGGCGACACCCCGGTGCTCGCGACGACCGCCACCGCGAACGAGCGGGTGGTCGCCGACGTGGTCGAGCAACTCCGCACCACCGCGCAGCTCGGTGTCACCGCGCAGCTCGGTGACACCGCGCAGCTCGGTGACACCGCGCAGCTCGGTGACGCCGGTCAGCCCCGGGGCGCGGATGCGGTGCTCACCATCCGCGGACCGCTCGCCCGGGACTCGCTGCGGCTCGGGGTGCTGCGGATGCCCGATCAGGCGTCGCGGCTCGGTTGGCTGGTCGAGCACCTGCGCGGCCTGCCCGGGTCGGGCATCGTCTACGCGCTCACCGTGTCGGCGGCGGAAGACACTGCGCGGCTGCTGCGCCAGGCGGGCTACGACGTGCTCGCGTACACCGGGCAGACCGAGAACGCCGAACGCGAGGCGGCCGAGGACGCCCTGAAGCGCAACCGGGTCAAGGCGCTGGTCGCCACCAGCGCGCTCGGCATGGGTTTCGACAAGCCGGACCTCGGTTTCGTCGTGCACCTCGGCGCGCCCTCCTCCCCTGTGGCGTACTACCAGCAGGTGGGCCGCGCCGGGCGGGCCACGGCATCCGCCGACGTCCTGCTGCTGCCCGGCGCCGAGGACGAGGCGATCTGGGAGTACTTCGCCACCGCGAGCATGCCCACGAGGGCGCGAGCGGATGCCGTGCTGCGCGAACTCGAACCGGAGCGCCCGATCTCCACCCCGGCGCTCGAGGCGCTGGTCGACATCAAGCGCAGCCGCCTCGAGCTGCTGCTCAAGGTGCTCGACGTCGACGGCGCCGTGGCGCGGGTGCGGGGCGGCTGGATCGCCACCGGGCGGCCCTGGAGCTACGACGCCGAGCGGTACGAGCGGATCGCCGCCGCCCGCCGGGCGGAGCAGCAGCACATGCTCGACTACGAGGCGCTGCCCCCGGGAGCCGAGAACTGCCGGATGGCGTACCTGCAGCGCGCGCTCGATGACGACACGGCTGCGCCCTGCGGACGCTGCGACCGCTGCACAGGCGCCTGGTATCCCACCGACGTCTCCGGCGCCTCGAGCGGTGTCGCCGGTGCAGCACTGCGCCGGGTGGGCGTCGCGATCGAGCCGCGCAAGCAGTGGCCGACGGGGGCCGATGCGCGCGGCGTCCCCGTGAAGGGCACCATCGCCCCGGGCGAGCGGCCGGAGGAGGGTCGGGCGATCGCGCGCCTCACCGACCTCGGCTGGGGCGGTGCCCTGAGGCAGCTGCTGGCGCCCGGCACCCCGGATGCCGCGGTGCCGGGGAACGTCGTCGACGCCGCCGTGGCGGTGCTGGCCGAGTGGGGCTGGGCCGAGCGCCCGGTGGGCATCGTCGCGATGCCCTCGCACGGGCATCCGCTGCTCGTCTCCTCCCTCGCAGAGGCGCTCTCGCGGATCGGCCGGCTGCCGCTGCTCGGGACGCTCGACTCGGCGACGGCCGGCTCCCCCGCCGGGAGCGGCGGCCCGAGCGTGGGGCGGCTCGCGGGGGTGTGGCCGGCGTTCCGGGTGGGCGAGGAGCTGCGGGACCGGCTCGCCGAGACGCCCGGCCCGGTGCTGCTCGTCGACGACGTCGCCGACAGCCGGTGGACGCTCACGGTGGCGGCGCGGCTGCTGCGCCAGGGCGGAGCGGATGCGGTGCTCCCCTTCGCGCTCGCCCTCCGCGCCTGAGCGCCCTCCGCCTCCGCCGCCGCCCTCCGCCTCCGCCGCCGCCCTCCGCCGCCGCCCTCCGCCCTCCGCACGGGGGCGGGAGCGCGCGGACTCAGCGGATGTGCTCAGGCCTCTGCGCAGACCTCGCGAGCGCGAAGATTCAGCGGATGTGCTCCCAGAGTCCGCAGCGCAGCCGGAGGAGCTCCTCGGTCAGCGCCGCGGGTAGGCGGAGGCCGTAGCCGTCGAGGTGATGCTCGATCACCTGGGTCTCGCGCCACCAGGCGTCGGGGTCGACCCCGCGCCGGGCCTCGATGTCCTCGGCCGGGAGAGGCCGGCCCTCGAGGTCGAGGTCGCGGCGCTCGGGCACCAGCCCGAGGACCGACTCGCTCGCCGGCACCTCCCCGCCCAGCCGCCGCAGCATCCAGTCCACGACGCGCACGTTCTCGCCGAACCCGGGCCAGAGGAACCGGCCGTCGGCATCCCTCCGGAACCAGTTCACCCGGAAGATCCGCGGTGCTCGCGCGCCGAGGCGCTCGCCCAAGCGCAGCCACTCGGTCCAGTGGTCGGCGAGATCGTAGCCGCAGAACGGCTGCATTGCGAACGGGTCGAAGCGCACCTCGCCGACCGTGCCCTCGGCCGCGGCGGTGCGCTGACTCGACATCGTCGCGCCCAGGAACACGCCGTGCTGCCAGTCCCGCGCCTCGGTGACCAGCGGCACCGTGTCGCTGCGGCGACCGCCGAGCACGATCGCGTCGATGGGCACGCCCCGGGGGGCATCCCAGTCCTCCGCGAGGCTCGGGCACTCCTCCAGCGCCACGGTGAAGCGCGCGTTCGGATGCGCCGCCGGCGCTCCGCGTGCCGGGTCCCACGGCTCGCCCCGCCAGTCGATCAGGCCCTCGGGCGCCGGGGTGCCGATGCCCTCCCACCAGACGTCGCCGTCCGGCGTGAGCGCGACATTGGTGAAGATCGTCCGCTGCGCGATGGTGCGCATCGCCACCGGGTTGGTGCTGTGGCCGGTGCCGGGCGCCACCCCGAACAGGCCCGCCTCCGGGTTCATACCCCACAGCCGGCCGTCCGGGCCGCGACTCAGCCAGGTGATGTCGTCGCCGAGCATCTCCACCCGCCAGCCCGGCAGGCTCGGCTGCATCATCGCGAAGTTCGTCTTCCCGCACGCTGACGGGAACGCCGCGGCGACGTGGAAGCTCCGGCCCTCCGGCGAGGTGATCCGGGTGAGCAGCATGTGCTCGGCCAGCCACCCCTCGTCACGGCCGATCGCCGACGCGATCCGCAGCGCGAAGCACTTCTTCGCCAGGATGGCGTTGCCGCCGTAGCCCGATCCGTACGACCAGATCTCCCGGGTCTCGGGGAAGTGGGCGATGATCTTCGTCTCGTTGCACGGCCACGGCACGTCGGCGATCCGCCTGCCGCGCTCGTCCACCAGCGGCATGCCGACGGAGTGCACCGCCGGCACCCAGTCGGCGCCCGCCTCGATGAGGTCGACGACCTCCGCACTCACCCGCGTCATCACGGCCGTCGAGACGGCGACGTAGGGCGAATCGGTCAGCTGCACGCCGACTCGGGAGAGCGGACCGCCGACCGGACCCATCGAGAACGGCAGCACGTAGAGGGTGCGTCCGCGCATCACGCCCGCGAAGCGCTCGTCGAGCTCCGCCCGCATGAGGCTCGGCTCGCGCCAGATGTTGTTCGGCCCGGCGTCCGCCTCGCGCGCACTGCAGATGAAGGTGCGCGACTCAAGCCGCGCGACGTCGTCGGGGTCGCTGCGGGCGAGGAACGATCCCGGTCGCAGCTCCTCGGAGAGCGGCAGCAGCGTGCCGGAGTCGACCATCTCGGCCAGCAGCAGCTCGCGCTGCGCCTCCGATCCGTCGCACCAGACGACACGCTCGGGCAGCAGGAGCGCTCGCATCCGCGCGACCCAGGCGTGCAGGGACGCCGACCCGCGCGAGGCGGTGACGGCGGGGGCTTCCAGGAGGGTGCTCATCGGGGACTCCTTCGGGATGAGATCAGCAGAACCGATCGACTTCTCTGACAGGTTGCGCCAGCATGTGGGCCATGACCGCGATCAGAGCATGTGAAAATCGGCCCTCTTTCACGCATCGTGATGGACGGGGCGGCTCATGGACGCGTTGACGATCGGCCGCACGGTGCGGCACCGGCGCCGTGCGCTCGGGATGACGCTGCAGCAGCTGGCCGAGACGACCGCCCTCTCACCCAGCGCGCTCTCGATGCTCGAGAACGCCCGGCGCGAACCGCGGCTGTCGCAGCTCGAGGCGATCGCGCAGGCGCTGGGGATGACGCTGGCCGACGTCGTCGCCGCCGAGCCGCCCGACGAGCGCAGCCGCCTCGAGGTGGAACTCTCGCGCCTGCAGGAGAGCGCCGTCGCGCGCGAGGCCGGCGTGCCCGCCGTCGTTCCCCGCCGCGCGCTGCCGCTCCCGGCGCTCCGGACGCTGGTCGCCCTGCACCGGGAGCTGCAGCGTCGCGCGCTGGCCTCGATCGCGACGCCCGAGGAGGCGCGGCGGGCCAACACCGACCTGCGCCGCTGGATCCGCGAGCGCGAGAACTTCCTGCCCGAGATCGAGACCGAGGCAGAGAAGCTGCTCGCCGTCGCCGGCCACGCCGGCGGAGCGCTGACGCACCACGAGGTCGACGTGATGGCCGCGAGCCTCGGCCTCTCGATCCTGCACGTCACCGACCTGCCGCACTCGACCCGCACCGTGACCGACCTGGAGAACAAGCGGATCTACCTCCCGCCCGCGTCCATCCCGGGCGGCCACGGCCTCCGCGCCCTCGCGCTGCAGGCGATGGCGCACCGGGTGCTGCAGCACCGCCGCCCGGTCGACTACGCCGACTTCCTGCGTCAGCGGCTCGAGATCAACTACTTCTCGTCGGCGTGCCTGATGCCCCGTGCGGCGGCGGTCGCGTTCCTCGAGGACGCGAAGAAGCGCCGCGACCTGGCCGTCGAGGACTTCCGCGACGCGTTCGGGGTGACGCACGAGGCGGCGGCGATGCGGATGACGAACCTCGCCACCCGGCTGATCGGGCTGCGGATGCACTTCCTCCGGGTCTCCGGCGACGGCGCGGTGGTGAAGGCGTACGAGAACGACGACCTCGCGTTGCCCGCGGATGCCTCCGGCTCGGTCGAGGGGCAGCCGGTGCCGCGCGCCTGGGCGGCGCGGGCGGCGTTCGAGCGGACCAATCGCACGACGGAGTTCCATCAGATCACCGACACGGCATCCGGCACCTTCTGGTGCTCTACGCAGACCGGCCGCGCCGACGCGGACGACTTCTCGATCACCGTCGGGGTGCGCTTCGCCGACTCGAAGTGGTTCCGCGGGCGCGACACCCCGCGGCGGGCGGATGCGTCGGCGTCCGACGGCCCGCGCGCGGCGGAGGATGCGGCGCTCGCCCGCCGCTGGACCGGGAAGGCCTGGCCGAGCGCGCGGATGCACGCCCACGTGCTGTCCCCGCTCCCCTTCGGCACTTTCCCGGGGGTGGACGACGTGGAGCTGCACCGCTTCCTCGAGGAGCACGCGGGGTAGGTCGCCGCCCGGCTCTTCTCGGTCGGCCGCAGGCCCCGGGGGGGACGGCGGACGGGCGGAGCGGATACGGACCGGGAGCGGAGACCGGCGGCGCCCCGCGCCGGGACCACCCGCATCCGCGCCGTGACGACCCGCATCCGCATCGTAAGAATCCTGGTGCAGTGCGGGCGACGGGGACGGCCGCCGGTTCGCCGGCGGAATCAGAGGGTGGCCGACGGTCGGGCACCGGGGGTTCCCACCGCTTCGTCGGGGATTCGGGTGAGACCTGCTGCGGCGGGGCCGGATACGGAGGATCACCCAACGAACGCGCGGACCATCTCGGCGACCCGGGGACGGCTCGCGCACGCCGGCCGAGCAGCGGGCGGAAGCGCTGCCGCGGGTCCAGCGCCGGGACTACCCGCGCGCCGAGTCCACCCCCGGCGCAGGGCGAATGCATCAGCGGGCACTCTGCCGGCGCACCGGGCGGCAGGGGGTGAATGCCTCAGCGGGACTCCGCCGGCGGACACCGCGGCGGACACCGCGGGGTGCGAGCAGTTCCGTCGGGGAAACGGGCGGAACCTGCCTCCGCGAGACCGGAGACGGCGAATCACCCGACGAACGCGCGGACCAGCTCGACCAACGGGTTACGCCCCGCGCCAGCGCCGGGCTCGGGCCCGCCGCCGGACTCGCGCCGCGCCGGGCGGCAGGCAGCGCCGCGGCCCGGACGAGCGCCGACGCGGGCCGGGTCAGCCGGCCGGCGCGGGCTCCTTCACGGGGAAGATCGCGCCGAGCAGGTCGCCCACCCAGGTGACCAGGTCGGCATCGGCGAGACCCTCGGGCACCGGGACCGCGATCGTGTTAGCCTGGGCGAACAGCTTCGCGCCCGGGTACAGGCGCTGCAGGCGCACCTGGATCGAATCGGGAAGATCCGCCGGCCCGACCCGGAGTCGCCCCGCGGCGGCGACCACCTCCGAGAGGATCGCCTTCTGGGCCCGGCGGCGCAGGCGTGACACCGACACGAGCGTCAGCACCGGCGCCGGCGGCTCGCCGTAGCGGTCGGTGAGCTCCTCGACCACGGCGTCGAGCGCATCGTCGTCGGAGGACGGCGCCGCCGCGGTCGAGAGCTTCTGGTACGCCTCCAACCGCAGCCGCTCGCTGGCGATGTAGTGCTCCGGGATGTGCGCCTCCACCGGCAACTCCAGGCGCAGCTCGGTCTGACCCTCCGCGACGTCGCCACGGAACGCCGCGACCGCCTCGCCGATCATCCGCAGGTACAGGTCGAAGCCGACGCCGGCGATGTGGCCCGACTGCTCGCCGCCGAGCAGGTTGCCCGCGCCGCGGATCTCCAGGTCTTTCAACGCGATCTGCATACCGCCGCCCAGCTCGTTGTTCGCGGCGATCGTCTCCAGCCGGTCCTGCGCCAGCTCGGTGAGGGGCGTGTCGGCGTCGTAGAGGAAGTACGCGTAGGCGCGCTCGCGACCCCGGCCGACGCGTCCGCGGATCTGGTGCAGCTGGCTGAGCCCGTACTTGTCGGCGCGGTCGATGATGAGCGTGTTCGCATTCGCGATGTCGATGCCGGTCTCGATGATCGTCGTCGTCACCAGCACGTCGTAGCGCTTCTCCCAGAAGTCGACGATGACCCGCTCGAGCTCGGACTCGCCGAGCTGCCCGTGCGCGATGCCGATCCGCGCCTCCGGCACCAGCTCGGCCAGCTTCGCCGCGGTGCCGGTGATGGAGCGCACGCGGTTGTGCACGTAGAACACCTGCCCCTCGCGCAGCAGCTCGCGCCGGATCGCCGCCGCCGCCTGCTTGTCGGAGTACGCACCGACGTAGGTGAGGATCGGATGCCGGTCCTCCGGCGGGGTGGCCAGCGTCGACATCTCCCGGATGCCGGTCACCGCCATCTCGAGCGTGCGCGGGATGGGGGTGGCGCTCATCGCCAGCACGTCGACGTTGGTGCGCAGCTTCTTCAGCGCATCCTTGTGCTCCACCCCGAAGCGCTGCTCCTCGTCGACGATGACGAGCCCGAGATCCTTGAAGCGGATGCCCTCGCCGAGCAGCCGGTGCGTGCCGATCACGACGTCCACCTCACCGCGGGCGACCCCGTCGATCGTCTCCTTCGACTCCGCGGCGGACTGGAAGCGGCTGAGCGGACGCAGGTGCACCGGGAATCCGGCGAAACGCTCCTGGAACGTCTCGAAGTGCTGGCGCACCAGCAGGGTGGTGGGGACGAGCATCGCCACCTGCTTGCCGTCCTGCACCGCCTTGAACGCCGCCCGCACCGCGATCTCGGTCTTGCCGTAGCCGACGTCGCCCGAGATGAGCCGATCCATCGGGATCGGCCGCTCCATGTCGGCCTTCACCTCGTCGATGGTCTGCAACTGATCCGGCGTCTCCACGAACGGGAACGCCTCCTCCAGCTCCCGCTGCCACGGGGTGTCCTTCGAGAACTGGTAGCCCGCGCTGGCCATCCGGGCGCTGTACAGCTTCACGAGCTCCACCGCGATGTCGCGGACCGCCTTGCGCGCGCGGCCCTTCGCGGCCGCCCAGTCCGAACCGCCCATCTTGCTCAGGGCCGGCGCCTCGCCGCCGACGTAGCGGGTGAGCTGATCGAGCTGGTCGGTCGGCACCGAGAGCCGGTCGCCGGGATGCCCGCGCTTGGAGGGCGCGTACTCGATCACGAGATACTCCCGGGTCACCTTCGTGCTGGTGACGCTGGTGCCGAGCGGCCCGCGCGGCGCGCGCTGCCCCGAGGAGACCTCCCGCTGGATCAGCTCGACGAAGCGGCCGATGCCGTGGGTCTGGTGCACGACGTAATCCCCGGCCCTCAGCTGCAGCGGGTCGACGACGTTCTTCCGCCGGCTGGCGAGCTTCTTCGCCCGGCCGGTGTCGATGCCGGCGGCGCGGCCGTAGAACTCCGCCTCGGAGAGCACGGCGAGCCCCGGGCCGCCGTCGTCGCCGGGCAGCTGGAAGCCCGCCTCGATCGAGGCCTGCACGAGTTGCGCGGTGGGCTCCGCGGATCCGGTCAGCGGCTCGGTCAGGATGCGGGCGCCCGCCTCCCGGTCGGCGAGCACCTGCTGCGCCCGCTCCAGGAGGCCCGTGCCGCCGGCGGTGACGACGACGCGCCAGCCCTCGCGGAGCAGCTGCGCGACGTGGTCGGCGGCGCCCGACGCCTGGCCCGCGAAACTCGGCACCGCATCCGCGGGCACGCGGATCGTGTCGGCGTCGCCGAACGGCGAGAGCGTCCACCAGGTGCGGCCCTCGGCGCCCTGCTTCAGGCTGCCGACGGTGAGGAAGCTGCCGGCGGCGAGCCCCTCCCGGAAGGTGCGGCCGAGGTCGATGGGCGCATCCGCCCCCGCGGTCGCCGCGCCCCACGCCGCGTCCAGGAACTCCCGGTCGGTGTCGACCAGATCCTTCGCGCGACTCGCGATCCGCTCGGGCGAGAGCAACGCCACCGCGGCATCCGCGGGGAGGTAGGCGGTGAGCGGCACCAGCTCGGGCAGCAGAACGGGGGCGAGCGCCTCCATGCCCTCCGCGGGGATGCCCTCCTCCACCTTCGCGAGGATCGGCGCCAGGGTGGGGAACTCGTGCTGCAGTTCCCGCGCCCGCTGGCGCACGGCATCCGTCAGCAGCAGCTCCCGGCTCGGGGGCAGGTGCACGGCGTCGAGCTGCGGGTCGGCCCCGGTCGAGCCCATACTGCGCTGGTCGGCGACGGAGAAGTGCCGCAGCTCGTCGACCTCGTCGCCGAACAGGTCGACGCGCACCGGGTGCTCGGCATCCGGCGGGAACACGTCGACGATGCCGCCGCGCACCGCGAACTCGCCACGCCGGGTCACCATGTCGACGCGGGTGTACGCCAGCTCGACCAGGCGCACCGCGAGGGCGCCCAGCTCGATCCCGCGCTGGCCGCGCCGCAGGTGGACGGATTCGATCCGGTCGAGCCCCGAGGCGAGCGGCTGCAGCGCGGCGCGGACGCTCGCCACGAGCACCACGTGCTGCGCCCGTGCGCCGGATGCCCACTCCCCGAGCAGGCGGAGGCTGCGCAGCCGCGTGCCGACGGTCTCGGCGGAGGGGCTCAGCCTCTCGTGCGGCAGGGTCTCCCACGCGGGGAACGAGAGGATCAGCGCATCCGGCAGGTAGGCGGCGAGGGAGCCGCGCAGCGCCTCGGACTCGCGGCTGGTCGCGGTCACGGCGAGGAGCGCCTGGCCCCGCGGTTCGTCGGAGTCGCGGCGGCGCGTGTCGAGCAGTGCCGCGAGCAGGGGCGCGCGCATCCCCTCGACGAGGGAGAAGTCGGCATCGGAGCGCGCGCTCGCGAGGGCGTCGGACAGGGCATGGGCGTGCGACAGCCCCGGAATCAGCGCGTGCAGTCCCATTCCCTCGAGTTTATCCGCGGCTTCCGACCCCCGCCGGGGGTTGCGCGGACGCTCTTCCGCCGGGGGAGGCGAGGGTGCGGCTCGTCCCGCGCATCCCCACCGGGACCACGTGTTCCGTGGCGCTGTCGAGCCGGGCGGGATTCAGCCCTCGGCGTGGGGGGCGTGGACGCGCTGCTGGGCGGCGAGGAGGCCGTCCGAGACGACGAGCTCCACCGCGTCCGCGGCATCCGCGACGAGGGAGTCGAGGGTCGCCCGCTCGGCCGCGGTGAAGGGCTTCAGTACGAACTCCGCCGCGTCCTGCCGGCCGGGTGCGCGGCCGATGCCGACGCGCACGCGGGCGAAGTCGGCGGTGCCCAGAGCGGATGCGACATCCCGCACCCCGTTGTGCCCGCCGTGCCCTCCGCCGGATTTCAGCCGGACCGTGTCGAAGGGGATGTCGAGCTCATCGTGGACGACGATCAGCCGATCCGGGGCGAGCCCGTAGTAGCGCACCAGCTGCGATACCGGGCCCCCGGAGACGTTCATGAAGCTCAGCGGCTTCGCGAGCACGAGCTTCGGCGCCTCGGGCGCCGTGCGTCCCTCCGCGACGACCGCGTGCGCCTTCGAGCGGCCGAAGCGGGCGCCCCGGCGCCGCGCCAGCTCGTCGACCACCATCTGGCCGACGTTGTGCCGGTGCGCGGCGTAGCCGGGCCCGGGGTTCCCGAGCCCGACGACGAGCCAGGTGTCGGTCATCCGTGGATGCGGCGCGGACTACTCCGCGTCGGAGGAGTCGGCGGAGCCCTCGGCCTCAGCCGACTCGGCGCCCTCCGGCTCGTCGCCCTCGGTGGGCTCGGGCAGGTCGACGACCGGCGGCACGGTGACGTTGACGACCAGCGCCTCGGGATCGGTGACGAGCGTCGCGCCGCTCCCGATCTCGATCTGACCGGCGAGCACCTGGGTGCCCTCCTCGAGTCCCTCGGCGTCGACCAGGAAGCGCTCGGGGATGTGGGTCGCCTCGACCTCGACCGAGATGGTCTGGTTGTCGAGCTCGATGATCGTGCCGGGTGCCGACTCGCCCTCCACGTGGATCGGCACGTCGACGGTGACCTTCTCGCCGCGACGCACCACGATGAGGTCGAGGTGCTCGATGACCTGACGCACCGGATCCTTCTGCACGTCCTTCACCAGCGCGAGCTGGCTGGCACCGGCGATGTCGAGATCGAGCACCTGGTTGGCCTTGCGCAGGATGAGCGCCACTTCGTGGCCCGGCAGCGACACGTGCTGCGGGTCGGTGCCGTGGCCGTAGATCACGGCGGGGATGCGGCCCGAGGCCCTCAGCCGGCGCGCCGCGCCCTTGCCGAAGCTGTCACGCGGCTGCGCGGTGAGCTTGTTGCCGCGCGATGACGCGTTTCCGGTGGTGCTGACGTCGGCCATGGCCGTACTCCCTGTCGTTGCGCCCCGGTAGGCGAGGCGGAGGTCTGCGATTTCGACTCGAACGAGCGACGTGATCGCATGTGAGGAGAGACCGGATGCCGTGTCCGTGCCCCACGTCGATCACGGACCCCGGAGGGTCCCTCGCCGAGGTCCTCCGGGAGTCTACACGCGGGCGAGGGGCCGCGATCGCGCCGGCGGGTCAGGGGTAGGAGGGGATGCCGAAGGGCGCGTCGTCCCAGTCCTGCGACGGCTCGCGGAAGCTCTGCCGCCGCTCACCGACCCGGCCGGCGATCACTGAGCCGATCCCGCCGAACAGCAGCAGGAGGCCGATCGCGGCGATGCCCCCGAAGGCGAGCTGCCGCCCGATGGTGAGGTCGATCGCCGCGGGGAGCCGCACCGGCACGAGGGCGAGGACGCCCGGGAGGGCGGCGACCGCCCCGCCGGCCGTGAGCACGAGCCCGGTGAGGATCGCGCCGAGTCCTGACCACCGGGTGCCGAGGGCGAGCACGATGAGCACGAGCGAGCCGAACATGAGCACGACGAGTCCGAGGAGCCCCTCCGCATCCAGCCGAGTGGAGTTCTCGAGCACGTGCGCCCGGTACTGCTGGAAGCCGGCGTGGAGCAGGCCGAGCACCAGCGGGGGGAAGCAGAGCATCGCGACGATCGAGGACGTGACCCGCGCCGCGACGGGACGCTCGACCCAGCCGATCCGCCGCGCGCGGAGGGTCAGCGCGATGACGAAGCTCAGGATGCCCTCGATCAGCAGCAGTCCCGAGGTCGCCGCGAACAGGAGGGACGTGCCGATGGCGGCGGAGGTCGCGTCGCCCACTCCGTCGGCCGAGCGGATCAGGGCCTTCAGCCCGCCGGCGCCGGTGAGCGGGACGACGATCCCCGCCGTCCCGACGAGCATCTCGACGACGGCGAGCAGGGTGACGCCGAGGGCCGACCACGCCGCGGTGGCGAGCGCGATCGCGGCAAGGAGAGCGCCCAGGAGGACGACGAGACCGGCGGGCAGCAGCCGCAGAGGCGCATCCGGATCGAAGCGCGCGGTGGAGCTGGCCGCGGCGGTGTAGACGACCGCGTGACCGCCGATCCCGGCGGCGAACGCGACGACGAAGCAGAGGAGGCGTCGCATGCCGTCACGGTACGTCGCGCCGGGGTGGAACGGTCGGTCGCCGCGCGGACCGCATCCCGATCGTGACCTCTCCCGCGCTCCCGCCCGGCGGCAGGGATGCGCGCGGAAGATTGGGGGTGGACTTTACGGACATGTTTTTGCGACGATCGTCTCGGCGCTCCGCCCCCGAGGTCCTCCCCCTTGGGTCTTCAACGAGGAAGTTGAGATCGATGAGCCGTTTCCGTCGAGCGAGGGTGGTCGCCGCCCTCGCCGCGATCGGGGTCGGGGCCGCTCTGGCCGTGACCCCCACGGTGGGTGCCGCCGCGGCATCCGACACCACCTGGAGCGGGCTCACGCCGAAGCTCTCCACGCCGTGGACGAGCAGAGTCGGCCCCGACAACGCCCTGCCCGACTACCCGCGCCCGCAGCTGGCGCGGCCGAGCGCGGCAGCGCCGACCTGGACGAATCTCAACGGGCTGTGGCAGTACCAGCCGTGGGACGGCTTCAGCCGCATCGGGTTCGGGAAGAACCTGAGCGGAACGGTGCTCGTGCCCTACCCGATCGAATCGGTGCTCTCCGGCGTGCAGAAGTACTCGCAGTACATGCTGTATCGCCGCACGGTCGAGGTGCCGCGCGCCTACACCGCCGGGGGCAAGCGCGTCGTCCTGAACTTCGGCGCCGTCAACTACGACGCCACCGTCTACGTCAACGGCCAGCAGGTGGCCAGGCACCTCGGCGGCTACGACGCCTTCAGCGCCGACGTGACCGGCGCCCTCACCCGCTCCGGTCCGCAGGAGATCGTCGTGGCCGTGAACTCCCCCGTCGACCAGGCGAACATCCCGGTCGGCAAGCAGCGGGTCGATCCGTCCGGGATCTTCTACACCGCGGCATCCGGGATCTGGCAGACCGTCTGGCTGGAGCCGGTCGCGCCCGCCTCCATCCAGTCCTTCACGGCGACCCCGGATGTGCAGTCCGGCTCGTTCGCCATCTCGGCGACCTTCGCCGGCGACGTCAGCGGGGCTCGGCTGAGCGTGGACGCGTACGCGGGATCGAAGCGCGTCGCCAGCGCATCCGGCGCCGCCGGCGGGCCGATGACGCTCGCCATCCGGAACCCGCGACTCTGGAGTCCGGACGACCCGTTCCTCTACACCTTCTCGGTGCGCCTCGACGCACGGGGTGCCACCGACCGCGTGGAGAGCTACGCGGGGCTGCGCGAGATCGCGGTGCAGCAGGTGAACGGGAAGCAGCGGATCACGCTGAACGGCGCGTCCACCTTCCTGCTCGGCACGCTCGACCAGGGCTACTGGCCGGACGGCATCTACACCGCACCGACCGACGCGGCGCTGAAGTTCGACATCCAGAAGACGAAGGATCTCGGCTTCAACACCATCCGCAAGCACATCAAGGTGGAGCCGGCGCGCTGGTACTACTGGGCCGACAGGCTCGGCCTGATGGTCTGGCAGGATTCGCCCGCGCTGCCGACAGGCCGCAACGGCGCGCTCTCCGCCGCCGACAAGGCGAACTTCCGGTCCGAGACCGCGGAGATGATCGACCAGCGCAAGAACTCCCCCTCGATCATCGACTGGATCCCGTTCAACGAGGGCTGGGGCCAGTGGTCGGTCGACGCGGCCAATCAGCTCGCCGACCAGATCAAGGCGCAGGACCCGTCCCGGCTCGTCGATGCCCGCAGCGGGTCGAACTGCTGCGACACCCCCGGTGATCCGGGCGGCGGCGACGTCATCGACTGGCACGTCTACACCGGGCCGGGGCTCCCCGCACCGGATGCGACACGCGCGTCGATCGACGGCGAGCACGGCGGATTCGCGCTGGCGATCGACGGGAACCGCTGGCCCGTGGACCCGGTCACGCCCTACGGGACGGTGAAGGACAGCGCCGCCTTGACCGCCGCGTACGTGCAGAACACCGGCATCCTGCGCGATCAGGGCGCGCCGTACGGGCTCTCCGGATCGGTGTACACGCAGATCACCGACGTCGAGGGCGAGGTGAACGGCTTCTACACCTACGACCGCCGGATCCTGAAGATGGATGCGGCGCAGGTGCGGAAGGTGAATCGGCAGGTGATCGCGGCGGGCACGAAGCCGCCGCCCGCCCCGCCGGCCGGGACCCCCGGCCTCACGGGCGTGGGCGCCTGGGCCTTCGACGAGGGCTCCGGCACCACCGTCGCCGACAGCGTGGGGCAGAACCCGCTCACCGTGTCCGGCGGAGCGACCTGGGTGCCGGGAAAGGCCGGGAACGCGCTCCAGCTGGACGGCTCCACCGGGTACGCGGCGAGCACCGGCACGGTGCTGCCGACCGACAACCGCAACTACAGCGTCTCGGCCTGGGTGCGCTTCGACCAACTCGGCGGGGCGTTCCAGACGGTGGTGGCGGAGGATGGCGCGCAGACCAGCGCGTTCTTCCTCCAGTACTCCGGTGCGGATCAGCGACTCGCGTTCTCGTTCGCGAACGCGCGCGCCCTGGCGTCGGGGATCACCGTCGAACCGAACCGCTGGTACAACCTGGTCGGCGTCCGGGATGTCACGGCGTCGTCGCTGACGATCTACGTCGACGGGCAGAAGGCCGGCTCGGTCTCCGTGCTCGGCAACGGCGACACCGCCACGGGCCCGCTCACCGTCGGGCGCGGGCGTTACAACGGCGGGCCGGTCGACTACCTCGACGGAGCGGTCGACCAGGTGCGCGTCTTCGACCGGGCCCTCTCGGCCGGCGAGGTCGCGACGCTGTACAGCCAGGGGGGATAGCCGGGACGCGGCGGCCGGGCGCGCGAATGCCCCCGGCCGCCGCACCCCGTTTCCACGAGTCGAGAGGCATCCGCTCAGTAGAACTCGCGGGTGTTGACGCGGTTGCGCAGCGGCTCCCCGTCCAGGAGCCGACGCGCATTGTCGGCGAAAAGCTCCGCGATCAAGCGGGGCTCGTGCTCGCTGATCGCCGCGGTGTGCGGCGAGATGACGACGTTCTCCATCGTCCACAGCGGACTGGATGTTGGCAGGGGCTCGGTCTCGAACACGTCGAGCACGGCGCCCCCGACCCGCCCGTCGCGGAGCGCGTCGACGAGAGCGGCCTCGTCGATCGTCGAGCCCCGACCGACGTTCACGACCGTGAGGCCGTGCTTGGCACGGGCCAGCACCTCGCCCGAGAGCAGGCGATGCGTCTCCGCGGTGCCGGGCAGACACAGCACCACCGCATCCGCTTCGCTCAGCACATCGCCGAGCGCGGCGTTCGGCTCGACGCGGCTCACACCCTCGGCCTCGACAGGATGCCGGTGCACCCCCACGACGCGCGCGCCGAGTGGTGCCAGCAGCTGCGCGACCCGCCGTCCGATGCTGCCGAGGCCGACAACGGCGACGGTGAGCTCGCCGAGCAGCAGCATCGGATCGCGACCCGCCCACGCGCGCCCGGCCTGCGCCGCCCGCAACCGGGGGAGGTGCTTCGCGCCCGCCAGCACGCCGAACAGCGCGAACTCCGCGAGCGGCTGCGCGTGCACCCCGGCGGAGGTGGTGAACAGGATGCGCTCCAGCTGCTCGCCGTCGAGTCCCGCCGCCTTCACCTGCTGCCCGCCGCCGGCCGGGATGGTGTGCACCCAGCGCAACCGCGGGTTGGCATCCGCGGTGCGGCGGAGCTCCCGGCCCGACTGGTCCGGCACCCCGAACAGCGCCTCGGCCGAGTCGAGGTACTCCTCGTAGGCCCGCTGCTCGGCGTCGCCGCGCGTCGGGGCGGAGACCATCCAGTCCGCGCTCGGCGTTCCGGTGAGCTCCGGGCGGTGCACCACCTCGAGGCGGGGATCGGCGTCCCGGATCAGTTGCACCAGCTCCGGCTCGAGAGGCGTGGCGATCACCACGCGCAGGTCGTTCATCCGATCCCTTCCAATTCCCGGATCGCGTGCGAGGCGAGCGCATCCGGATTCCCGGCCACGTCGAGCACGATGGGGCGCTCGTCCTCGGTCGGGGGCTCGAGGGTCGCCAGCTGCGACTCCAGCAGCCGGGGCGGCATGTAGTGCCCGGCCCGGTGCTCCATCCGGTGCCGCAGCAGCCCGGCGCTGCCGCGCAGGTAGATCAGCCGGAGCGCCGGCGCCGCGGCACGGAGGCGATCGCGGTAGGCGCGCTTGAGCGCCGAGCAGGCGAGCACGACGGGCCCCTCGGCCAGCCGGGCCCCCACGGCGTCGAGCCACGGGTCGCGGTCGTCGTCGGTGAGCGGGCGGCCGGCGCGCATCTTCTCCACGTTGGCCGCCGGATGCAGGTCGTCGCCGTCGACGAACGGCACCCCGAGGCGGCTCGCGAGAAGCTCGCCCATCGTCGTCTTCCCCGACCCGGAGACGCCCATCACGACGACGGACACGATCGGGGGCATGCCCTCACGCTAGCGAGGACGGGGCGCGGCGTCCGAGCGCTCAGCGTCGTCCCGGGTGGCGGCGCGGATCGTGTGCACGCTCGTCGTCGCGGTGATGGACAGGTCGCTCGGGATGTCGCCTAGCGCAGCCGGCGGGTGTCGGACATCCACAGGGGGCACTCCGCCCGGGTGCTGTCGGTCGCGATGCGGCGGGGCCGGGAGCCCTGCTGCGGTCCGGGCCGAGGTCGGGCATCGGGCATCGGGCATCGGGCATCGCGGCGAGCGGTAGCGTGGCGGCGTGAGCGAGAACGCATCCTCGACCCAGGGCCAGGCCAACATCGGAGTCGTCGGGTTGGCGGTGATGGGCTCGAATCTCGCCCGCAACCTCGCCAGCCGGGCGGGCAACACGGTGGCGATCTACAACCGCACCTACGCCAAGACACAGGAGCTGCTCACCGAGCATCCCGAGGCCGGGTTCGTCGCGTCGGAGGACTATGTCGGATTCGCCGCGTCGCTGCGCACCCCGCGCACCGCGATCATCATGGTGCAGGCCGGAGCAGGCACCGACGCCGTGATCGACGAGCTGACCAGGGTGTTCGAGCCGGGCGACATCATCGTCGACGGCGGCAACGCCCGCTTCACCGACACGATCGCGCGCGAGGGCCGCGTGTCGGAGAAAGGCATCCACTTCGTCGGCACCGGGATCTCCGGCGGCGAGGAGGGTGCGCTGCACGGGCCCTCGATCATGCCCGGGGGCTCGGATGAGTCGTGGCAGACCCTCGGGCCGATCTTCCGCTCGATCGCGGCGACGGCCCCGGAGGACGGCGAGCCGTGTGTCACGCACGTCGGCCACGACGGCGCGGGGCACTTCGTGAAGATGATCCACAACGGCATCGAGTACTCCGACATGCAGCTGATCGGCGAGGCCTACGACCTGATCCGCCGCGGCACCGGCCGATCACCCGCCGAGATCGCCGACATCTTCGCCGAGTGGAACACGGGCGAGCTCGAGAGCTATCTGATCGAGATCACCGCCGAGGTGCTGCGTCAGGTGGATGCCGAGACCGGGCAGCCGCTGGTCGACGTGATCCTCGACCAGGCCGGCGCGAAGGGCACCGGCGCCTGGACCGTGCAGTCGGCGCTCGACCTGGGCATCCCGGTGTCGGGCATCGCCGAAGCGGTGTTCGCCCGGTCCCTGTCGTCCAAGCCCGCCCAGCGCGCGGCGGCCCGACAGCTGGCCGGACCGGACGAGGAGTGGACGGTGGACGACGCGGACGCGTTCATCGCCGACGTGCAGGCCGCGCTGTACGCGTCGAAGATCATCGCCTACTCGCAGGGCTTCGACGAGATCGTCGCCGGCGCCGCCCAGTACGGCTGGGACATCGACAAGGGCGAGATCGCGAAGATCTGGCGGGCCGGATGCATCATCCGCGCGCGTTTCCTCAACCGGATCACCGACGCCTACGCCGAGGATCCGGCGCTCGTGGCGCTCGTCACCGCGCCGTTCTTCGCGCAGGCCGTGGCCGACAGTCAGGAGGCCTGGCGGCGCGTGGTCTCGACGGCCGCGGCCCGCGGCATCCCGGCACCGGTGTTCTCGTCGTCGCTGGCGTACTACGACGGCCTGCGCGCGGAGCGGCTGCCGGCCGCGCTCATCCAGGGCCAGCGCGACTTCTTCGGCGCGCACACCTACCGGCGCACCGACAAGCCCGGCGTCTTCCACACCCTCTGGTCGAGCGACCGCACCGAGGTGCAGACCGCCGACTGAGTCGGCGCGGGGCGGGCTCCGGCGCGAGCGGGACCAGCGCATCCGGCACCCCCCGGGGAGCGAGAGCATCCGGCTCCCGCGGGCGGAGGTACGCCGACAACAGCTGTTGTCGGGGTTTGCGCGGGGGATCTCCCCTGTTGCAGGAGAACCGCGCTGCAGTGGCTGCGGAGGGGGTGCCCACCCTCGCGTGACCGGTCGCGGAGGGCGGCGTGCGACACTGGGCCGGATGAGCCACGACGACCACCCCGAGCTCTCCGGCTACGTGCCGACAGAGGGGATGCCGCACCGCCGCCGCCGGCTCAAGGTGATGCGCGTCGTGGTCCTCGTCGGCATCGCGGGCCTCGTCCTGCCGACCGTTCTCGGCACCTGGCTGACGGCAGCACGGTCGGCGTCCACCACCTGCGGGCAGCTCGTCGACGCCGCCGCGCCGGATGCCGACCCGTCCAGCCGGTTCGACGCGTTCGGTCCCGGCGGGCCGCAGTGGTACTGCTACGCGGTCGGGTTCGGCGGCGACGAGCGGATCATCGCGGGGCTCGGGCTCATCCCGGCGGGCGGCGGCATCGCTTCGCACACCGACGCATCCGCCGCCTGAGTCCATGCGAGCGCCGTGCGGCGAGCGCTGTGCGAGGACCGCTGTGCCGCGAGCGCCGTGCGAGGAGCGCTGTGCGAGGAGCGCTGTGCGGCGAGCGCTGTGCGAGGACTGGCGAATCCGGGCGCGCTACGCGGCGCTGGCGAATCCGGGCGCGCGCTACGCGGCGCCGTCGAACATCGAGGTGACGGAGCCGTCGTCGAATACCTCGTGGATCGCCCGAGCGACGAGCGGGGCGATCGGCAGGACCGTGAGGCGGTCCCAGCGCTTCTCGGGAGCGACCGGAAGCGTGTCGGTGACGACGACGCGGTCGATGAACTCGCTCTGCAGCAGCGTGACGGCGGGGTCCGAGAAGACGGCGTGCGTCGCGGCCACGACCACCCCGGTCGCCCCCTGCTCCTTCAGAGCCTCGGCGGCCTTCGTGATGGTGCGGCCAGTGTCGATCAGGTCGTCGACGATGAGGCAGGTGCGCCCCTTCACCTCGCCCACGATCTCGTGCACGCTCACCTGGTTGGGAACGAGCGGATCGCGACGCTTGTGGATGATCGCCAGCGGCGCGCCGAGCTTGTCGCTCCACACATCCGCGACCCGCACCCGGCCCATGTCCGGGCTGACGACGGTGAGGTTCTCGACGTCGAGCACGCTCCGGAAGTGCTCCATGAGCACCGGCATCGCGAACAGGTGGTCGACCGGACCGTCGAAGAAGCCCTGGATCTGCGCGGCGTGCAGATCCACGCTCATGATGCGGTCGGCGCCGGCCGCCTTGAACAGGTCGGCCACGAGACGGGCCGAGATCGGCTCGCGGCCGCGACCCTTCTTGTCCTGCCGCGCGTACGGGTAGAAGGGGGCGACGACGGTGATGCGCTTCGCGCTGGCGCGCTTGGCGGCATCCACCATGATCAGCTGCTCCATCAGCCACTCGTTGATCGGCGGGCAGTGCGACTGGATGACGAACATGTCCGCTCCGCGCACGCTCTCGTCGAACCGGGCGTAGATCTCGCCGTTGGCGAAGGTGCGGGCATCCGTCGGCACGAGATCCGAGCCGAGTTCGTCGGCGATCTGGCGGGCCAGAGCCGGGTGTGCGCGCCCGGACACGATCACGAGTCTCTTCTCACCGGTGATCTTGATGGCCGCCACGGTCCGCCTTCCGCTGGTGAGGTCTGCCCCCGAGCCTACCGGCCGCGGGTCGCACCGCCGTCCGGCGGGAGGCCTTCCCCGAGGGGGCGAGGTCGAGAAGGGACGAGGGGGGACGAGGTCGAGAGGGAACGCACCTTCGTGACCCCGACCACCTACAGGCGTCCTGGGTGACCAAGGTGCGACACCTCAGGGTCCGGGCGCGGATCCGGGCGCGCCTCAGGATCCGGGCGCGGTGCCGGACGCGGATCCGGATGCGGCGGCGGTGCCGGACGCGGACGCGGCAGCGGCGGACGCCGCGTCGGTGCCGGCGCGGTGCTCCTCGGTCCAGCCGAGGCGGTTGCGCTGCGGGGCGACGCTGATGGCGAGGGCGCCTGCGGGGACGTCCTTCCGGATGACCGCGCCCGCGCCGACCTTCGATCCGTCGCCCAGCTCGACGGGGGCGACGAAGACGTTGTGCGCGCCGGTGTGCACGTGCGACCCGATGATCGTGCGGTGCTTGGCGAGGTCGTCGTAGTTGGCCGTGATGCCGCCGGCACCGATGTTCGTGCCCTCGCCGATCTCCGCATCGCCGATGTAGCTGAGGTGCGGCACCTTGCTGCCGCGCCCGATCCGCGCGTTCTTCGTCTCGACGTAGGTGCCGATCTTCCCGCCGGCACCGAGCTCGGTGCCGGGCCGCAGGTAGGCGAACGGCCCGACGGAGGCGTGGGCGCCGATCACCGCGAGGGTCGCGTCGGTGCGGACGACGGAGGCGCCCTCCCCCACCTCGCAGCCGACCAGCGTGGTGTCGGGACCGATGACGGCGAACCGGTCGACCGTCGTCGCCCCGGCCAGGCGGGTGCCCGGCAGCAGCTCGACGTCCTCGGCGAGGGTCACGTCGAGGTCGATCCAGGTGCTGCGCGGGTCGTGCACGGTCACCCCCTCCCGCTGCCAGCGCCGCACGATCATCGCGTTGAGCCGGGCCGCCTGCTCCGACAGCTGCACCCGGTCGTTGATCCCCTCGACGATCCACGGCTCCGCGACGGGCACCGCCGCCACGGGGGCGCCGGTGGAGCGCATCAGCGCGATCGCGTCGGTCAGGTACTTCTCCCCCTGCGCGTTCGCGCTGGTGATCCGCGGAAGCGCGGTCCGCAGCGCCGCCACCGAGAACGCGTAGACCCCGGAGTTGATCTCCCCGATGCCGAGCTCGGCATCGCCCGCGTCCCGGTGCTCGACGATCCGCTCGAACTCGCCGCTCGGGTCGCGCACGACCCGCCCGTACCCGGTGGCGTCCGCCAGCAGCGCCGACAGCACGGTCGCCCCGGCGAGCGCGCGGCGATGCGCGTCGAGCAGGCCGGACAGGGTGACCGCGTCGAGCAGCGGCACGTCGCCGGAGAGCACGACGATATCCCCGTCGAACCCGGCCGGGAGCGCCTCGACCGCCTGCTCCACGGCGCGGCCGGTGCCCGGCACCTCATCCTGGTCGACCACGATCGAGCTCGGCAGGTACTCGTCCACCGCCTCGGCGACCGCGTCGCGCTGGTGCCGCACCACGGTGACGACGAACGCCGGATCGAGCTCGCGAGCCGTGGCGAGGACGTGGCCGAGCAGCGGCACCCCCGCGATCGGATGCAGCACCTTGGCACGCGAGGATCGCATGCGGGTGCCCTGCCCCGCGGCGAGGACGACGACGGCCAACCGGGAATCGCTCATGGCCTCATCATCCCAGCGGGAGCCGGGTCAGCGAGAGGAACCCCGCTCCGTAAGCTGGTGGACCGTGAACTCCGCGCTGCCCCTCCACCTCCGCGCCGGCGGCGTCTCCCTCGTGCTCGGGGCCGATGCCCGGGGCCTGCCGGCCGTGCTGCACTGGGGCGCCGAGCTGCCGGGAGACGCCGCCGCCGAGCTGGCCGCCAGCGCGAGCACGTCGCGACTGCACAGTGCGATGGACACCACCCTCCTCCCCACGGCGCTGCCCTCGGGCGCCGATGGGTGGATGGGCACCCCGGCGCTCGTGTGGCACGCGGACGGGATCGTCCCCGCGGCCCTCGCGCTCGACGCGCTCACCGCGGATGCCTCGCGTGCGGAGTTCGAGCTGAGCGAGCCGCGCACGGGGGGCCGCGTCCGCCTCAGCTACGCCCTCGCCCCCAGCGGCGTCGTCGCCGTCGATCTCGAGATGCGCAACGCGGGGACCGCGCCGATCGATCTGGGGGCGGTGCGGATGCTGCTGCCGCTGCCCGAGCGCGCGCGGGAGATCGAGGATCAGAGCGGCTACTGGTCGGGCGAGCGGAAGCCGCAGCGCCTTCCGGTGCGCAACGGCACCTGGGACCGGCTGAACCGCCGAGGCCGTCCCGGCCACGACAGCGCCCTGCTCACGAGCGTCGGCACGCCCGGATTCGGCTTCCGGCACGGCGAGCTGTGGTCAGTGCACCTGGCGTGGAGCGGCAATGCCCAGGTGCTCGTCGAGCGGCTGCCCGAGGGCGCCGGGTCGGCGGCCGGGATGCTCGGTGCCGGGGAACTGCTCGGCGCCGGCGAGGTGCGTCTCGCGCCCGGCGAGGGCTACCGCTCCCCCACCGCCTACTTCACGTGGTCCGACCGGGGGCTCGACGGCGCCACCGCGCGTCTGCACGCGCTCGTGCGGGGCTTCGCGCGGCATCCGTCGACCCCGCGGCCGCTCGTGCTCAACACCTGGGAGGCGGTGTACTTCGACCACGACGGGGCGCGCCTGCGCGCGCTGGCGGATGCGGCGGCCGAGGTCGGCGTGGAGCGCTTCGTGCTCGACGACGGCTGGTTCCTGGGGCGCCGCAACGACGACGCCGGCCTCGGCGACTGGGTGGTGGATCCGGCGATATGGCCCGAGGGCCTGCGTCCGCTCGCCGACCACGTGCACGCGCGCGGGATGGAGTTCGGCCTCTGGTTCGAGCCCGAGATGGTGAATCCCGACTCCGAGCTCGCGCGCGCATCCGGAGTGGATCCTCTCCGACGCGCAGGGCGCGGGACTGGCGTGGCGCGGCCAGTACGTGCTGAACCTCGGCATCCCGGCCGCCTGGGAGCAGGTGCTCGAGCAGATCAGCGCCATCGTCTCCGCGGCGGGCGTCGATTTCATCAAGTGGGACATGAACCGCGAGCTGCACGAGCCGGTGGATCGCCGGACCGGTCGCCTCGGCGTGCACGCGCAGACCGAGGCCGTGTACCGATTGATCGACGCGCTGCTCGAGCGGCATCCGGGCCTCGAGATCGAGAGCTGCGCGTCCGGCGGCGCGCGCGTCGACCTCGGCATCGCCCAGCGCACCCACCGGGTCTGGGCCTCCGACACGAACGACCCGCTCGAGCGGCAGGGTATCCAGCTCGGCACGGCGGCGATCCTGCCCCTGGAGTACATCGGCGCCCACGCCGGCGCCGACCGCTCGCACACGACGGGACGGGTCGCGTCGCTGCCGTTCCGGCTCACGACGGCGCTGTTCGGGCACGCCGGCCTCGAGCAGGACGTGACGAGGCTCGCCGCCGACGAGCGGGCCGCCGTGACGGCGTGGGCCGCGCTCTACCGGGAGTTGCGCCCGCTGCTGCACTCCGGCGAGCTGGTGCGGGCGGATGCGGTGCCCGAGGGCACGCAGCTGTGGGGCGTCGTGGCGCAGGACCGCTCGCACGCGGTGTACACCTGGGCGCAGCTCGCCGAGGGTCCGCTCGCGAATGTGCCCCGCGTCGCGTTGCCGGGCCTCGATCCCCAGCGGCGCTACGCGCTGCGCCTGCGCGAGGACTTCGGCGCCGCGATGCGCCAGTCCCGGAGCGATCCGGGCTGGGTCGGCGCGCAGCCGCTCATCGCATCCGGCGCCGTGCTGACCCGCGCGGGGGTGCCGTTGCCGGCGCTCGGGATGCAGGAGGCGCTGCTGCTCGAGGTGCGCGCGGTCTGAGGCCGCCGCGTGAGGTCCGCCTCGATCAGCCGCTCAGCGTCGCGCGATCTCACCGAGCCGGCGCACGTAGTCCCGCAGCCGGTCGGCCGTCGGCACGTCCGAGTCGATGTCGTCGTGCGCGATCGCCGAGATCGCGGCGATCACCAGCGTCACGGCCAGCGCCGCGTCCTCGCGGCTGCCGGTCCGGGTCTCGGTCACCTCGAGGATCCGCGTGCGCAGCGCGCCGACCCACTGCGCGAAGGCGGGTTGCAGTTCCGGACGCCGCGCCACGAGTGCCTTGATCCGCTTCCGCTCGGGTCGTCCTATCGAGAAGGCGTGGCCCATGAGGTCGCACAGCGCCGGGACGAGTCCGTCCTCCGAGGAGCGGAACCGTTCGATGACCGCGTCGTCGAGGACGTCGCTCGGCAGACCGAGCGCCGCCGCCGGCTTCGAGGGGAAGTAGTTGAAGAAGGTGCGCGGCGAGACATCCGCCTCGTGGCAGATCTGCTCGATGGTCGTGCCGTCCACCCCCTGGGCGTCCACGAGGCGGAGTGCCGCCTCGTGGATCGCGTCCCAGGTCTGCTGCTTCTTCCGCTCGCGCAGGGTCAGGGCGACCGGCTCCTCGGCGATCGAGCTCATGGCGCGGTCGGCGGCTGGGTGCCGACCGTCCCCGTGGCGGTCACGCCCTGCGCGTCCGCCTGCTCCTGAAGTGCGGAGGTCTTCCGCAGCGGCGGGACGCGGAAGAACCAGCTGAGCACGAAGGCGAGCATGATGACGGCGAAGCCGATCCAGTACACGGTGACGGCCGAGGAGACGAAGCCGACCATGAACGGCTTGGTCAGTCGCGCATCCGCTCCGTTCAGGAACGACGTGTCGCTGATCGAGCCGGAGGAGGCGCCGGAGGCGTTCGGGTCGCCGCCCTGGATCTTGTTCTGGATGCTCGGCGCCAGCTGATCGACCCAGTAGCCGCGCTGCGCGTCGTCGGCCCAGTCCACCGACAATCCGGTTCCGACCACGGTCGAGTGCGACTTCGTGGCCGCGGCCTCGAGCGCCTGCGGACGAAGCGCCGGCGGGGCGGACGCCACCTGGGCCGCCGCGGCGTCGAGGTTCTTCTGCACGCCGCTCTTCAGCGGATCCACGATCGGGTTCCACAGCTGCTTCATGACCGCGGCGTTCTTCGCGGCTCCGCCGACGGCGGGGTCGAGCGCGGCGTCGAGCGAGGAGGTGAGCGTGGCGCGATCGGCGGTGGCGGTCAGGATGTTGCCCGGCAGGGCCGCGAACAGCACCGAGAGCAGCACGGCGACGCCGAGCGTGCCGCCGATCTGGCGGAAGAAGGTGGAGGCGCTGGTCGCCACGCCCATCTGCTGCGGCTGCACGGCGCTCTGGCTGGCCAGGGTGAGGGTCTGCATCAGCTGGCCGAGGCCGAGGCCGATGAAGAACATGCCGATCATCGCGAACCACAGCGGCTTGTCGTAGGTCAGCTGCGTCAGCACGAGGAAGCCCACGGCGGTGACGGCGGTGCCCGTGACGGGGAAGATGCGATACCTGCCGGTGCGCGAGATGATCTGCCCGGAGCCGATCGAGGCGATCATCAGGCCGGCCATCATCGGCAGGGTCGCCAGCCCCGACTCGGTGGGGGTGAGGCCCTGCACGATCTGCAGGTACAGCGGCAGGGTCAGCATCGCGCCGAACATGCCGAACCCGACGAGCACGCCCAGGCCGGTGGCCATCGAGAACACCCAGGAGTTGCGGAACAGACGCAGCGGGATGATCGCATCGGCGCCCATCCGTGTCTCGACGACGAGGAAGGTGATCAGGCCGGCCGCGCCGATGGCGTAGCAGGCGATCGAGCCGGCGGAGGCCCAGCCCCAGACGCGGCCCTGCTCGGCCACGAGCAGCAGCGGCACGAGCGTGACGAGGATCGAGGTCGCCCCCCACCAGTCGATCCGCGGCTTGGCATCCTTGCGGAACTTGGGCAGGTGCAGGAAGGCGAGCACCATCGCCAGAGCGACGATGCCGATCGGGATGTTGACAAGGAAGACCCAGCGCCAGCCGGGCAGGAACAGGATCGAGTCGGCGCCGGCGAACAGCCCGCCGATCAGCGGCCCGATGACCGAGGAGATGCCGAACACCGCTAGGAAGTAGCCCTGGTACTTGGCGCGGTCGCGCGGGGCGAGGATGTCGCCCATGATCGCCAGCGGCAGCGACATGAGCGCCCCGGCGCCGATGCCCTGGATCGCGCGGAAGCCGGCGAGCATGAGCATCGAGGTGGAGAAGGTGGAGAGCAGCGACCCCAGTATGAAGATGCTGATGCCGAAGATGTAGAGCGGGCGGCGACCGAAGAGGTCCGAGAGCTTGCCGTAGATCGGCGTCGCGATCGTCGAGGTGATGAGGTACGCGGTCGTCACCCACGCCTGCTGATCCAGGCCCTTGAGGTCGTCGCCGATGGTGCGGATGGCGGTGCCGACGATCGTCTGGTCCAGGGCGGAGAGGAACATCCCGGCCATGAGGCCGTAGATGACGAGCAGGATCTGCCGATGGGACATGATCGGCTTGCCGCCCTCGGTCGCCGAGGCGACGGGGACGTGGCCGGTCTGAGTTTCTCCGGCGCGGGGTTCTCCGGCGCGGGGCGCAGCGGTGGCGGTCGACATGGCGGTCCTTCGGGATGACGCGCCCGGATCGGGCGCTCGGTGCGGCCCCCGGTGCAGACCGACGGATGCGTCGCGACCCCGGGCGCCGACGCTGGCGTACAGATTCTTGCAGGCGGTGCAATGTTACACCCCTGCATCGTTTCCGCAAGTGCAAACCTGCGGGCTGCGCACTCCGAACACCCCGTGGTCCGCGACCCTCATCCAGAGGACCCGAACGGAGATCCGATGCCCCTGTCCCCACCGCGCCGGCTGGGTGCCGCGCTCGCCTCGACCCTCGTCCTCGGCCTGGTGGCCTCCTGCTCCGCCGCGGCACCGGCCGGGCCCTCGGTCGCGCCCTCACCGACCGCGACCGGGTACCGCGGAGCGCCGATCGGGAAGGCCGCGGAGCCCGGCGAGGCGCCCGAGCCCACCACGACCCCGGTGGGACGCGTCGTGCCTCTGCCGGAGGGTACGCGTCCGTGGGGCGTCGCCGCGGCGAAGTCGGTCGGCAAGGTGTATCTGGCGGCCCGGAAGCAGAACCTGTTCGCCGTGTACGACATGGCCACCGGCCTGGTCGCCTCCGTCCCGGTGCCCGGGTCGGCGCGGATGATCGACCTCGTCGCCCCCGAAGGCCCGCTGCTGCTGCCCGCCGAGAACGGCGCGATGCTCTACACGCTCGCGCTGCCCTCGCTGGAGGTGGTGCGGGCCGATCCCACCCGACGGCAGCCGCATCAGGGCGTGCAGGTCGGCGGCACGACCTTCGTGACCGAGGAGTACGGACACGCCGTGCGCGCGATCCGCGATGGGAAGACGGTGGCCGACCTGACCGAGCCGGTGCAGCCGGGCGGGATCGCCGCGGCGGGCACCCGGGTCGCGGCCGTCGACGTCAAGACCAACCTGCTCTTCGTCTACGACGCCACCACCCTGAAGCTCGTCGCCGCGCTCCCCGCCGGGAAGGGCCCGAGCCACGTGGTGTCGATCGGCGACGGCCGGGTCGCCGTCTGCGACGTGCGCGGCAACCAGATCATCACCTACGACCTCAGCGGCACCCCGCGGGAGCTGGGCCGCGCCGCCGTTCCGGGTCGCGCGTTCTGGGTCGTCGCCGACCCCGCGTCGAACACGATCTACGCCGCCCTCTCGAACACCAATAAGATCGCCAAGCTCTCGGTCTCCGCCTCCGGGAAGCCGAGGCTGGTCACGACCGTCCCCACCGTGCAGAACCCGATCTCCTTCGACCGCGACCCGGTCACCGGGAACCTCTACGTCGGCGGCTTCGCCGACTCCGAACTGCAGATCATCCCTGCCTCCGCCTTCGAGTAGGACGACCCGCCTGCGACCTAGCGCTTCGGAGGCCGCAAGGATCCGCGGACGATGGAGTCGCCCGAGTGCGCGGGATCGCCGTCAGGGGGCTCGGCCGAGACATCGACGGTGGAGTACGCGGCCAGGTCGACGCCGTCCGGCACGGCGAACTCTCCGCTCGATCCGGACAGGTCGCCAAGGCTGACGAGCTTCGAAGCCGACACGTCCATGAGCCACAGCTCGGCGACGTCGCCGCTCGGCACCGAGACGCGAGTCAACCGGATGCGGAGGATCCGGTCCCCCGAGGCCTGACGCTCGAGCACCGCCGTGCCCTCGGCGCCCGGCCAGTTCGGGAAGGCGCGCAGGGCGGCGGCGGCTTCGCGCACCGGCGGAGCTGTCGGTCGGGGAACGAGGAGCACGAGCCCGGTGACGACGATGGCCGCCGCCGCCGCGATCGAGACCGCAGCCAGCACGAGCGACCGACCGCGACCCGGCCGACGGGGCACCGCATCCGCGTCTGCGACCCGGCGCATCGTCGGCTCCGTGTCGATGCCGATCTCGGCCGCGATGGCGGCCCAGACCCGAGGCTCGGGCCTCGCGAGCCGCTCGGTGCTGACCGTCTCACGGCCGACCCGAGCGGCCTCGGCGAGCGAGCCGACCTCCCTGGCGCAGTCCGGGCACTCGGCCAGGTGCTCCGCGGCGTGCGCATCCGCCGGCTCGCCGAGGGCGAGCAGCGCGATGGTGTCATCGTCCAGATGCGCCATAGGTCACCTCCAGTCGAGTTCGGAGCCGCTGCAGACTTCGGCGGATGTGGCTCTTGACCGTGCCGAGCGGCATGCTCAGGCGCTCCGCGATCTGCAGGTGGGTGAGGTCGTCGTAGAAGGCGAGGCGGATGACGGCGCGGGCGGCGGGGTCGAGCCTCTCGATCTCATCGGCGAGCAGCAGCCGGTCGGCGAGGTCGACGTCCTCGAGCGGCGGCTCACCCGACAGCTGCTGGATGCGCTGCTGGAGTCGCGCGATGCGGGATCGCTGCTCGTGCGCGTCGGCGATCTCGTGCTTGGCGATGCCGACCAGCCAGCCGCCGAGGCGCGCCCGCTGCGGGTCGTACCCGGATCGCGAGCGCCAGGCCTCGACGAAGGTGCGCTGGGTGGCCTCCTCCGCGTCGGCGACATCGGAGAGCGAGCGGATGGCGAGGGTGTAGACGAGGGGCGACCAGCGGTCGTACGCCTCGCGAAGGGCACGCGGATCGCCGGCCACGAATCGGTCGCTGAGGCGGTCGCCCTCCTCCCCGTCGTCCGCCACGGACCGTGCTCCTCGCCGTCTCTGCCGGTCGTCCCGGTGTGCTGCGTTCACCGTAGAACCCGGACGGCGGGGACCGGAGCGCCATCACCCCGATGCACCGCCCCGATCCCCGCCGTCCGTCGTGCCGATTCCTGCTGTGCGCAGCTTCCCGAGCTGCAGAGATCCGCCACTAGTCACTTCCCCCTGGACGGCCGATCCGGATGCACCCTGGTCGATCGGATCGCGGGTCTGGCGGAGTGCGCGGAGTGGTCGTACGCTCGGGTCACCGCAGCGCGCCGGCACCTCCATCACCCCCGGCCCCGTCGCCCTGTCGACCCGACCGATCGCCTGCGTCCGATCGTTCGAAGGAGCACGCTCGTGCGCTCACGCCTCGTCACCACCCTCGCCGCCGTCGTCGCGGCCGGAGCACTGGTGGCCCTCACCGCCGCCCCCGCCTCGGCCTCGCCGCGGCAGAACTACGGCGCCCCCGCCGGCACCATCGTCGATGTCGCGGTCGCGGCATCCGGCGGTGGCACCCCGGACAGCAACCCGGCCGACTACGACATCCTCATCCAGGCGCTGACCGTCACCGGGCTCGCCTCGACCCTCGCCGACCCGACGGGGCGGTTCACGGTCTTCGCGCCGAACGATGCGGCCTTCCTCCGCCTGGTCACCGACCTGACCGGCGCCGCACCGGCCAGCGAGGCCGCCGCGCTCGCTGCGATCGTGCCGCTCGGCGTGCCCGCGATCAGCAGCATCCTGCTCGGGCACGTCGTGGCCGGGAAGGCGCTCGGCCCGATCAGCGTGCTGCTCTCGCGCAGCATCACCACCGCGAACGGCAGCGTCATCCGGCCCCGGCTCCTCACCCTGCGGGATGAGAATCCGCGCTTCGCCGACCCGCGCCTCGTGCTCTCGGGCCTGAACATCAGGGCGTCGAACGGGGTGATCCACACCATCGACCGCGTGCTGCTGCCCGCGAGCCTCGGGGCGTAAGCCCCCGGCGAGCACGAGCGGCTGCCGGATCCGCGCCGCGGATCCGGCAGCCGACGTTGCACGGTGATGACGGCCGCGACAGCTCTGGTCGCTTCGCAGGCCCTCTCGACAGTGCAGAGCGATCGACGCCCGGTCGTCGTGGCGAATCGGACCGGCATGGCATGGCCGCCGGTGGGCAGATCGTTCGTGGACAGACCTGTCAACTCCGGTGACCGGAAAGTCGACTATCGTGCAGAGTCAATCAGGGCGCGATAGCCCCCGAATCGCCCTCCGCTCCGCCGCCAGGATTCGAACCTGGACCTAACGGCTCCAAAGGCCGTCGTGCTGCCGTTACACCACAGCGGATCGCGTCGACCAGTCTGGCAGTCGCCCCGTGTTGCATCAGATGCCGATGTCGCTGCCCATCGTCACCGTGTGCTCCGGAGGGAAGCCAAAGCGCGACGCGGGATCCGCCGCATTATGGGCCAAGGCGAGAAACAGTCTGGTGCGCCACCGCGGCATCCCGCTTGATGCTGTCGCGCGCAGCGCACCACGCGAGACGAAGTACGACACCTCGTTCATGTGCTCCGCCCGCAGTTCCCGGTCCGGGGACTTGGACCGAGCGGCGGCGCGGAGCGCTGCAGGAATGTCGGGCTCGTCGGAGAAGCCGAAGCGGATGGTCAGATGCTCGATGCCGTCCCCGGCGTAGCCGAGCTCGTCGAAGCTGAACGCCTCGTCGACGGGCACGTGCGGCACGGCGGCGATGACGACGCTGACGATCACCACGTGCTCGTGGAGCACGTGATTGTGGTCGAAGTTCGCGCGCAGGGCCAGCGGCGTGGTGTCCTTGTCCGGATGCGGGAACACTCCCACACCGCGGACGCGGGGCACCTTGCTGCGGCGCACCTCCTCCACGAACTCGGCGAGCGAACCCTCACTGCGTCGGCGGTTCGCCTGCACGATCGCGCGACCGCGTTGCCAGGTCGTCATCGCGAGCACCACCGCGGCCGCGATCAGCAGCGGAAGCCACCCCCCGCTGGCGACCTTCGACAGGTTCGCCGCAAGAAACAGCAACTCGAGGGTTCCGAAGGCGACCCCCGCGAGAACGAGCTTCCAGATCCGCCAGCGCCACAGCATCCGGCTGACGACCAGCAACAGGACGGTGTCGACCAGCAGCGCACCGGTGACCGACACCCCGTAGGCGGTCGCGAGGCTCGCGGAGGACGCGAAGGCGATGGTGACTGCGAGCACGGCGACGAAGAGCAGCAGGTTGATGGCGGGAAGGTAGATCTGGCCGCCCTCGCGCTGGGAGGTCTGGCGCACGGTGAGCGGGGGCAGCAACCCCAGCCGCATGGCCTGGCGGGACAGCGAGAAGGCTCCCGATATCACCGCCTGGCTGGCGATGACGGTGGCGGCGGTGGCGAGCACGACCACCGGAATCGTGGCCCAGCTCGGGAAGAGAAGGAAGAACGGATCCAGACGAGCCTCGGGCTGGTTGAGGATGAGCGCCGCTTGACCCAGATAGTTCAGCATCAGTGCCGGGAACACCACGGCGAACCACGCGCGGGCTATGGGGCGACGGCCGAAGTGACCCATATCCGCGTACAGCGCTTCCGCCCCGGTGACGACGAGCACCACCGCGCCCATCGCCACGAAGGCGAGGAAGGGATGAGCCACAACGAAGCCGACCGCAAAGGTCGGCGACAACCCGACCAGCACCGCCGGGTAGCGCACGATCCCGGTGATGCCGGTGAGGGCCAGCACCGCGAACCAGAGCAGCATGACGGGCCCGAAGAATGACCCGACCCGGCCGGTGCCGTAGCGCTGCACCGCGAACAGCGCGGCGAGGATGACCACCGCGATCGGCAGTACCGCCGGCTTCACTCCGGGAGCAGCGATCTGCAGACCCTCCACGGCGGAAAGCACGCTGATCGCCGGGGTGATCACCGAGTCGCCGTAGAACAGCGCCACCCCGACGATCCCGACCACCACGATCACCCCGGCTCCCGCTCGCGCTCCCGCTCCCGGGCGACGGGATGCCCACAGGCGCCCCCCGAGCGCGGTCAGGGCCATGACACCGCCCTCGCCCTCGTTGTCGGCGCGGGTCAGGATGGCCAGGTACTTGACGGAGACGATGACCGTGGCGCTCCAGAAGATGAGCGAGATCACTCCGTAGACGTCTTCGGCGCTCGGCTTGATCACCCCGCCGTCGAGCGCGAACACCGTGCGCATCGCGTACAGCGGACTGGTGCCGATGTCGCCGAACACGACTCCGAGCGCCGCGAGGGCCAGCGTGCTCCGTCCAGCCACACCCACGCCGGGCGTCGATGCCCCCGAGAGTCTTCGCACCGGCCGATCCTTGCATGTCCAGGGGCTGTCCCGGTCCGGTGAGGAGCCGACGCGGCCGCCTCACGGACCCGCGCTCGCCGCGGCGCCTCATCCCTCGGGTGGCGGGCAGCTGCATTCGAACAACCGGGGAGCGCCGCGCCTGGTACAGGGGGGCCATGCGGGAAGATGAGGGATGCCCCCCGCCGACGAAGTTGACCGGATCGTGCAGGCGTGGACACGGGAACGGCCCGACCTCGACTTCGCGCCGCTGCAGGTGCTCTCCCGGGTCAGCAGGCTCGCGCGACACCTCGACCGCGAGCGCCGGGCCGCCTTCGAGGCTTCGGGGCTCGAGCCGGGCGAATTCGATGTGCTGAGCGCCCTCCGCCGCGCCGGGTCCCCGTACCAGCTGCGCCCGGCCGGGCTGCTGCAGCAGACCCTCGTCTCCAGCGGCACCATGACCTACCGCATCGACCGGCTCGCCGAGCGCGGGCTCGTCGAGCGACGCACCGACCCCCACGACGGTCGCGGGATCCTGGTCGTCATGACCGACCGGGGGCGGGAGCGGGTCGACGGAGCGATCCGCCTGCTGCTCGACGCGGAGGCCACCCTGCTCGACGGGCTCCCCGCGGGCGATCAGGAACGTCTCGCCGGCCTGCTGCGCACCCTGAGCCTCGACTTCGACTGAGACGCGGCCGCTTCCGGCTCGCGCGGCTCGAAGCGTCCGGCGAGGAAGCTCAGCGGCACCTGCAGGAACCAGACGTAGAGCGACCAGGGCGAGCCCACCGTGAACTCCAGCACCAACCCGAAGCCGAACACCGCGGGCGTCACGGCGATCTGCCGCTGCTCGTAGCGGTAGATCCGCCGGTCAACCCGGTCGACGTCGAGGAGCCCCCGCACCCGGACGACCCGCCACATCCAGAGCTGGATGAGGCCGATCGCCAGTACGGTGCCCGCGTAGAAGGTGTACTGCACGTGCTGGATGTCCCCGTCGCCGGAGAAGAGCATCCGCGTCGGGAAGGGCAGGAAGGCCACGAACAGCAGCAGCAGCAGGTTCACCCACTTCAGCGCCGTATCCCAGCGCGCCAGCAGCGAGAAGTTCTGGTGGTGCGCGGCCCAGGTGGCGCCGATCACGAAGAAGCTGATCACGTAGGCCGCGTAGTCGGGCAACGCCTGCAGCATCTCGGTCGCGATGGTCGCGGTGGACAGCTCCTTCCCGTCAGCGCCGACCGTGCGCACCGTGAGGTCGATCACCAACAGGGTGATGGCGATGGCGAAGACCGCGTCGGTGAAGAACAGGATGCGATCCAGGGCGATCCCCCGGTCACCCTGCTGGATGTCGCGGCTGTAGCGATCGGCGGTGTCGCCCATGGCGTCATGGTAGGACCCGATGGTGCCGCGCGCGGGTGCGGGGCTCAGGCCTCGAGCTGCTCGCTGAGGGCGATCCAGCGCTCCTCCAGCGCCAGGTTTTCCGCGTCGAGGGCCGCGAGCTCGTGCTGCATGCGGCCGAGGAGCTCGTAGTCGGACTGGTCGGCGGCGGCGAATGCCGCGTGCGCCGCGGCGATGCGCTCGCCGTGTTTCGCGAGGCGGCGGTCGAGGGAGGCGAGCTCCTTCTGCGCCGCACGCCGGTCGGCTCCGGAGAGGACCGCGGGCGGGGCGGTGAGCTGCCGAGACGCCGGCTCGGGAGCGCCGGGCCCTTCCGCCGCGAGGCGGAGGTACTCGTCCACGCCGCCGGGAAGGTGGCGCATCCGCCCGCCCAGCACCGCGTACTGCTGGTCGGTGACCCGCTCGATCAAGTACCGGTCGTGGCTCACCACGAGCAGGGTGCCCGGCCAGGAGTCGAGGAGGTCCTCCATCGCGGCGAGCATGTCGGTGTCGAGGTCGTTCGTGGGCTCGTCGAGGATCAGCACGTTCGGCTCGTCCAGCAGCACGAGCAGCAGCTGGAGGCGACGGCGCTGCCCGCCGGAGAGCTCGCGCACCCGGCTGGAGAGCTGCGCGCTCGGGAACCCGAGCCGCTCGAGCAACTGGCCGGGGGTCAGCTCGGCGTCGCCGACGGCGTAGGCGGTTCGGCGGCGTCCGAGCACGTCGCTGACCCGGTCGTCGGCGATCTCGACGAGCTCGGCGAGACGCTGGTCGAGCACCCCGATCCGCACCGTCTTCCCCCGCTTCACCCGCCCCGTCGTCGGCAGGATCGCGCCCGAGACCAGCCCGAGCAGGGTCGACTTCCCGGCGCCGTTGCGCCCCAGGATGCCGGTGCGCTCCCCTGGAGCGACCCGCCATTCCACGTCCTCGATCACCGGCCGGCCGTCGTAGGCGACCCCGGCATCCAGGAGGTCGACGACATCCTTGCCCAGCCGGGCGACCGCGAGCCGCTGCAGCGCGATGGCATCGCGCGGAGGCGGCACGTCCTCGATCAGCTGGGTCGCGGCGTCGATGCGGAACTTCGGCTTCGACGTGCGCGCCGGGGCGCCGCGGCGCAGCCATGCGAGCTCCTTGCGGGCGAGGTTCTGCCGCCGCGCCTCGGACGCCGCCGCCTGCCGGTCGCGCTCCACCCGCTGCAGGATGTACGCCGCGTAGCCGCCGTCGAACGGCTCCACGAGGCGGTCGTGCACCTCCCACGTCGCCGTCGACACGGCATCCAGGAACCACCGGTCGTGCGTGACGACGACGAGCCCGCCGCGGTTCGCCGGCCACCGGGCGGTGAGGTGTCGGGCCAGCCAGTCGACGCCCTCGATGTCGAGGTGGTTCGTCGGCTCGTCCAGCAGAACCACGTCCCAGTCATGGCTCAGCAGCGCGGCGAGGGCGACGCGGCGGCGCTGCCCGCCCGAGAGGTCGTCGACCGGGGCGTCGAGGGGGATGCCGGGCAGCAGCCCGCCGATCACGTCCCGCACGCGGGCCTCCCCCGCCCACTCGTGCTCGGCGCGGCCCCCGATCACCAGCTCGCCCACGCTCGCGCCCTCCGGCAGGGCGTCGGACTGGTCGAGGATGCCGAGGGTGAGGCCGCCGCGCCGGGTGACGCGTCCGGCATCCGGTTCCTGTCGACCGGCGAGGATGCGGAGCAGCGTGGACTTGCCGTCGCCGTTGCGGCCCACGACCCCGATCCGGTCGCCGTCGGCGAGTCCCACGGTGACGCCGTCGAACACGACCCGGGTGGGGTACTCGAGGTAGAGGCGCTCACCGCCGAGGAGGTGGGGCACTATCCGGCCCGCTCGGTCGTCGGGTCGAGCCGTGAGATGGCGCAAACGGGGGCGGATCTCATGTCATGTGAACCAATTGGGGTGAGTGAGCGGGGGGTGCGGGGGGGGTGCGTGGGGGGAGGGACGCGGGGGCTCAGTCGCCGAGGAGGCGCGCGCCGTGCACCGGGCCGGTGGCACGGACCACGTGGTAGCGGGCCGCGGACAGCGCCACCTGCAGCTCCAGCGCCGCGTCGAGGTTCTCGGCGAGGAACGCGACCGTCGGGCCCGAGCCGGAGACGATGCCGGCCAGCGCGCCGTTGCGCTCCCCGAGCTCGAGCACCCGGGCGAGCGAGGGCTCGAGGTGCAGCGCCGCCGCCTGGAGATCGTTGTGCAGCACATCGGCGAGCATCCGCGGCTCCCCGGCCCGCAGCGCCTGCAGCACGTCGGCATCGACGACGGGACGCGGGTCGACAGGGTGGATGTCCTGCACGTGCCGGGCCCGGTGAGCGTCGAGCTCCCGGTAGACCTGCGGGGTCGAGAGCCCGAAATCCGCGAGCACCAGCACCCACTGGAAGCTGCCCTGCGCGAGGGCCGGCGAGAGCTCGTCGCCGCGGCCGGTACCGATCGCGGTGCCGCCGGTGAGGGCGAAGGGCACATCGGCCCCGAGCTGCCGGGCGAGCGCGAACAGCTCCTCGCGCGGAAGCCCGACACCCCACAGCTCGTCGACCGCGATGAGGGTGGCCGCCGCATCCGCCGACCCGCCGCCCATGCCGCCGGTCACCGGCACGCGCTTGTCGATCTCGATGCGCACGCCGCCGCGGGAGCCGGCGCGCTCCGCCACCAGCCGCGCCGCCGTGACCGCGATGTTCGAGCGGTCCGTCGGCACCCGGGAGACGTCGACGTTGCCCGTCACCGTCACCGAGTACCCGTCGGCTTCCGTGACCCGCACCTCGTCGACGAGCGACACCGCCTGGTAGGCGATCGCGACGTCGTGGTACCCGTCGCTCTGCAACGATCCGACCCGCAGGAAGACGTTGACCTTCCCCGGAGCGCGGGCGGCGACGGAGCGCCGCGTCGCCGAGGTCATGGATCCACACTAACCGCCGGGCGCAGCGGCCCCGACCGCCCCTCATCCGCTCGCAGGCGGCGGCGCTACCCTCGAACGCGTGCCCGCCTGGCTGACCTTCGCGCTCCTCGCCGTCGCCGCGGCGGCCGTCGTCGTGCGGGTGGCATCCGCCCTCCGCCGACGCGGGCAACGGGGCGGACGGCTGGCCCCCGTCGACGTCGCGCTCGTCGCCCTCGGCGTGCTCGGGCTGGTGCTGCACTGCACCGCGATGTTCCGCCGCGGGCTCCTCGCCCCGCTGCCGGGAGGGAGCGCCTACGTCGACCTGGTCACGACTCCCGGATTCGGCACGGTCGCCCTGTACGTCGTCCCGGCCGCCCTGGTGCTGATCGGGCTGCGGAGGGTCGGAGCCCTCCCCTGGGTCCTGCTGGCGTCCGCTCTGGTCGCGGTCGGCGTGACGATGTACGGCGGCAGCCCGCTCGCCGTGCACCTGACCGCGATCACCGCCGCAGTGCTCGCCCTGTCGGCGCTGATCGCACTGCGCACCCCGGTCCTGCCCGGGGGCCGGCCGCGGCCTCGCGCCGCGTAACCTCCCTCAGGCCCGCGCGAGCGCCAGGAACTCCTCGACGCCGAGCCGCTCCGCGCGGTCGGTCGGGTCGATCCCGGCGCGCTCCAGGGCAGCGGATGCCGCGGCGGCGCCGCCGAAGGCCTCGGCCAGCGACTGACGCAGCATCTTGCGGCGCTGGCCGAACGCGGCATCCACGAGCGCGAAGGTCGCGGCGCGCTCCGCCTCCGACCCGCGGAGGGCGCCGCGCCGGTAGCCGACGAGCCTCGAGTCGACGTTCGGCACCGGCCAGAACACCTGTCGGCTCACCTGCCCGGCGAGCGCCCACGCGCCGAACCAGGCGGCCTTCGCACTCGGCGATCCGTACACCTTCGAGCCGGGAGGGGCGGCGATGCGCTCCCCCACCTCCGCCTGCACCATCACCAGCGCCGACTCGAGGCTGGGGAATCGGGCGAGCAGGTGCAGCAGCACGGGCACCGACACGTTGTAGGGGAGATTCGCGACCAGCCGCCGGGGGTCGGCGGGCAGCTCGGTGAGGCGGAGCGCATCCGCCGTCAGCACCGTCAGCGGGGCGTCGGGGGCCAGTTGCGCGGCGGTGCCGGGCAGTTGGCCGGCGAGGCGCCGGTCGATCTCGACCGCGGTGACGCGGGCGCCTGCCTCCAGGAGCCCGAGGGTGAGCGAGCCGAGCCCCGGACCCACCTCCAGCACCTCGTCGCCCGGCTCGACGCCCGCCGCGCGCACGATGCGGCGCACCGTGTTCGCGTCGTGCACGAAGTTCTGCCCGAGCTTCTTCGTCGGCTGAAGGCCGAGGAGGTCGGCGAGATCGCGGATCTCGGCCGGCCCGAGCAGCCGGTTCACCCGCCGATGCTCCCGGCGGCCGTTCCCGATCTCGGCATCCGGTGTGGCGTGCGGGGCGGATGGGACTGCTGCGCCTCACCCGCCCCACCCGATGCCGAGATCGGACCGCCAGGGGCGATCACTGCGGCCCCACCGACCCTTCGGGGTGCGGGTCGAACGGACCCGGCGGCTCCACCACCGGCTCGTCGTCCCAGTGCCCGTAGACCAGCTCGGTGTTCGAGGAGATCTGCGCGGCCAGCATCGACACGTCGGTGTGCAACGTCTCGGCCATCGCGCGCAGCGTCAGCGGCAGGAGGTACGACGAGTTCGGGCGCCCTCGGAACGGCACCGGCGTGAGGTAGGGCGCATCCGTCTCGACCAGGATGCGGCTGCGCGGCACCGCCTCGAGCGCGTCCCGCAGGTTCTGCGCATTCCTAAACGTCACCGTGCCGGCGAACGAGACGAACCACCCGCGCTCGGTGACCGCCCGGGCGAAGTCCGCATCGCCCGAGAAGCAGTGGAATACCACGCGCTCCGGCGCCCCCACCCGCTCGAGCGTGTCGAGCACCGCCTGGTGGGCGTCGCGGTCGTGGATCTGCAGCGCCAGCCCCCGGCGCTTCGCGATCTCGATGTGCGCCTCGAAGCTGCGCCGCTGCGCCGCGCGCCCGGCCTCATCCGTCGTCCAGTAGTAGTCCAGGCCGGTCTCGCCGACGGCGCGCACCCGGGAGCGTCCCGCGAGCTCGTAGATCGCCGCGAGCTGGCCGTCGAGCTCCCCGGATTCCGCGAGCGTCGGTGCGTGGCTCGGATGCAGCGCCACGGCCGCCAGTACGCGCGGCTCCCGCGCCGCCACCTCCGCCCCCCACGTCGAGGTGGCCAGATCGGTGCCGACCTGGACGACCCCGCGCACGCCGACGCTCGACGCGCGACCCAGCGCATCCCGGTACTCGAGACTCGGGCGCTCGGGGTCGGGCGACATCTCGAGGTGGGTGTGGTTGTCGTAGACCGGGACGACCAGCGCCTCCGGCACCGGCGGGTACTCCGCGGCGGAGCCGGTCACGCGCCGACCGCCGCCTCGGCCTCCACGCGGGGGAACAGCGGCGGATCGAGCGGGCGGACGGGACCGTCGCCGATCCACTCGAACGCCCGACGGATGTCCTGCTCCTGCACGGCGCCCGGCGCGCCGAGGGCCGACCAGAGGCGCTCGGTCGCGGTCGGGAGGAAGGGCGAGAGCAGCACGGCGAGGGTGCCGAGACCCCGGGATGCGGTGAACAGCACGGTGTCGAGGCGCGCCTTCTGCGCGGGGTCCTTCGCGAGCGCCCACGGCTGCTGGGACTGCACGTAGCCGTTCAGCTCGTCGACGAGGTCCCAGATCGCGGCGAGCGCCTCGTGCGGGGCGATCCGCTCCATCGCGCGGTCGGCGAGCTCGGTGGCCCGGCGCTCCGCGTCGCGCACCTCGCGGTCGGCATCCGCCGCCGCACCCACCGCCGCACCCTCCGGCGAGGGGATGGTCCCGTCGCTGTAGCGCTGGACCATCGTGAGAACCCGCGAGGCGAGGTTGCCGAAGCCGTTGGCGAGCTCGGCGTTGTAGCGCGCGGTGAGGTCCTCCCACGAGAACGAGCCGTCGCTGCCGAACGCGATCGCGCGGAGGAAGTAGTAGCGGAACGCATCCGCCCCGAAGGTGCCGGTGATCTCCCCCGGCGCGATGCCGGTGAGCTTCGACTTGGACATCTTCTCGCCGCCGACGAGCAGCCAGCCGTGCCCGAACACGCGCGCCGGCACCTCGAGCTCGGCCGCCATCAGCATGGCGGGCCAGATCACCGCGTGGAAGCGGGCGATGTCCTTCCCGACGATGTGCACCGCGGGCCAGCGCCGCGCGAACTTGGCGTCGTCGACCCCGTAGCCGACCGCGGTGATGTAGTTCAGCAGCGCGTCGAACCACACGTAGACCACGTGCGACGGATCCCAGGGCACCTGGATGCCCCAGTCGAAGCTGGTGCGGGTGATCGAGAGATCCGAGAGGCCCTGGCGCACGAACTGGACGATCTCGTTGCGCACGCTCTCCGGCTGCACGAAGTCCGGCCGGGTCTCGTAAAGCTCCAGCAGCCGCGACTGGAAAGCGCTCATCCGGAAGAAGTAGTTCTTCTCCTTCAGGATCTCGACGGGACGGGAGTGGATCGCGCAGACCAGCTCGCCCGCGTAGTCGCCGGCGTCCGTCAGCACCAGCTCGTCGCGCTGCTTGTACTCCTCGCAGCCCACGCAGTAGAAGCCCTCGTACTCGCCGGCGTAGATGTGGCCGTCGTCGTAGAGCTTCTGGATGAAGGCCGCCACCCCACGCTCATGCCGCTCGTCGGTGGTGCGGATGAAGTCGTCGTTCGCGACCCCGACCGTCTCCAGCAGCGGCAGCCACGCGGTGCGCACCAGCTCATCCGCCCAGGCCCGCGGGGTGGTGCCGTTCGCGACGGCGGTGCGCAGGATCTTCTCGCCGTGCTCGTCGGTGCCGGTCAGCAGCCAGGTGTCGTCGCCGGCCTGCCGGTGCCAGCGCGCCAGCGCATCCGCCGCGACCTCGGTGTAGGCGTGGCCGATGTGCGGCACGTCGTTGACGTAGAAGATCGGCGTGGTCGCGTAGAAGGGCTCGCCGGGCATGCCCACGATCCTACGGGGGAGGCACCGGGCGTGACGGGGCGGCCGCGGGCTCAGGTGCCGCTGCCGAGGCGGAGCACCACCTTGCCGTGCCCGTGGCCGGACTCGAGCCGGCCGTAGGGCTCGGCATAGGTGAGAACCCTATCCCTGATCTAGGTTCGTGATAAGTTTATCACCGTGCGATCGGCGGTCACCAATCCATTCAACCCAGGCTCCGACATCGTGCCTCAAATCTGGGCAGGCCGCACCCTGCAGCTGAACGACTGGCGGGACGTGCTCCGGCCACGGCTGATGCGAGGATTGCCGGAGCGCGGTAGAACGATTCTCGGCGAGCCAGGCCTGGGAAAATCCGCCCTTGTTCGCAGGATCGCGGCCGACGCTGAGCGCGAAGGGGCCTGGGTCAGCCCTCAGCTCCGGGTGCCCTCAGGTGCAGATCCGCTCAAGCTCGTCGCCGACGCGCTGCTGGGGCTCGCCCGCAACGCCGGCATGTCTTCTCCCCGAGAGAGGCGCATACAGGATCTCCTCGACCGAGTCGAGTCGGTCGCCGCCGGTGGCATCTCGCTAGGACTACGCGAACGTGCTGGACCCGATCCGCATGTTCCCCTCACTGAGCTACTCATCGAGATCGGTCGAGTCGCCATCAAGCGGAATATGATCTGTCTGCTCCACATCGATGAGGTCCAGAACATCACCGATGAGCGGGCGCTCTCGCAACTGTTGGTCGCGCTAGGGGATGCGATCACGCACCGCGTCGGCGTCGACGTACCTGGCGGTTTGCGGATCACGCGCTTACTCCCGATCGCGGTCTACCTGACGGGATTACCAGAGTTCGAGGACCGAGCTGGCGCGCATAAGGGAGCAACGTTCGCTCGCCGCTTCGCCACGACGGTCCTGACGGCGATCGACAACGATGATCTCGCCCTGGCGCTGCAGGAGTTCGTCGTGCCGGGGTGGGAGGTCCCTGACGATCGGGGCGGTCTGGCCGTCGTCCGCATGACGCAGGACGCCGTAGCAGCGATCGTTGACCTCTGTCGCGGTGAACCATTCCTGTTCCAGCTAGCGGGGCAACAGGCTTGGTACGCCGATGAGAACGACACCATCACCGCTCACCAGGTAGTGGTGGGTTGGGGGAAAGTTCGACGCGAGGCCGCGGCTCACGTCGAACGCATCCTCGGCCGACTACCTGAACGCGAACGCGAGCTAGTGGAAGCAATGGCGAAATTGCCCACGTCTGAACGAACGCTCACCCGGATCGCCAAGGGTGCCGGCTTCGCCTCAGCGTCCGCAGCCGGCCCGACCTCTCAACGGCTGGACACGGTGCGCGGCATCATCGAGCGCGGGAAGCCATATTCGTTCAGACACCGCGCGGTCGAGGCGTACCTCACCAGTGAGTGGCCGGCCGTGAAGCAGATCGCTCCATTGAGGGACGGCTAGCGGAGCGAGCCGGTGCCACCATGGCAGCTCTCAGCGCACCGACGACCCGGTCGCTGCTACCGCCGGGCGCGGAGAGCGGCCTCGTAGAGGTCCCGGCGAGAGAGGCCCGTGGCGACAGCGACTTCGGCGGCGGCGTCCTTCAGTCGGGTGCCCGCGGCGGCCAGGGCCAGCACCTCGGCGAGCGCCGCCTCCGGATCCGCGCTGCGCACCGCCGCGCCAGCGACCACCACCGCGATCTCGCCACGGACGCCCTCGGCGAAGCGCTCGGCGAGTTCGGTGAGGGTGCCGCGCGCCACCTCCTCGTGCAGCTTCGTCAACTCCCGCGCGACCGCGGCGCGGCGGTCGGCGCCGAACGCGGCGGCCATGTCGTGCAGCGACATCGCAAGCCGGTGCGGCGACTCGAAGAACACCATCGTGCGGGGCTCGGATGCCAGGGTCGCGAGCGCCGCCGCGCGTCCGCGCCGGGCCACGAAGCCCTCGAAGGTAAAGCGGTCGGTGGGCAGGCCGGACAGGGTCAGCGCCGCCAGCACGGCGCTCGGACCGGGCAGCGTCGTGACCGCGACCCCCGCCGCGGCGGCCGCGACCACGAGCGGGAAGCCGGGGTCGCTGACGGCGGGGGTGCCCGCGTCGGTCAGCACCACCACATCCGCCGAGCGGGCGAGGTCGACCACCTCCGGGACGCGGGCGTCCTCGTTGTGCTCGTGCAGGGCGAGCATCCGCGGGCGGTTCTCGACCCCCAAGCCGCGCAGCAGGCGCTGGGCGGTGCGGGTGTCCTCGGCCGCCACGACCTCGGCCGCCTCGAGCGCCTCGACCAGCCGCCGACTCGCATCGCCGAGATTCCCGATCGGCGTGGCGGCGAGGATGATCACCGCACCAGTCTCCCGCGGGATGCCCCCAGTACCATTCCCGGGATGAGCGAGGCGCGGCAAGGCCAGGAGCGCCGCGAGCTCGTGCCGGGGGTGCCGCTCCCCGATCCGCGACCGCGGCATCCGGCGACCGAGCCGCGCGGCACCCGGCTCGACGCGTGGTGGGCCGCCGCCCGCACCGACCCGGCACTCGACCGCGCCTGGCGGTGGGGCGGGCCCGCGCTCGTGCTGCTGGTCGCGGCGATCCTGCGCCTGCAGAACCTCGGCACGCCCGGGACGCTGGTGTTCGACGAGACCTACTACGTCAAGGACGCCTGGACCCTGGCCCACCTCGGCTACGAGGGCTCGTGGGGCGCCGGTGCCGACCAGGCGTTCGCGTCGGGGAACCCGGACGTGTACAGCGCGGCGCCGAGCTTCATCGCGCATCCGCCGCTCGGGAAGTGGCTGATCGCCCTCGGCGAGCTGGCCACCGGAGGCGGGAACCCGGTGGGCTGGCGAATCTCGACCGCGATCATCGGCATCCTGCTCGTCGGCGTCACGATGCTGCTGGTCCGCATCCTCCTCCGCGGCACCCTGCTCCCCGTGCTCGCGGGCGGCCTCCTGGCCATCGACGGCAACGCGATCGTCATGAGCCGAGTCGCCCTGCTGGACAACTCGCTGGCGCTGTTCGCGCTGCTCGGGGCGCTGTGCGTTCTACGGGACCGCGGCGCCGCGCGGCGTCGGCTCGAGGCGTGGGTGATCGCCCGGGAGCTCGCGCACCGGCCGACCGACTGGGGTCCGCTGCTGCTCTGGCGGCCGTGGCTGCTGCTGGCCGGGCTGGCCTTCGGCGCCGCCACCGGGGTGAAGTGGAACGGGCTGTACTTCCTCGCGGTGTTCGCCGTGTTCGTCGTCGTGTCGGACATGCTCGCGCGGCGGCGGGCCGGATGCGGGTTCTGGTTCTCCGGCACGCTGCTGCGCCAGGCGCCGGCGACGTTCGTGCTGATGGTCCCCCTCGCGGCGTTGACCTACCTCGCCACCTGGACGGGGTGGTTCCTCTCCTCCGGCGGCTATGACCGCAACTGGATCGCAGACGGGAATCCGGCCTGGACCGGCCCGCTGGCGTGGGTGCCGCCCGCACTGCAGAACTGGTGGCAGTACCAGACCGCGATCTACGGCTTCAACGTGGGCGAGAGCTCCCCGCACAGCTACGCCGCGAATCCGCTCACCTGGCTGTTCCTCGTGCGCCCGACGGTCATGTACTACCAGGATCTCGGCGACGGTACGGCGGCCGAGATCACCGGGCTCGCGAACCCGCTGATCTGGTGGGCCGCGGTCGCGGCGCTCGGCTTCGCCGCGTACCGGTTCGTGCGCAGCCGGGATGCGGCGCTGGGCTTCATACTGGTCGGCGTCGCCGCGGGCTACCTGCCCTGGCTGCTCTACCTGAACCGCACGGTCTTCCAGTTCTACACGATCGCCTTCGAGCCCTATCTCGTGCTCGCCCTCGCCGCTGCGCTCGGCTATCTGCTCGGCACGGCATCCGATCCGCGCGATCGGCGGCGGGTCGGGCTGATCAGCGTCGGAGCGTTCCTGGCCGCGTGCGTGCTGCTCAGCGTCTTCTTCTATCCTCTGTGGACCGGCCAGGCGATCCCGCTCTGGTACCTGCGTCTGCACTACTGGCTGCCGACGTGGATCTGAGCCGACGACGGGATCCGAGCGGACGACGTAACCCGACGAGCAGAGGGATCTGAGGAGACAGATGCTACGCGAACTCCGCGCCGGAGCCGGCGCCTTCATCCGCGGCCTCCGGACCTGGGCACGGACCCCCCGCCTCATGCTGGTCGGCGCGATCCCGGCTCTGCTGGTGGGCCTCGTGGTGATGGCCGGGTTCGTGCTGGTGGCCACCCGGCTGCCGGGCATCGTCGACGTCCTCACCCCGTTCGCCGAGGACTGGGGCGACCCGGCCCGCACCCTGGCCCGTGTCGGCGCCGGCGCCGCCGTGCTCGTCGCCCTGGTGCTCGTCGCCGTGTCGACCTTCACCGCCCTGACACTGGCCGTCGGCGACCCGTTCTACGAACGCATCTGGCTCTCGGTGGAGCGCGACCTCGGCGGATTCACCCCCGCGGAGGCGGGATTCTGGTCCTCGCTGCGCGGGGCGGTCGCCACCGGGCTGCACCTGCTCGGGAAGTCCCTGCTGCTCGGCGCGCTGCTCTTCCTCGTGGGGCTG
>JACRGJ010000055.1 GCA_016212425.1 Micrococcales bacterium | reverse complement strand
GACTCCGGCGACCGGCCACAACGACTCCGGCGACCGGCCACGGCGACTCCGGCGACCGGCCACAACGACTCCGGCGACCGGCCACGGCGACTCCGGCGACCGGCCACAACGACTCCGGCGACCGGCCACGGCGTCTCCGGCGACTGGCCGAGCCGACTCCGGCGGCCGACTGAGCTCCTGGGCAGGGGAGCGCACCCGAGCGCGAGCACCGGTGCACCGCCTCGACGCCGTGCCCGATCTCGGCATGCGGTGTGGACCCTGGGGCTGCTGAGGCTCAGGCGCCTCGCCGGTCACACCCGATGCCGAGATCGGGCCCGCGAGATCGGGCTCGCGCGGCGGCGTCGGGCCGGCGCGACGCGGCCACCCGGAACTCAGTGGTAGTGCCGGGGGCGGTGGCCGGTGAGCGCACCGGCGCGGGTCGAGACGAGATGCAGGCGCCCGGCGCGGCGCTCGGCGCGGAAGCCGGGCAGGTCGACGCCGGCCTGCCCGTGCCAGTCGGTCACCAGGCGGGCGACCTCGAGGGTCTGACCTCGGGTCAGTGCCACGCCGAATTCGAGCCGCGCCGCCAGGCGGATGAGCCGGTGACGCAGGGCGGGAGGGTTGCCTGCCAGTGCGGCGACCGAGAGCGAGAGGCCCGCCTCCTCATGCTCGGCGAGGTCCTCGGCCAGCTCCTCCGCCATCGTGGTGAGGGCGGCGTCGTCCTCGCGGAGGAGCTCTGCGGTGCGGGCGAGCGCCTCCGCGACGCCGGGCCCCAGCGCGGCCTCCAGCACCGGGAGCACCCGCTCTCTCGCCCGCACCCGCGCGTAATCGGGGTCGGCATTGTGCGGGTCCGTCCACGGGTCGAGTCGGGCGTCGGAGCAGAACGCGAGCGTGACGGACCGGCGGATTCCGAGGAGAGGACGGCGGAACGCACCCGCGACCGGCGGCATACCGTGCAGCGACGCCGGGCCGGATCCCCGGGCGAGGCCGAGCAGCACCGTCTCGGCCTGATCGTCCAGCGTGTGCCCGAGGAGGATCGCCGTGGCGTCGGCGGATGCGCGGGCCTCCTCCAGCGCCGCGTAGCGCGCTGCGCGAGCGGCGGCCTCCGGTCCGCCCTCGGTCTCGACGCGCACTCGGCGGACCAGGACGGGGGCGAGGCCGAGCCGGCGCGCGGCGACCGCGGCCGATTCGGCGACGGCATCCGATCCCTCCTGAAGACGGTGGTCGACGATCACCGCGCCTGCGCGGAGGCCGGCGCGCGGTGCCTCGAACGCGGTCGCCCCGGCGAGCGCGAGCGAGTCGGGACCGCCGGACAGCGCGACCAGTACGAGCGCATCTTCGGGCAGCCCGGTGAGCGCCTCGCGCACGGCACGGCGCACATCCGCGATCGCGGGGGTGAGACGCGGGCGCTCAGGCACGGTCAGCCGCGCGCCACGAGCTCGGGCCCAGCCGTTGCCCGCCCGCGCCCCGCCAGCTCGGGCCCAGCCGCAGCCCGCTCGCGACCCCGACTCAGCTGCCGAGCCCGACCCAGATCCGGACCCTGCACCGCCGCAGCCCGCTCGCGACCCCGGCGCTGATCCCGTGGCCACGGAAAACCGAGCCGCATCACGCGCACCAGCATGCGCCCAGTCTGCCGCCCCCGCGCACTCGGCTAGCGTGAGACTCCACCCTTCCGCCGATCGAGTTCTCAGGAGCACAGCATGGCCGCCTACGACGCCGTCATCGAGATCCCCCGGGGCAGCCGCAACAAGTACGAGGTCGACCACAAGACCGGTCGTGTCTTCCTCGACCGCGTCCTGTACACGAGCTTCGTCTACCCCACCGACTACGGATACATCGAGCACACCCTGGGCGACGACGGCGATCCGGTCGACGTGCTCGTGCTGCTCGACTACCCGCTGTTCCCCGGCGTGGGCCTGAAGGTGCGGCCCGTGGGCGTCTTCAACATGACGGATGAGTCGGGCGGCGACGCCAAGATCATCGCCGTGCAGGCGAAGGACCCGCGGTGGGACTGGGTGCAGGACGTGGCCGACATCCCGGAGTTCACCCGCAAGGAGATCGAGCACTTCTTCGAGCACTACAAGGACCTCGAGCCCGGCAAGTGGGTGAAGACCGAGCAGTGGGGCGACGCCGCCGAGGCGGAGGCGATCATCCAGCGCGGGATCGCCGCGTACACCCCCGCGAGCTGAGCCGCGCGACCTCGGGGGCCGAGTACCGAGAGGCCCGCACGGTCCTCGCGACTCAGCTCAGGGGCATCCCCTGGCCGCGCATGAACGGCTCGGGATCGACGAGGTTGCCGTTGATGCGCACCAGGTAGTGCGAATGACAGCCCGTCGATCGACCGGTGCTGCCCATCCGCGCGATCTGCTGGCCGGCTTTCACTTGCTGGCCCACGCTGACCAGGATGCCGCCCAAGAGGTTGTGCCCGTATCCGGTCTGGATGCCGCCTCCGTTGTCGAGGAGCACGTAGTTCCCGAGGTCGAGGTAGGGGCCGGCGTAGATTACGGTGCCGGCGCGGGCGGCGAAGATCGGGGTGCCGCAGGCGTTCGCAATGTCCGTCCCGGAGTGGAAGGCATAGCCCCCTCGGGTGGGATCGACGCGTCGGCCGAAGTGCGACGTGATGGCCCCGCGGGTCGGCCGGGCCCACCCGGTCCGGAGGTTCACCTCGGCACCGGCGGCCGCCTGCGCTTTCGCCAGCCCCTCCTCGTACTTGGCCTGGATGGCCAGAGTGTTCTGCTGCAGAGCGACCAGCTGTGCCTTCAGCTCCTCCAGGTGGGCGCTCTGCGCGTCGACCGCCTTCTGCGCGGCGGTCGCCGCCGCCTGGGCCGCTTCGAACGCGGCCTGCGCGAGCGCACGGCGCCGGTCGAGTTCCTTCTGTGCCGCGCCGGCCTGGTCGGTGAGCTTCTGGACGGTATTGCGCAGTTGCAGAGCGCGCGCGTAGAGATCCTGCGACGTCTTCGTCAGCTTCGACGCGGTGCCGAGGCGATAGAGAAGGTCGCGGGCATCGCCCGGATACGCGATCAGCGACGTGGTGAGGTCGGCGCCTCCCGGCCTGGCGAGCTCGGCGAGAAGGCCGTCGACCTGCTTCCGAGCGGCGCCCGCCTCGACGGTGGCGGTATCGACCTGCTTCTGCAAGTCGGCGACGATGAGCTGCTGCTCGTCGGCGGACTCCTGCGCCCGCGCGTAGGCGTCGCCCTTCTCCTGCGCGACGGCCTGCGCTGCGGCGGCGTCGGCCTGGAGCCGCTGGATCTGCGCCTGCACCTGCGCCTGGAGGGCCTGGTTGTTGCGCACCCCGGCGATCGCGTTCTGCACGTCCTGCCAGCTGGGGTAGTCCTCGGCGGCTCGCGCCGGCTGCGCCGGAGACGCGATCCCGATGGTCGCGGCCAGAGCGACGGCGAGAACGGCCGAGCCGAGCATCCGCCTGCCCCGACGCACGGCGCCGCCCCCCCGGACGCTCATCCCCCGCATCGATCCCCGACTCGTCGTCGCGGCGCCCTCTGTGCGCCTTCGGCGTGCGTATTCACACGGACAACACCATCCACAGTAGCAACGAGCGTGACGAATGCCCAGGCATCCGCGAATCCGCCGCCGACATCGAACCTTCGACGTGCGCTTGAACGTAGTCCAGGATGCCCGGTGCACCCGGCACATTCGGCCGGGTCGCCGGGATTGGTAATCGTCGCGAGCGGACCGTATGCTTGACCGTCGGTTGCCGTCGTCGCACTCTCGGGTGCGGCGCAGCGGCCCCATCGTTTAGTGGCCTAGGACACCGCCCTTTCACGGCGGCAGCACGGGTTCGAATCCCGTTGGGGTCACGGTGGATGCCGTGCGAACGGACAACTCAACACAAGGCCCTGTAGCGCAGTTGGTTAGCGTGCCGCCCTGTCACGGCGGAGGTCGCGGGTTCAAGTCCCGTCAGGGTCGCGGATGTGGAGCCCCTCCTCGCGAGGGGCTCTCCTCCATCCGGGACGGTCCGTCCGCCCCGAGGCTCTGTAGCTCAGTTGGTAGAGCGTTCGACTGAAAATCGAAAGGTCACCGGATCGACGCCGGTCGGAGCCACCAGCAAAACCCCCGGTCAGCCGGGGGTTTTCTCGTTCCCGGATCACTCCGCCGCCGCAGCTGACGTCCCCGTGGCCACGTTTTGGCCACATCTTCCTGACGACTCAGGCGATCTAACGGCGTCCCGCGCACGCCTCAGGTCAGTCGAAGAGGGTCGGCGGCGTGTCGACTGCCGGCCCGTGGCCACGCTTCTGTGGCCACGCGGAGCCGACGGCCGCGGCACGGGCTCGGACGTCGAGCGCGGTGGCGACGGAGTCGAGGTCGTCATCGAACAGGTCTGCGTACACGTCGAGGGTCATCGCCGCGGAGGCGTGGCCGAGCATGCGCTGCACGGCCTTCACGTTCGCCCCGGCGCTCACTGCGAGGCTGGCGGCGGTGTGCCGCAGGTCGTGAGGAGTGATGTCCGGGAACTCGGTGGACGCCGTTCGCAACCGGTCGATGGCCGGGTCGAAGAAGCGCGGCCGGAAGTTGTTGCCGCGCAGCACACCACCGTCCGTGCCGACGAAGACGAGAGCGTCACCGTTCCTACCGGCACAGCGGCGAGTGAGGGACTCGACTAGCAAGGATGGGAACGGGACAGAGCGCCGCTCGTGCGACTTCGGACTGCCCCAGATGAGCTGGCCGCGGGGTTCGGAAACCGCCTCAGCGACCTCGAGCCGCCGCCGAGCCAGATCCACACGTTCGACCCGCAGCGCAGCCATCTCGCCCCACCGAAGCCCCGTGTAGGCCAGCAGCAGGGCGACGTCGCCCTGGCCGCCGAGTTCCCTCACCAGAGCGGCGACCTGCTCGTGCGTGAGATAGCCGCGCTGGCGCTTGACGAGGCGCGGCAGCCGGATGTCGTCGCACGGGTTGCGCGCCAGCCGCCCGTCCCGCACCGCGTACTTCATGACCCCGGACAGCACGAGATGCGTCTGCCGGACCGCTGATGGGCCGAGCGACGACGACAGCGTCATCACCCAGTTCTGGACCGCCGAGTGCGAGACGTCGACAAGCCGCGTCCGACCCCACCGCGGCACGATGTGCTTCTCGAGCGCGTGCCGATAGCCGGACAGCGTCGTCGGCTTCACCTGCACCTGCGCGTCGAGCCAGTGCTGCGCCCACTCCCCCACCGGTATGCGGGAGCGGGACGCGTCGACCCACTCTCCTCGCAGTTTCGACACGTGGACCGACGCGAGGTACTCCTCCGCCTCGCGCTTCGTGCGGAACCCTCGCTTCTGGGTGTCCCGCCGATCCGGCGTACGAAACCGAACCCGGTACCGCTTCCCCGCCGTCGTCGCATAGCTTTCGATCGACCCCATCAGCGGACCGCCCCGGATCCAGATCGATCGACGACTTCACTCCAGCAATTGCCCGCCGACATCGCTTCACCTGCCTCCGCCACGCCCCGTTCAGCCACTCAGCACCGAACGAGAACATCCGCATCAGACAGTCACACCACGACGACTGATCCACCACCTCCCGTCACTTCACCTGACACTTCGCCTCTCACTCACCTCCCTCACCCACTCTCCTTCTTGCCCTGTCCTGGCCTGCCACCTGTACTTCCGAACCACCCACGCACAGCAACGCTCTTCTGCTGTGTGTGGGTGGTTCGGAAGCGGCGTCAGCCGAGGTGGCAGGCCAGGACAGGGCAAGACGCCCGAAACCCCTCGTCAAACCCCTCATGGTCGACGAGGTGCCTTGCGAGGGGACACGCGAGGGGTCTGCGTCTCCGTGCACGCAGCGATTCGCCGCGGCACGTAGGCCCGACGATCACTCAGCTCGAGGCGGGGGTGGAAAATCTGCCGGCACGGCGAACGCGACCTTTGAGTTACCGCCCAGCTCACCGACGCGCCTGAGCACGTTCCAATGAAGCAGCAGGCCTGCCTCGAGTGCCGCGTTGAGAAGCGACGGACGCGCGGTCAACAGAGCTCGGGAGACTCCGGGCTCACTTGAGTCGCGGTACTCGATCGAGGAAGCGAGGATCGACCTCGACGCCGATGGGTGCGTCAGGCCGCTCACCGTGCGCCAGAGGCCATGCGCGTGATTCGCATCGATGCCGACGGATCGCGCAGTCTGAGCCATGAGGGGACCAAAGCCGGGTAGCCCGAGTTCGACAGCCGTTCGATTGATCGACGCCGCATCCGTGACCGAGCGAAGCGCCGCCTTGCGACGCCGCACGTGCTGCGTGTTCTCGCGACGTTGGCGGTTCTTCCGCGAGACGTCTTCTGGCGAATCGCCGTCCCGGAACTCAGTGAAGGCGAGCGCGAGGTTGTCGTCACTGACGATGTCCTCCCAGCGTGCTCGGAAAACCCGCTCAAGACGTTCTTCCCGCTGATCCGGCATGAGGACCCACATCGCAAGGGCGCCGGCCTCCATCGCAGTCCTCAGGAGCGGGAACGGTGCCGACATGAGCAGCCGCACCCCTGCATCGTTTGCTGGATCCTGCAGAACAAATCGTGCTCCTAGAAGCGCATCGAGCGACAGCGCGAGACAGTGCCCGATCAGGTGACTCACCTGATACGGACGAGCCGCCTGATCATCAAGTCCCAGCGCCGAGCCAGGCAGAGCGAGGTCGAAGTGCGCTTCTCGTTCGTGGGCCTCCACTCAGCGATCAACTTGAGGCGGTGTCCAAGGCGCTGCAGGCCGATGGATTCTGCGTCGTCACGTGCCGAGTCATCCACGGCCGGATCATGCCGGGCTACACCGACACAATGGACCCGATGCGCCTCCAGCCCGTGTCGATGATCACGGCGCACCAAGGCGCCGACGCCTGCGTCTGCGAACTGACCGATCCGCTCGACCTGTCCCAGCCGACCGTGGTCCACCACCTCACAGTCCTCAAACACGCCGGGTTCTCACCCGAAGCGAGCGCGGCAGCTCGGCCCATTACGCGCTCGTCCCCCAACTCGCTCGACGCGGCGGCCGCGACTCTCATGACCGCCTGACTCGCGCCGGCCGTCGGAACCGGGCCAGCCGATCCCCCTGGTCAATCGCGGCGCTCGTGCTCGTTCTCGTGCTCGTCGTGGTCGCCGGTGAAGAGGAACTCCGCGGGTGAGCAGACCTCGCCGCGCCAAGCCTCGATGCCTTCGCGTAGCGCCAGGGCGGCGATTACTAGACCGGAGATCGGGTCGGCCCACCACCAGCCGAGCAGCGCGTTGGCGAGCAGGCCGATCAGCAGCGCCGCGGACATGTAGGTGCACAGCAGCGTCTGCTTCGAGTCCGCCACCACGGACTGAGAGCCGAGGCCGAGCCCGGAGCGCCGCTGCACGAGCGAGACCATCGGCATCACCACCAGGCTCAGCGCCGCGAGCACGATCCCGATCAGCGAATGCTCCGGCGCATGCCTACCGATGAGACTCGCGGCCGCGTCGAACGCGACGAAGGCGGCGAGAGCGAAGAACGAGACGGCGATGATGCGCAGCGCTATCCGTTCCCGCGCCTCGTGATCACCGCCGGAGAACTGCCATGCGACCGCAACGGCGGAGGAGACCTCGATCACGGAGTCGAGCCCGAAGCCGAGCAGCGCGCTGGAATCAGCGCCTGCGCCTGCGGCGAGCGCGACGACGGCTTCGAGCAGGTTGTAGGCAATCGTGAAGATGACGAGGAATCTGATCCGGCGCACGAGCACCGATCGCCGGTCGTCGGTCAGCAGCACGCCCGACTTCCGCTCCGTCATCGGATGCTCAACGCCGCGAGGGCGTCCGGCGTGCCGGTGACGACGAGCCGCAGCTGGTGAGCGGTCCGCTCGATCGACCAGGTCGCGAACGAGCAGCAGACCGACTCCTGGTCGACGAGCCGCCCCAGGCGCAGCTCCGAATCCCGAACCCGCGCGTAGAGCGCTACGTACTCCGTGCCGCGATCCTCTGTTTCCAACAAGTAGTCCGCGTCGAACCCGCGCCACGCCGCGAGTCGCGTCCGCGCTTCGCGCGTCGGCAACGCGCACGCGATCGGCTTGCGCGGCAGCGTCTGCCGGTGCTCGCCGGTCACGATGCACGCTCGCAGCAACCCGGGAGGTCGCACGTCTCGTCCAGACAGGGGGCACCTTCATTGACTGCGAGCACGACGGAGACGAGCTCTTCCAGCGCGCGACTGAGATGCCCGTCGGCGATCTCGTATCGCGTCTGCCGCCCCTCCGGCACGGCGACGACGAGACCGCAACCTCGGAGGCACGAGAGATGGTTGGAGACGTTCGACCGGGTCAGCTCCAGCTCGCGGGCGAGAACTGCAGGATGGCTCGGCGCGTCCAGCAGAGCGAGCAGGATGCGTGCTCGCGTCGGATCAGCCAGCGCTTTCCCGAGTCGGCTCATCACCTCGAGCCGCGACGCAATGGTCAGAATTCGCTGACCATACAGTGATGGCTGACTGTTTGGAACCGGCGCTTGAGGATCTGAGGCACGACCTCCGTGCGGTCGATCCTTCTTCCCGCCACGGCGCCGTCGTCGAGATCGACGGCGTCTCGCCGACCTGGCAGCGCTTGCGGACACACCAACAGCCCGGGTGATCCTGCCTCGTCTTCAGCTGCCACGCAGCGAGTGCGGCGCAAGTCGAACCAGGCACAAAATAGGCACGCTTCCCGCGACACCCCGTGCGATCTCCTGCAACGACACGATATGTCGGCTGTCTAAGAGTCGCTGATCAATGCGCGTTCTCGCCATCTATCGATAACCACTGATCCGACTCGGCGGGCTCTGAAAATCGAAAGGTCAACGGGTCGACGCCGGTCGGAGCCGCCAGCAAGACCCGTGGCGCTCCTCAGTGCCCGCGGAGACGGTCGAGATCGTCAAGGACGCGCCGCGGTTCGTTCTCGAGCGGCAGGTTCGGTGCGTCCAGCACTCCGTCCACGGTCCCCTCGGGGTCGGGCTGCAGGGCGGCGAACACGGGGCCGAGGTCGGCCTGCTCCGGGCCGCGCTCGGACGACAGCTCGAATGTGCGACGCACGGCATCAGGATCGGTGAGGCTCTCGACGAGAACACGCGCCAGCTCACGCCGGGCGATCACCCCGTCGGACGGATCACCGGCCTGCAGCCGGTCGCCCTGCCGCATGACGATCGTGAGCTGGTCGCTGTCGTTGTAGTCGAACCAGCCCGGCCGGACCACGGTGTACTCGTTGCCGCTCGAGCGCACGAGGCGCTCGCCCCGTCGCTTCCACGACGAGCTGTCGCGCAGCGCCGTCACGCCGACCGTTGTCATGAGGGCGATCCGCACCCGGCGGCCGTTCAGTGCCTGGAGGACGTTGCGGACCGCTCCGTAGTTCACCGCCTCGGGACTGCTGTTGTCGCCGTGGGTGAAGATGACGGCGTCGATTCCGTTCACCGCGTCGCTCAGCGTCGCCGCGTCCGTGAGGTCGCCGATCACCACCTCCGCCCCGGCTGCGACCACTCGGCCCCGAGACTGGTTCCGCACGAGTGCGCGGGTACGGTGTCCGGCCGCGATGGCCGCCGTGACCACCTGCTGTCCGACGCTTCCCGTCGCCCCGACGACAAGCACGGCCAGCGTGTTCTGGCCTTGATCAATCATCAGTCGTCCTCTCGTCACTTGCGCGGCAGGTCGAGGCTGTCGAGCCAGCCGGCGGCGTCAGCCGCAGCGTCGTTCACCGTCTCCCCCTGCACTGCCAACCCCTGGGTGATCGTCGCGTTTGGGAGGAGCCGTCGGTAGTCGGACCGGACGTCGCCCATCCGGCTCACCGCGTACGTGACGAACGGGTGCACGGCCTTGCCGCCGAAGTCGAGCGCCTCGACGAACGTGCGCATGATCATCGGCGTCTGCACGTTCCAGACCGGACTGCCGAGCAGGACGGTGTCGTAGCCGTCGAGCGACGGGAGCGAGCCGTCGATCTCGGGCCTGGCGTCCTGCTGCTCCTCTCGGACGTTGCGGGCGACCGTCTGCTCGTAGTCCGTCGGGTACGGGTCGGCCGCCGTGATCTCGAAGACGTCGCAGTCGATGCGGTCGGCGATCAGCCTCGCGAGGACGGCGGTGTTGCCGACCTTGAGCGTGCGGCGGCCGCCGTAGTAGTAGTTCTCCCCCGCGCGCGAGAAGTACGCGAGCAGGACGCGCTGGTCTCCGGCTGCGGGAGTCGTTCGGTCCGCGTCAGGGCTCACGGTCGTCCCTCCTCCTGAGGGTGCGGGCGTGCACGCGGCGAGCGCAGCCGGGGCACCCAGCGAGAGGGCGCCGGCGGCTGCGGCACGCAGGGTGTCGCGTCGACTGAGGTGCGGTGGCGACTTCTGCAAGGGCTACGCCTCCGCGCGGCCCGTCAGCCAGCGGACCATCTCCGGGTCGGTGTGCGAGAAGAACTGCGAGCCGCCCTGGTCGAGAGTGGCGATGCGGCTCATCTCGTCATCGGTCAGCTCGAAGTCGAGCACGTCGATGTTCTGCTGCATCCGCTCGGGCTTGGTCGACTTCGAGACCACGACGACCTCGCGCTGAAGCAGCCAGCGGAGGGTGACCTGTGCGGCGGACTTGCCGTACTTCTCGCCGATCTCGGTCAGGACCGGGTTCGTGAAGAGGTTGTTCTTGCCCTCGGCGAAGGGGGCCCATGCCTCGAGCTGGACGCCCTCCTTCTTGAGCAGCTCCTGGTAGGCGACCTGCTGGTGGAACGGGTTCGTCTCCATCTGGTTGACGGCCGGCGTGACCTCGCTGAGGGCCATCAGGTCGACGAGGCGGTCGTCCGAGAAGTTGCTCACGCCGATGGCCTTGATGCGGCCGTCCTTGTGCAGCTTCTCCATCGCACGCCACTCGCCGTAGTAGTCGCCGAACGGCTGGTGGATCAGGTACAGGTCCAGGTAGTCGAGGCCGAGCTTCTGCATCGAGGTCTCGAACGCCTCGAGTGCGCCCGCCTCGCCGCGACGCTGGATCCACAGCTTGGTGGTGATGAAGAGGTCCTCGCGGGCGACGCCGCTCCGGGCGATGCCGCGGCCGACGGCCTCCTCGTTGCCGTACGCGGCGGCGGTGTCGATGAGGCGGTAGCCCGCGTTGATCGCGTCGACGACGGCCTGCTCGGTCTCGTCTGCCGGGATCTGGTAGACGCCGAAGCCGAGGAGCGGCATCGTCGTGCCGGTGTTGAGGGTGACGGTGGGGATGGAGCTCATCGTGTTTTCCTTTCGTTGTGGCAGACGGTGCGCCTGCCGGTTGATCACTGGGCGGTTGTCCGCTCGGGCTTCCTGAGGACGACGAGCGCGCCCACGGTGGTCACGGCGACGAGCACTGCGATCACGACGTAGTCGATCCGCAGCCCGACGATGAAGGCGCTGCTCGCGCTCACGATCGAGCCGAAGACAGCCACGCCGAGCGAGCCGCCCATCTGGCGGAAGGTGTTCAGCACGCCGCTCGCGGTGCCGGCCAGGGCGCCCGGGGCGACCTCGAGGATCAGGGCCGCGATCGGCGGCACGGTGAAGCCACCACCGATGCCGACGACCGCCATCAGGCCCGCGACCGCCCAGACCGATAAGTCCGTCGGCATCAGGACGAGCGCGACCAGGCCGACGATCATCATGATCTGTCCGAGCACGATCGGCACGATCGGCCCGAACCGGTGGGCGATCCTCGACACCTGCGAGTTCGTGATCGCGGTGATGCCCGTCATCGGCAGGAAGAGGAACCCGGTGACGAGCGCCGAGTAGCCCCGCAGCTGCTGGAAGTAGAGGCTCTGCAGGAAGACGAGCCCGTAGAAACCGGCCATCGAGATGAAGGCGACGAGCAGCGCGACGGTCAGCGCTCGGGAGCGGAAGAGCGTCAACGGAACCATCGGGTGGGTGCTCCTCGCCTGCACCGCCACGAACGCGACGAGGGCGACGGCGGCGAGAACGAAGGCACCGATGATGACGGGGCTCGCGAAGCCGAGCGTGCCGCCCTCGATGCAGGCGAACGTCAGCGCCGCCAGCCCGACGATCGCCGTGATCTGTCCGGGCAGGTCGAACCGTGCCGGACGTCGCGGCGACTGCGCCACGCGGCGCAGGAAGAAGAGGGCGACCAGGCCGACCGGAAGGTTCAGGAAGAAGATCAGACGCCAGTCGACCGCGGCGAGCAGGCCACCGACGATCGGGCCGGCCGCGGCCGCGACCGAGCCGCCGACCGCCCACATGCCGATGGCGTGCGCCCGCTCACGTGGGTTGTCGAACGCCTCCCGGATGAGCGAGAGGGAGGTCGGTGTGACGAGGGCGGCGCCGATGCCTTGCACCAGACGCGCCACGATCAGGACCGGCAGCGACGGCGCAAACCCGCAGGCGATCGAGGCGAGGACGAACAGCACCATGCCCCCGCGGTAGGCAGCGCGGCTGCCGATGCGGTCGGCGACCGTGCCGCCGAAGAGGAGGAGCGCCGAGAACATCAGGGTGTAGCCGCTGACGACCCACTGCAGGCCCGAGAGGTCGCCGCCGAGCTCGCCGCGGATGGCGGGCAGCGCCACGTTCGTCACCTGCGCGTCGAGCGTCACGACGGCGAACCCGAACATGGCGACAGCGAGGGCGGCTCGCGTCTGCACCCGCGCCGGTGCACTCGTCGCTCGAAGGTCTGGATCGGTGATCACGTTGCTCATTGAGTGGTCTCGTTCGGTGTCTGCTTCTCAGCTCGGCTGTGGGACGGCGGCGCGGGGCCGGCGATGCGAAGTGCGTGCGGTTGGCTCGCTTCCCGACGCGAGCCGGTAGTGCTTCGGGAGGACTGCGTGCGCCACCATGGCGCTTGATCACGACGCCCGTCGGGTGCCGTGCAACCAGTGGACCGCGCGCTCATCGGCCCCGACAGTGACCGCTTATCCGTGTAATGCCAGACCCTGCTTCGCCGACAAACGGCGGCCTACCGTGGCGGCATGGATCATGAGGCCGAGGTGCGCGACTTCCTCCGCACCCGTCGCGCCCGCACCACCCCGGATGAGAACGGCATCATCGGCGGCGGCCGACGTCGCGTGACCGGGTTGCGACGGGAGGAGGTCGCCGTCCTGGCGGGCGTCAGCACCGACTACTACGCCCGGATGGAGCGCGGCAACCTCACCGGCGTCTCGCCCGAGGTCCTCGAGGCAGTCGCCCGCGCGCTGCGTCTCGACGACGCCGAGACGGCGCACCTCCACGACCTCGCGCGTGCCGCGACGCCAGGCCCGTTGCGCCGTCCGGCGCGGACGGCCGACACGACGGTCCGGCCGTCGATGCAGCGGCTGCTCGACGCGGTCACGGGCGCACCGGCGTGGGTGACGAACCGGCGGAGCGACCTGCTGGCCCTCAACCCGCTGGCGCGGGCGTTCTTCCGGCCGCTCCTCGACGACCCGGCGAATCAGCGCAACAACGCCCGCTTCACATTCCTCAGCCCCGCATCGCGCCTCTTCTACCGCGACTGGGAGCACGGCGCGGACATGGTCGTGGCGAACCTGCGGACGGCTGCCGGCCGGAACCCGCACGACAAGCCGCTCACCGACCTGATCGGCGAGCTCGTCACCCGCAGCGACGAGTTCCGTAGCCGGTGGGCGAAGCACGACGTGCGCCAGCACCGCACAGGCGCCAAGCGGATCCACCACCCGGATGTCGGCGATCTCGAGTTCACCTACGAGGGACTCGAGGTGCCCGGCAGCCCGGGCTGGATGTTCTACGCCTACACGGCCGCCGCAGGCTCGCCGACCGAGGAGCGCCTCGCGCTGCTCGGCAGCCTCGCTGCCTCGGCCACCTCGCGAAAGGACTCGGATGAAGTACGCCCGGCTCGGTAGCTCCGGCTTGAAGGTCAGCCGCATCGCCCTCGGTTGCATGAGCTTCGGCGACCCGGCGAGCGGGTTCCAGCGGTGGACCCTCGCGCAGGACGACGCGCTGCCCTATTTCCAGCAGGCGCTGGAGCTCGGCATCACCTTCTGGGACACCGCGAACGCCTACTCCTACGGCGACTCCGAGCGGATCGTCGGCGAGGCCCTGCGCCGCTTCACGAACCGCGACGAGATCGTCGTGGCGACGAAGGCGTTCTTCACGGACACCCCCGGCGCCGAGGGCCGGCTCGGCAAGGCCGGCTTGTCGCGGAAGGCGATCATGCAGCAGGTCGACGCGTCGTTGACCCGACTGGGCACCGACTACATCGACCTCTACCAGATCCATCGGTTCGACCCGGAGACGCCGGTCGAGGAGACGATGGAGGCGCTGCACGACGTCGTGAAGGCCGGCAAGGCGCGCTACCTCGGCGCCTCGGCGATGTGGGGCGTGGCAGTTCGCGAAGCTGCAGACGGCGGCCGAGCTGCGCGGCTGGACCAAGTTCGTCTCGATGCAGGACCAGTACTCCCTCCTCTACCGCGAGGAGGAGCGCGAGATGTTCGGCCTGCTCGCCGATCAGGGCGTCGGGTCCATCCCCTACAGCCCGCTCGCGAAGGGACGCGTCGCCCGACCAGCCGGCGAGCAGACGAAGCGCACCTCCGACGACCCGGTCGGCAACACCTTCTTCGCCGACACCGAGCGCGACCGCCCCGTGATCGACGCCGTGCAGCGGATCGCCGAGGCGCGGGGCGTGCCGATGGCACAGGTGGCTATGGCCTGGGTGCTCCGCAACGCGGTGGTGACCGCGCCCATCATCGGGGCCACGAAGCCGCATCACCTCGCCGATGCGGCCGCTGCCGTCGACATCGAGCTGACGGACGACGAGGTCGCCGCGCTCGAGGAGCACTACTGCGTCCGCGCCGCCGGCGGGTTCTGATCTCAAAGGGGAGGCGTGGGATCCGCACTGAAACGGCGGCGGATCCCACGCCGACCGACGATGCGCGTGGCCACATTTTGGCCACATCTGTACGAGATCCGATGCGATCAGGTGCCATGCCACTGAGCCAACATCCGCATGACGACGCGGATCAGCGACCTCATGCGACCTCCTGCAACCCGCCTTGTTCGACTGAAAATCGAAAGGTCACCGGATCGACGCCGGTCGGAGCCACCGTCACAGCACGATGCCAGTCAGTCGAGCGCCGGCTCTCCTCCGCGGGGGTCTCCGGAGACTCCCGCGGGCGGATGCGGAGCGCGCACCGTGAAGTCGATCCCCGCGCGCCGCTGCAGCAGCGTCGACGCGAGAAGTTCGCCGTCGCGCGGGCCGTACTCCGCGAGGGCGTCCTCGTGGATGCGGGTGACGCTGGTCGCGAGGTCGAACGGGATCCCCTCGCGCTGCGCCAGGACGGTGAGGTGCCGCAGCTCCTCGACGATCCGGTCGAGCCCGAAGTGGTCCATGGTCCTGCCGTCCAGAAGGGTCGGCGCAGCGGTTCTCAGGAACTCGCTGGCGCCGGGACCGTCGGCGAGCACGTCGGCGGTCGCGGCCGCACTCAACCCCATCCGCCGTGCCAGAAGGAGAGCCTCGGTCACGGCGATCACCTGCCCGAACCAGAGCAGATTGCCCAGCAGCTTCGTCAGATACGCGTCAGCCGGCCGCTCACCCACGATGCGTACGCGCTCGCGCGGGCCGAGCACCGCGAGCACCTCTTGAGCCGACGCCACCGCCTCGGCGGCGCCGCCGACGTGGAAGCCGAGGGTGCCGCGGGTGGCATCGTCGGGGCCGCCGAGCATCGGCGCGGCCACGCTGGGGATCCCCGCGCCCGCATGCAGCTCGGTGCCGGTGCTCGGGTCGCACGACGTCAGATCGATCCACAGCCCCGCGCGGCGACGCAGGTCGAGATCGCCGACCGCCGCAGCGAGCTCGATCGGACCGGGGAGCACCGTGAGCAGCACATCCCCGCTCGGGAGGCCGGGGCCGGGGTGCACCCGGACCCCGCGTCGCCTCGCGTCGGCCGCACGCGAGGGGGCGGCATCCGACCCCACGACCTCGAAGGCCCCGGCGAGCCGCTGCGCGATCGGCCGCCCCATCCGCCCCAACCCCACGACGACGATCCGCACCGGGCCAGTCTCTCAGCGGCTGGGCAGCGAGGGTGTCTCCCCACCGATGCGGGTGCATCACCGGCACGAGCGAGCGGCGGGTGCAGCGGGAGCCTCTGTGCTGCACGCCGACCGCGACGCGTGCCACTCCCCCGCCGAGTAGCCGGACGGCCCTGCCGCACGGTCGTCGTGGGCGGCGGCACGGTGCTCGACGCGGCGCGGGAAGAAGACCCGCGTGAGCGCGGACCGCGATGGGGGACGGCAGGCGCTCGTCGCGGGCATCTCGCTCCTCGCACCGGATCCCCGCGCGGGGCCCGCCCGGGGGCTCCGTGGTCGATCTCGGCATCCGCTGAGACGGATGTGGCGGATGAGCCTCACCGGTCACGTCAGCCCCAGCGGATACCGAGATCGAGCACGGGGTCCGAGGTCAGCTGCGTCGGCAGGACCGCTCAGCAGACCTTGCGGCGGTAGGTGATCGCCGCGATCGCGCGCGCCATCGTCGACAGCGCGAGGCAGTCGCCGGATCGAGCAACCGAGCGCGCTCCGGCAACTACCGCGAGCCGCCGGGGAGGCGGACGCGGAAGAGGTGATACGGGTAGCTGCGGAGGTCGGTCCCGCCCTGGTACTTCGCCTGCCGGTGCAGCTGGTTCGCCGTGATGTAGAGGTAGCCGTCGGCGGCGACCGACATCGTGTCCGGCCAGAGCAGGCGCGGATCGTGCACGAGCGTCTGGATCTCGCCGCCCGGGTCGCGGCGCACGATCGCGTTGTGCTCGAAGCTGGTCGCGTACAGCGCGCCCGCGGCATCCGTCTGCAGCCCGTCGGCGCCGCCGCCCTTATCGCCCTCGTCCACCACCAGCGCGGCCACCGCGGCGTCGTCCAGCGCGCGATCGCACAGAGCGTCGACCGGCACGCTGTACCACCGGCGCGACACCAGGGGGCAGTACCAGAGCCGCCGCGCATCCGCCGAGATCGCGATGCCGTCGGCGCCCATCGTCACCTGCGTCGGCGAGTCGTGCTCCGGCCGCTCCATGAACACCCGGCCCTCGACGATCGGCGTCATCTCGTGCGGCGGCAGCGCCTTCGTGCTCGGGTGGTCGTGCAGCCGGCGCCATGACTCCCCCGTCGCCAGGTCGACGACGATGATGCCGTTCGGACCGCTGTCGGCGGAGTCGGTGATGAAGGCCATGCCCGCCTCGCCGCGCTGCAGATCGAAGCGCACGTCGTTCAGGTAGGTGGTTGGCAGCGCCACCTGCGGGTCGAACAGGATCGTCTGCGCGACCGCGTCGGTCTCCAGGTCGATGCGCACGAGCTTGGGACCGCCGGGCTTCGTCGGCTGGAACATCGGGCTGCCGGTGTCGAGCACCCACAACCGATCGGCCGGGTCGACGACGATGCTCTGCACCGACACGAAGGCGGCGGGGTCGTCGAGCCCGGTGGCGCGATTCAGCTCCGCGCTCGGGTACGGCACGGCGCGGCCGGCGCGCAGTTCCACCACCGTCGCGGGCACCTCGTCGCCCCACTTCGGGAAGTTGACGAAAATCCGCCCGCGGGCCGAGACGGACACCCCGGTGGGCATCGGGCCGTCATCAAAGGCGTGCACCACCTCGAGTTCGCCGCGCGGCTCGTCGGACGCGCCGAGGGGGTGATCGGATGCGGCGCCGGATTCAGCCGAGCTCATGCGTCGTCCTCCCGTGCGGCCGTCTCGGGCCGCCCGACCTCCGGGGCGTCCTCCTGGCCAGGGGCATCCTCGATCGGCTGCCCGTGCAGGGTCGCGTCCTCGGCGGTCGCCGAGCGGTCATCGGCCGGCGGCTCGCGGTGCACGCCGAAGTCGTCGCTGCGGGTCACGGCCGCATCCCGCCCGCAGGGGCGTCGACACGCGGAGGAGTCGCGGGCCCGGCGCCGAGCTCCGGGTCGTCGGGGTTGCTCCCGGTCATGACATGCTCCTTCCGAGCGGGCGGATCTCCACTCTCGGTCGGCGGGCGTCGGCGCAGCAGGGGGTTGCCGCGAGGGTCTCGGCGCGCTACCTCCGCTCCGCGGTTCGGCCGTCAGCCGGGTCGGTCACCGCCCCCCGCGCCTGGGTCCCGGCGACGCGGCGCCCGCCGGTCCGGCGACCGGTCGCGCGAGCACACCCAGCGCCACCCCGAACACGAGATGCGCCAGCGCGATCGCGCGCTGGCGGTCGCGGCGGTCCCGGTGCGGTTGCGGCAGCGCGCCGACCGCGGGCGCCACCACGAGGTAGCCCGCCGCCCAGGTCACCAGCGCCTGCGCGCATCCGCCGAGGAGCGACACCGGGAGCGGATGCCGGCGCAGCCCGCCGGCCAACGCGAACAGCATCCCGGAGCCCGCGCCGATCGCGACGTGCACCCCCGCCGCGAGCGCGCCGCCGGAGCGCGCGTAGGCCCCGGGCGCCACCTCGCGGCTGATGGTCGCCGGAGGGTACTCCGGCAGTTCGCGCCGCCGAAAGGCCAGCTCGAGCACCGCGGTCATCGGAGCGGTGGCGACGAGGCCCGCGAGGGCGCCACGCGCGAGCGTCGATCGCATGCGGATGCGCTCCTTCCCCTCCCGTGATCGCTCGGCCCCGGGGTCGCTCAGCCCCGGGGTCGCTCGGCCCCGGGGTCGCTCAGCCCCGGGATCGCTCGGCCCCGAGATCGCCCAGCGTAGACGCGGCGAGGGCGTGAATGCGGCCGGAGGGTCGATGCGTGCCGCCGCTGCCTCGAGGGCGCTGGGGCGTCGAGTGCGACCTCGGAACTCACGACGCCGCCGCACAGCTCAGCTGAGGAGCTTGCGCAGCACCCCGACGCGCTGCTGCTCGCCCTGCTGAGCGGCGAGCACGATCAGCGCTGCGGTGATCACCGGGGTGACCCACTGCAGGATGCGCTGCTGCTTCTGCACCGCGGCGAGGTCGGCGCTGGTGCCGGCATCCGGCTCGGTGGCGCCCTCGCCGCCCTCGCGGTCGACGACCGACGACTTGGCGATCTTCGCGCCGAGGACCGCGGACCAGCCCGAGGCCCCGAGTGCCGCCGCCGTGAGCCCGAGCTTGACGGCGGTGTTGGCGCGGCCCTGCTGCTGCACGGCGAGGCGCCCGCGGTTCGCGGCGATGAGACCGACGCCGCCGATGCCGTGCGCGATGAGCGCCGCGAGCTGCACCGGCACCCAACGGGCCCAGCCCTTGGAGGAGATGGTGAGCCGCTCGGTGCGGTCGCGCGCCGATGCTGCGGCGCCGTTCAGCCCGACGGCACCCATGAGGTACCCGCCGAACCAGGCGGCCAGACCCAGGTCGTGGAGGCTGCGGATGAGGGTGTTGTTCGTCGACATGCGGACGACGGTATGCAGGATGCCGCCCTGCGGTCTCGGGGCTTGCGCATGGCGGGCCGAGGGGTTAGCGGTGCGGCGAATGGGGATCGGACGCCCGCTCACCGCGGGAGCGCAAGCCCCTACCGGGTGCCGGCTCTCGCGACTGTAGTGGAGAGATTCCCCACTTCTCGGAGGCCGCCCCGCGGATCTCCGCCCCTTGAACAGGAGTCCCCCGATGTCTCGATCCGCATCCCGTGCCGTCGCCGCCGCCGGCCTCGCCGTCGCGGCCTCCCTCGTCCTGGTTGCCTGCGGCGGAGGCGGCTCGAGCGGGAGCGCGGACTTCCGGAAGGACGTGTCGGGGTCGATGAACGCCTGGGCGTTCGACAGCGCCGACGACGTCGGGAAGGCCCGCCTCGGCTACGCCGACCGCCGCTTGAAGAGCGCGGGGGTCGCGATCACCCTCGACAAGACCGCCTTCGACGCGCAGAAGTTCGCGACTCGCACCGCCAGCGGCAGAGTGCCCGATGTCATCCAGATGAACAGCCAGTACGTCACGACGTACGCCGCGCAAGGGCTCATCATGCCGCTGGATGCGTGCTACTCGCTCTACGACGTCGATCCGACGACGTACTTCTACCCCCAGGTGGCGGCGGATGTGACGTACCAGAAGAAGACCTGGGGGGTGCCGCAGTTCTATCAGCCGCCCGCGATCCTGCTCAATACGCGGGTGATGCAGCAGGCCGGCGTGACGGCCGACGACTTCGACGTCTCGAAGCAGGACCGTCTCCTCACCGCCATCACGAAGCTGACCTCGTTCCAGGGGTCGAATCCGACGCGGGTCGGTTTCGATCCGCAGGGCGTCTCGCAGGCGGGACTGTGGATGCTGAGCTTCGGCGGCCGACTCGTCGACTCCTCGGGCAAGCCGGCGCTGGATGACCCGAAGAACGCCGAGGCGATCCGCTTCCTCAAGCGCATCTACGACGCGCAGGGCGGCTACGCGAACGCCAACAGCTTCATCGACAGCTTCGACGTGTTCGGCGACGGCAACCAGTTCGTGAAGGATCAGGTCGGCGCGGAGATCTACCCGCAGTGGTACGTGAACGTGCTCGCCGGCTACTCGGACCGGGTGAAGCTCACCGCGGTGCCGTTCCGCGATCAGCAGGGCGAGCCGTTCACCGTGGCCAGCGGTCAGGCTTTCGTCATCCCGACCAAGGCGAAGAACCCCTCGGCGGCGTGCAAGTGGATGATCGACGTGACGAGCGCCTCATCCTGGGATGCGGCGGCGAAGGCCCGTCAGGCGACCCTCGCCGAGACGCCCGGCTCGATCAACACCGGGCTGTTCACCGGCGTGAAGTCGGTGGACAAGTCGATCCGCACGACCTACACCGGTTCAAGCGGCGACCGCGGCTTCGAGGAGGCGATCACCACGTATTACGAGGTGGCGAGCGAGGGCAAGTCCTTCGGCTCCTCGCCCGCCGGGCAGCAGGTCGCCTCGGAGCTCGCGAGCGCGGTGACGTCCGCCCTGCTCGGGGAGAAGTCGGCGACGGCGGCCCTCGCGGGTGCGCAGAAGGCAGCGATGAGCGCCTATACCCGCATCGCGGGCTGACACCCCCGGGGACGCTGCGGGGCGCGAGCTCAGCCCTTGCGGGCCTGGGTGGCGATGCCCTCCACGAAGTAGCGCTGACCGAAGGCGAACAGCACCAGCATCGGCAGAGTCACCAGCAGCGCCGCGACCATCACGTACTGGTAGTCGCCGTGACCGCCGTTGGTGGGGCTGTACTTCGACATCGCGGAGGCGATGCCGAGGGGCACGGTGTATCCGGATGCCGACCCGCCGTTCAGATAGATCAGCGACGCCTGCAGGTTGTTCCAGCTGGCCTGGAACTCGAACAGCAGCACGATGACGAACGACGGGATCGACAGCGGCATCGCGATGCGGCGGAACAGGCCGAACGGGCCGAGCCCGTCCATCCGGGCCGCGTCGAAGAGCTCCCGCGGCAGGCCGAGATAGAACTGGCGCTGCAGGAAGATGTAGAACGCCGAGCCGAACAGGTTCGCCCCCCACAGCGGCACCGACGTGCCGACCAGGCCCAGCTGGTTCCAGATGAGGTACTGCGGCACGAGCGTCACGGCGCCGGGCAGCATCATCGTCGTGAGCACGAGCCCGAACAGGACGTTGCGGCCCGGGAAGCGGAAGAACGCGAAGCCGAAGGCGACGAGCGAGCTGGTCAGCGCGACGAGCACGGCCGCGAGCACGGCGATGTAGAGGCTGTTCGCCACCCAGCTGAGCAGCGGCAGCTGATCCCACACCTCGACGTAGTTCTGCGGGCGGAAGGTCTTGGGCCAGAGCGCGTTGTCGAACACCTCGCCGCGGGGCTTGAGGCTCGCGGCCACGAGCCACGCGAGCGGGTAGAGGAACAGCAGGGTCAGCGCGATGAGCGCGACCCACCGCAGCGCCCGGCCGACCCCACGACTCGGGCGTCTCGGCCCGGCGCGCCGCACGCGCACGACCGAGACCGCAGCGGCCGAGGCACCCGCCACCTCGGCGGTCATCGCGCATCCTCGGTCATGCCCGCTCCTCGCTCGAGTCGGAGTTCTCGTAATAGACCAGCCGGTTGCCGACCTTAACCTGCACGAGCGCGATGAGCAGGATGATCACGAAGATCAGCCAGGTCATCGCCGAGGCGAACCCGAAGTCGAACTGCCGGAAGGCCTGCTGGAAGAGGTAGACGGCGTAGAAGAGCGACGCATCCGGGGCCGCCTGGCCCTGATCTCGGTAGAAGAGCAGGTAGGCCTGGTCGAAGATCTGCAGGGCCGCGATGGTGAGCACGATGACGTTGAAGAAGACCGCGCCGGAGATCATCGGCAGGGTGACGTAGAAGAAGCGGCGCACCGCGCCGGCGCCGTCGAGCGCCGCCGCCTCGTGCAATTCGACGGGCACGTTGCGCAGCGCGGCGAGCAGGATGACCATCGTGCCGCTGACGCCCCAGAGGGTCATGAGCACGATGGAGGGCTTGATCCAGTCCGGGTCGATGAGCCACTGCGGGCCCTGGATGCCGAGGAGCGCCAGACCCTTGTTGATCGCGCCCTGGTTGCCGTTGAGCAGCAGCAGGAAGACGGATGCGGTGGCCACCGCCGGCGTCATCTTCGGCAGGTAGAAGACGGTGCGGAAGAAGCCGGATCCCGGGCCGACGCGGTTGAGCAGCATCGCCAGCAGGAGCGCGAACGCGATCTCGAGCGGCACGGCGAGCACCGCGAAGTAGAGGGTGTTCGCCAGCGCGAGCGGGACCTTCGGATCGGCGGCGAGCGCCGCGTAGTTCGCCAGCCCCGCCGGGCGGAAGATGCCGACCGCGATGTTGTAACGGCTGAACGACACGACGAGGCTGAACACCATCGCCCCCACCGTGAAGACCAGGAAGCCGATGATCCACGGGGAGAGGAAGAGGTACGCGGTGAGCACCTCGCGACGGTCGTAGCGGTCGCGTGACATCCGGCGGCGGGCGAACAGAGCAGTCATTCCCCGCCTAGGATCTGCTCGCCGCGGCAGCGGCGGAACGGGGTTGCGGAGACGCTCGGTTCGCGGTAGGTGGGATGCGCGCGTCCGCTGGCTGGGAGGTTCGTCCGCACTCGCCCCTCCGCCGGCCCCGCGGCCTACCGTCGCGACATGAGCGATCCGACCAGCACACCCACGACCGCGCCCGACATCCCCGACCCCGACCACCCTGAGACGCAGCCCGACGGCACCCCGACCGAGAACCCATCAGGGGATGCCGCCTCGGGTGGTGCGCCCGAGCCGCCGGATTGAGATCGTCGTTCACCGACTGAGGCCCGCCGATCGCGGGGCCTGTCGGCGCGAGTGCGCCCGGTGACATACTCGCCGATCAGACCATGAGCAGAATCGACATCTACTACGGCGGCACCCGCTTCAGCACCGGCAACCGGGGATATCCGGAGTTGCAGGACGAGATCCAGCGACTCGTGCGGGCCGGAGGCGGGTGGCTCGAGGTCAACTACGGCGACGGGACCGCCACTCCCGCGACGATCTACATCGCGGGCGGGGTCACCATCGCCCTCGTCGCCGTTGCAGAGATGGGCCTCTCGCCGTCGAAGCTCACCGTCGATCGGCACGTGCTGCTGGAGGTCGAGCCGGGAGGCGACCGGTGCTGATGAGGCTGTCCGGCGGGTCGACCCGCGCCGGACAGTCGCCGTCACTGGGCCGTCAGGTGGCTGACCGGCGCGTGCAGCTGACCGGGGTGGCGGTGCGCCGACGGTTCCGGGATCACCCGCAGCCCGGTGGCCGAGTTGGCTGTCATCATCAGCGCGTCGACCCAGGTCGGGTTGATCTCCGGCGGCCTGCTCCCGAAGAACTTGTAGGCCAGTGAGGCGCGCGGGTGGACCCACACGATCGTGCGTCCGTCTCCGATCGAATCGTCGTCACGCCATGAGAAGTGGAACGCCTCCCCGCGTCGGAGCTTGGTGCCGATCACCAGCTGCAGATGCGCGAGAAGGCGGTCGTCGAAGTCGGCCGACACGATCCCGTCGTACGTCAGTCGTCCCATTCGCTGCTCCCGCCGTCGCCGTGGAGGCCATGTTCTCGCGGCGTCCGCGGCGAGGCAAGGGCCACAACCGACGTTCAGGCGCCCGCGGACGTACGGGACGGGGATCAGTAGTCGACCTCGAGATCCGGTACGTCGTGCATCTCTCCCGGCCACTCCGGACGCGTGGGGTGGATGCGCACGGTGCGCCGCTCCATCTGGCTCGCGGCGTAACGCTCCCGGCCGTCGGGAACATCGTCGACACCGACGATCGGTGTCGAGAAGATGTCGCTCGTGGGACCGACCAGGAGGTACGCGATCTCGGCGAGGCCTGTCACATCGCGGGTCGGCACCTCCACCACCTCGGTCTCGCCCGCCCGAGCCAGCGCGCGCGCGTAGCGCAGCACCGCCTTGCACACGATGTCACTGACGACCATGGACCCATTGACGTAGTGAAGGCGGCGCATCCCCCCAGAGTGCGTCTTCCTGTCCATTGCGCCCAGGGGCTTGCGCAGGAGGAACGGTCCTCGCACAGTGGATGCACGATGCGCTGGGAGGACATCACTATGGGTCTGTTTCTCTATGAAGACATGGCCGCGACCATCGAGGACCGGGCTCTGGCTCATCTGCAGGTGGTGATGATGGCCAAGCTGCGGCGCGGCGAGGGCTTCCAGTTCTCCTGGCGGGGCGACGGTTCGGCCGGGTCTGCCCCTTTGACGACGGTGTGGGTGCACCCGGGCGCGAAAGTCGGGTTCGAGTACGAGAGCGCGCAACCCCCTGAGCTGAGCCGGCAGTGGATCGACAGGCTCTCCGAGGCCGCGTACTCCGCCGCCGGGCTGCACCTGCTGCCGGAGGAGAAGCCGGTTCTCGCGGCATCCGCATGAGCCCTGCGACCTACCCCCCGAAACGCCAGTTCTCGATCTCGGGGAGGTCCGTGCCCTCCGCGTAGGCGTGCCGACGGTTGGCCTGCCGCATGCCCTGCCAGCCCGCGAGAGTCTCCGCGCGGGCCGGATCGTCCCCCGCCACCCGCTGTACCGCATCGATCGCCAGGGCGTAGCGGTCGAGGTCGTTGAGCATGAGCATGTCGAACGGGGTCGTCGTCGTGCCCTTCTCCTGGAAGCCGTGCACGTGGACGCGCTCGGCTCGCGCTCGGCCGTGCAGCAGCCGGTGAACGAGCACCGGGTAGCCGTGGAAGGCCATCACCACCGGGACCTCGAGCGGGAAGAGCTCCTCCCAGCGCTCGTCGGCGAGCCCGTGCGGATGCCGGTCCTCCGGCACGACCCGCATGAGGTCGACGATGTTCACCACCCGCACCTCGATCCCGGGCGCCTCCCGGCGGATCAGACCCGCGGCGGCGACCGCCTCGATCGTCGGCACGTCGCCGGCGCAGGCGAGCACCACATCAGGGGCGCTCTCGCCGCCCGGCGTTCCCGCCCAGGCCCAGCTGCCGATGCCCGCCTCCGCGTGCCGCCGCGCCTCGGCGGGATCCAGCCACGCGGGCTGCTCGTTCTTGCCCGCGATCACGAGGTTCACCACATCCGTCCGCGGCATCGCCCGCTCGAGCACCGCGATGAGGGTGTTCGCGTCCGGCGGCAGGTAGATGCGGGTAAGGTCGGGCCGCTTGTCGGCCACGACGTCCATGAAACCCGGATCCTGATGCGAAAAGCCGTTGTGGTCCTGCCGCCAGACGTGCGAGCTGAGCAGGTAGGTGAAGGCCGGGATGGGCTCGCGCCACGAGACGCCCTGCGCCGACTCGATCCACTTAGCGAACTGGTTGAACATCGAGTCCACGATGTGGATGAACGCCTCGTAGGAGGTGAACAGCGGATGCCGTCCCGTGAGCGCGTAGCCCTCCGCGAGACCCTGCAGGATGTTCTCGCTGAGCAGCTCGATGACCCGTCCGGACGCCGCGAGGTGCTCGTCGAGCGGTCCAATGGGCAGCGCCCACTGGCGGGGTGATACCTCCAGCACCGCCTCCAGGCGGTTGGACTCCACCTCGTCGGCGCCGAACAGGCGGAAGGTGCGCGGGTTCCGGCGCACCAGGTCGGCCAGCCACTCGCCGGCCGCGCCGGTGGCGCTGGCGAGGGTGGTGCGGGTGCCGCCGGTGTCGACCGCCCCTGTGCCCTCCGCCGGCAGGCGCAGCGGCTCGCGGACGCCGCCGTTCATGTGCACGGACGCGCTTATCCGCCGCTCGGGCACGGGACGGAGCGCGTCGAGAGCCGGGGACGGGGCACCCTCGGCGGTGAACAGCTCCTGCGGGCGGTAGGAACGCAGCCACTCCTCGAGCAGGCGGCGGTGCGCCTCGTCCTCCCGCACCTCCGACAGCGGGATCTGGTGCGATCGCCAGGTGCCCTCGACCTGCAGCCCGTCGACCTCGCCCGGCCCGGTCCAGCCCTTCGGCGAGCGCAGCACGATCATCGGACGCGCTCCGCCGTGCGCCCGCACCCGCTCCGTGCCCGTCAGCGCCGCATCCATCGCCGAGGCCATCCGCCGGTGCACGGTCTCGTGGTCGTCGTCCGACTCGACGGAGACGAAGGTCGGCTCCCAGCCGCCCCCGACGAGCAGGGAGCGCAGCTCGGCCTCGGGGATGCGGGCCAGCAGCGTCGGGTTCGCGATCTTCCACCCGTTGAGGTTCAGGATGGGCAGCACGTGCCCGTCGGTGACGGGGTTCAGCAGCCGCGAGACCTGCCAGCTGGCGACGAGGGTGGCCGTCTCGGCCTCCCCGTCGCCGATGACGCACACCGCGACGAGGTCCGGGTTGTCGAGCACCGCGCCGGCGGCGTGCACCAGCGAGTAGCCGAGCTCGCCGCCCTCGTTGATCGACCCGGGGGTCGAGGGCGCCGCGTGCGAGGCGACCCCGCCCGGGAACGAGAATCGACGGCACAGCGCCCGGATGCCCTCCTCATCCCGTCCGATCTCCGGGAACAGCTCGGAGTAGGTGCCCTCCAGCCACGCGTTCGCGATCATCGCCTGGCCGCCGTGCCCGGGTCCGCAGACGTAGACGGCGCGGAGGTCGTGCTCGACGATGAGCCGGTTGGTGTGCGCGTACACGAGGTTCAATGCCGGCACGGTGCCCCAGTGACCGAGCAGGCGGCGCTTGATGTCGGCGGGCTCCAACGGCATCCGCATGAGCACGTCGTCACGCAGGTAGAGCTGGGCGACGGAGAGGTAGTTCGCCGCGCGCCACCACGCATCCACCGTCTCGAGGGGCACGGGCGAGCGCTGGGCGTCGATGCGGAGCGACAGGCGGGCGACGGTAGAGGGCGGGGTTGGGCGCGGCGAGGGCCTTGCGCTCGGGACGGTCGCGTGCTCGGTCGGTCGCGTGCTGGGTCGGGAAGGCGGTGCCGCCGTCACTCCCCGGCGGAGGGAGCCTCCGGAGACTCGCCCACGTCCGCGGGGAGAGCCTCGTGGTGGCGGCGGCCGCGGGTGCGGCGGTCCTCCTTCAGCTCCGCTTCGAAGAGGTGCCGCTTGCCCGCGGCGAGGGCGTCGCGCGCGTCCTTCTCGGCGGAGCGCAGGGCCGCGTAGTACCCGTCGTCGTAGTCCTCGACGATCTGGAACGTCCAGCGACCGGAGATGACGTTGCGACCGATCACGTCCCGCTCGATGCCGTCGGCGATGTCGGTGTGTCCCGCCGCGCGGAGCTGCTCGACCGCCTCGCCGAGCGCCAGGTCGGCCGCCCCGGTGCGGCGGTGGAAGCCGTAGAGCAGCCCGCGTGCCTCCTCCACCGTCTCCAGCGCCTCGGAGAGTTTGCCGAGCGCCTCGACCGTCGCATCGTCGAGGCCCCCGGGGCGCCGGTGCGCCGCATCCGGTCCTGTGCGGTCGTCGGTGCTCTCAGCCGAATCCGGCATGTCGATTCCTCTCGTTGCGGCGTTCTGCGACTGCGGATGCCGGCGCGGCAGACCGGATCGGCCGCCCCGACGACATCGCGTTCACGCTATCGATGCGGACCCGTCGGGCAGGGCTCTCTCGGGGGCGGCACAGGGTCGGAGCAGGGACGGCTGGTACCGCAACGGGCTCGCCGCTCACGTCATGTTTCGACACACCTGCCCCCATCTCGGCATCCGACTCGTATCGTGCCGTGGCATGGACCCCGTGAACGCGCTCGCGGTCGTGTCGGCCCTGGTCGTCGCCGCGACCGCGGCCGGGCTCCTGTGGCGGGCCCGCACGGGCCGCCTGCCCACCCGTGCCGAGCCCGCGGCCGGCACCGACCTCGCCGCCATCGCCGTCGCGCACGGCACCCTGGGGCGGGAGGCGACGCTCGTGCAGTTCTCCACCGAGTACTGCGCCCCCTGCCGTGCCACGAGCCGCACCCTCGGCGAGCTCGCGTCTGCTGGCGTGGGCATCACGCACGTGGAGATCGACCTGAGCGGGAATCCCGAGCTGGCGCGGCGCTTCGGGATCCTGCAGACCCCCACCACCTTCGTCCTCGACGGTGCGGGTCTGCAGCGCGCCCGCATCGGCGGCGCGCCTCGGATGCGGGAGCTTCACGCTCTGCTGGATGAGCTGACGGGAGCGGGGCATGTCGGAGCGCGCTGACGCCGCCGCGGGCATCGACCCGCGCGGCCCGCGCTTCGGCGCCGGGATCACCGCGGTACTGCTGCTCGCCGTGGTCGCCCTCGGGGCGCTCGGACTCGTCGTGCCGGCGCTGATCCTTCTCGCGGCCCTGACCGCCCTCTTCGCGTGGGGCGCGTTCGCCGGCATCCGCCGCCACCCGTGGGGTGCGCTGTTCCGGGCGCTCGTGCGCCCCCACCTCGGACCGCCCGCAGCGGTGGAGGATCCGCGCCCCCCAACCTTCGCCCAGGGCGTCGGTCTCGTGGTCGCCGGAGCAGGCGTCGTGCTCGGGCTCGCCGGCCTCGCCCCCGCGGTGCCGATCGCCGCCGCCGCCGCCTTCGCGGCGGCGTTCCTCAACGCGGTCTTCGGGCTGTGCCTCGGCTGCCAGCTCTACCTGCTGCTCGTGCGCGCCGGGCTCACCCGTCGCGCATCCGGTGCGGCGTAGTCGCGGCTACCGGGCTGCGGGCGTCCCCACGACGATGTCGACCTGGATCTCCGACGCGAGCCGCTCGAGCCGCTCCCGCAGCCCTGCGAGGTCGGCCTCCGCAGATGCCCGCGCCACGATGGTCGCCTCGAAGAGCCGCCCGCCGGCCATCGCCGCATCGCGCGTCTGCGCCGTCATCCGCTCCACACTGAGCCCGAGGTTCGCGAGCGTCGCCGACACCTCGCGCACGATGCCGGGCCGGTCGTTCCCCAGCACGGTGAGCGCGATCTCGCGCTCCTCCCGTCCCGCGGATGCGCGCTCCACCCCGCCGCGGGCGGTCACCTCGAGCAGTCCCTCGAGTCCGGCGAGCGCCGCACGCAGGTCGGCCTCCCGGGCATCCGGAACCGTGACGAGCACGACGCCCGCGAAGGTGCCGGCGAGTTCGGCGAGTTCGCTGCGCTCCCAGTTGCCGCCGTGGTCGGCCACCACACGGGCCACCGCCTCCACGAGTCCGGTGCGGTCGGCGCCGGCCACGGTGAGCACCAGTGTGGTCATGCGCCCATCCTGACGCACACCGCCGCCGCCCCGTAGCCTCGGCGCATGGCCGAGGTGCACGTCGCGACACTCGTCGTCCCCGTCGCGCTCAGCCGCGTCGACGCGCTCGCGGTGATCGCCCTCGCCGTGGAGGGCCAGGTCGTCGGGGCGTTCACGCCCGACGCGCACGTGCCGCTGCCCGACGGCGCACGGGCGTACGTCGAGATCCCGCGGTTCGGCGACCCGCCGCCGTTCGCGATCGACGTCGAGAGCGAGGGCGGTGCGGGAGCGTCGCGTCTCGCCGCCGAGGACCTCGCGCGCCGCCTCCGCGCGAGCACCGGGTGGGAGATCCACCAGGACTTCTGAGGCGGGCGCGAACGGCTACCCTGGACGGTGTGAATCGAGCCAGCGGGATGCCCACCGGGCGACAGGGGGTCGTCGGCGCGTCATCCGCCGACGTCAGGTAGAGGCGGCATCGCGCTTCCTCCCCTCCTTCTTCCCTGTCGCTTCGCCGTCGGTCAACCTCTCGTCTGCACCCTCGGCAGCGGCCCGATCCGCTTGGGACTCTCATGAACCCCTTCTCCGACGCCGCCCTCCGCGGCTCGTTCGTCAACGTCTCGCAGCGGGAGCGCGCGAGCATCGTCCCGCCCGATCCGAGCGCTCTCGACTGGTCGCGACTGGATTACCTCGGCTGGCGCGACCCGCGGATGCCCGCCACCGGCTACATCGTCGCCGAGCTCGACGGCGCGCCGGTGGGCGTGCTGCTGAGGCGGGCCGAGGCCTCCGCCCGCGCCCGGGCGCAGTGCTCCTGGTGCGAGGACGTGCGGTTGCCCAACGACGTGGTGTTCTACAGCGCCGGGCGCGCAGGTGCCGCGGGCCGGAAGGGCGATTCGCTCGGCACGCTCGTCTGCCAGGACTTCCAGTGCTCCGCCAACGTGCGGAAGCCGCCGCCCCCGGCCTACCTCGGCTACGACGTGGATGCCGCAGTGCAGCAGCACATCGCGACGCTGCGGCGGCGGGTCGGGGACTTCGCGCGGAGGGTGCTCGAGTAGCGGCGAGCTGTCGAGGTCCGGGGGGTGTTCCGGGGGTGTCCGGGGCGATCCGGGGTGGTCCGGGGCGATCCGGGGTTGCCCGGGGCGGTTGGTGTTCCGGGGGGGTGTTCCGCGGTGGTCCGGGGCGGGTGGTGTCCCGGGGGTGTCCGGTCCGGGGTGTCCGGGGCCGGGGTGGGTGGCGCCCCAGGGTTGCGTCTCCTCCCCAGGGCGTCAGTCCGTCGGGTTCTCCACAGGCACGGGCCCAGGTCGGCGCTGGTGTCGGTGGGGCGCGGGACCGTGAAGCCATGAAGGAGATGCGAGCGCTCGCGTCGCGGATCGCGGCCGTTCGCCCACCCGTGATGTCCTCCCTTTCGGACGAGGACCTCCTCGCCGGGCAGGCGGCGCTGGGCGATGCGCGGCGTCGGCTCGACGCGCTCGGCGCGGAGTTCGCCGCCGAGATCGCCCGGCGCTCCGCTCGTGAACTCGGCCACGACGGTCTGGCACAGCGCCTGGGAGCCCGCACGGCATCCGCTCTCGTTCAGCGGTTGACGGGGACGACCGCGCGCGACGCAGGGGAGCTCGTCGGTGCGCTCTCCACCCCCGGAGCGCTGGCGGATGCGGTGCGCGGCGGCACCACGTCGGTCGGGCAGGCCGCCGCGATCCGCGGAGCCCTCGACGGGCTCGCCGACGAGGTCGCCGAGCGGGCAGCCGCGTCGCTGCTCACGACGACCGCCGGCCGCACCGTCGAGGAGACGCGGGCCTGCTCGCGCGAGCTGCGCGACGACCTCGACTCGCTCGGCATTGCGGCGCGCGAGGAGGAGCTCCGCGAGCGCCGCTATCTCCACCTGTACCCGCAGAGCGACGGGATGACCCGCTTGGTCGGGCTTCTCGACCCGGAATCGGCGGCTCGCATCCGCGCTGTCGTGGACGCGGCGACCTCGCCGCGCCGCGGTGGGCCCCGATTCGTCGACCCCGAGGCCCGGGCACGAGCGGAGCGGATCGTCGCCGATGAGCGCACCACCGAGCAGCTGGCGCTCGACGGTCTCGTGGACGTGCTCCGCGCCGGTCTGTCCGCTGACCCCGCGGTGGTGCCCGGTCCCGGTGGCGCGCCAGTGCAGGTGCTCGTCGCCGCGGGAGCGGCCCGGATCGAGGGTCAGCCGTGCAGCGTGTCGAGCGCCGTCGGCGACCGAATCGCCTGCACCGAGGGATTCGAGACGGTCGCGATCGCCTCGACCGGACAGGTGATCGATCTCGGCCGCACCCGCCGCCTGTTCACCCGCCCGCAACGACGAGCCCTCGCGGCCCGAGACGGCGGCTGCCGGTTCCCCGGATGCGCACGCCCGCCATCCTGGACGGAGGCGCACCACATCCGGCCCTGGGCGGCGGGCGGACGTACGGATCTGGCCGAGGGCATCCTGCTCTGCCGACATCACCACCTGCTGCTCCACAACAACGGCTGGGTCATTCAACGAGATGACGGCGGCTACTGGCTGATCCCTCCTCGGTCGGTCGATCCCGCGCGCGAGCGCATCGCGATGCCCACGAAGAGTCCGCTGATCTGGAGGCTGACGGGATGAGACCCACCACCGGGCTCGGGGCGAGAGAGTGTCCCGGCCCGGGCCCCCCGCCCCGGCCCCCGGGTCCGCCTCGGCCGCCGGGCGCCGCGCCGACCCGGACCCTGCGCTCAGAGCGCGGGGTGGGTGCGCTCGAGCTTCGCGCCCTCGACGTCGACATCGGGGACGATGCGGTCGAGCCACCGAGGGAACCACCACGCCGCCGGGCCCAGGAGGTGCATGAGCGCCGGCATCACGAGCAGGCGCACGACGAACGCGTCGACGAGCACGCCGAACGCGAGTCCGAAACCGATGGACCTGATGATCACCGCCTCGGCGAAGATGAAGCCCGAGAAGACCGAGACCATGATCAGGCCCGCGGCGATCACCACCGCGCGACCGGCATGGACCCCCCGCGCCACCGCCTCCCGCGCCGAGGCGCCATGCACGTACGCCTCGCGCATGCCCGTCGCGAGGAAGAGCTGGTAGTCCATCGCCAGTCCGAACAGGATGCCCGAGAGGATGACCGGCAGGAAGTTCAGGATCGGGCCCGGGTCGTGCACCTGGAACACCGGCGCCAGCCAGCCCCACTGGTACACGGCGGTCACGCCGCCGTAGGTCGCGAGCAGGGACAGGATGAAGCCGCCCGTGGCCAGGAGCGGCACGAGCAGCGACCGGAACACGATCATGATGATGATCAGCGAAAGTCCGACGACGACCGCGAGGAACACCGGCAACGCGCCGGCGAGCTTGTCCGACACGTCGATGTTGATCGCGGACTGCCCCGCGACGCCGAGCCGCGCCCCGGACTGCGGCGCAGCCATCGACCGCAGCTGCCCGACCAACCAGGCGGTGCTCTCGCTGTTCGGACCGCCGTTCGGCAACACCTGGTACGCGGCCAGCCGGTTGTCGTCGGACACCGCGATCGGCGCGACGGCCACGACTCCGCGCCGGTCGGCGATCCGCTCGGCGACACGCAGCTGCGTCGCGGCGACCTGACCGTCGGAGAGACCGGACGGCAGCGCCGCCGTGACCAGCAGGGGGCCGTTCGCGCCCTCGCCGAACTGCTCGCCGGTCACCTGGTAGGCGCGGTAGGCGGTCGAGTCGACCGCCTCGCTCGATCCATCGGGCAGTCCCAGCCGCATCGAGAGCGACGGGATCGCCACCGTGAGCAGCACGGCGATCGCGGCGACGACCGTGACCATGGCGCGCACGGTACTCATCGGGCGAGGCTCCTTCGCGCCGGTGCGTGGATGCTCGGGCGCGACGATCGCGGCCCGCTGCCGCCGAGAGAGGACGCGCATCCCGACCAGGCGCAGGAGCGCGGGGGTGAGGGTGATGGCCACGATCACCGCGATCGCCACGCAGACCGCCGCGACCGTGCCCATGAGCCCGAGGAAGGGAATGGCGGTGACGTTCAACGCGAGCAGCGCGACGATCACCGTGCTGCCGGCGAACACGACGGCACTGCCGGCCGTGCCGTTCGCGAGGGCGATCGACTCGTGCAACTCGGCTCCGGCCCGCAGCTGACGCCGGTGGCGGTTGATGATGAAGAGGGCGTAGTCGATTCCCACCGCGAGCCCCAGCATCACGCCGAGGGTGGGGGTGATCGAGGCCATCTGCATCACCCCCGAGAACGCGAGGGTGCCGAGCACGCCGACGCCGACGCCGATCAGCGACCCGATGAGCGGCAGCACCGCCGCAAGCGCCGTGCCGAGCATCACCGCGAGCACGAGAGCGGCGAGAAGCACCCCGGCCGCTTCGCCAGGTCCGAGGACCTGCGGCACTTCGGAGGCGATCTCGTTCGACGCGTCGAAGCGCACGCCAGCCACTCCCATGAAGTGATCGATGACGCCGGCCTTCGCCGAGTCCGGCAGCTCGAGACGCGGCTTGGAGAACGCGACGCTGATGAGGGCGGCGCTGCCGTCCGCCGACACCGTGCGGATCCTCTTCGCCAGGTCGAGGAGCGTCGCGCCGCGCTCCAGCTCGGCGGAGCGGGCATCGAGCTTCGCGCGTCCGTCGGCGAGCTGCGTCTTCTGCGCGTCGAGCCGCGCCTGCTGGGCGTCGAGCGCCGCGGTGGCGGATGCCGGGGCTCCGGCCGGCACCTGCGCCCGGGCGGCGGCCAGTTGCGTCTCGGCCGCAGCGACCCGGTTCTCGCCGACGTCGAGCTCGGCGCGGGCGGCATCCAGTCGCGCTCGGCCCTGTTCGATCTGCGTCCGCTGCGTCGCGCGCTGCGCCTCGACGGCGAAGGGGTCGATCGCACGGGAGACGTCGGGGAGGTCGCCGGCGCGGGAAACCACGTCGGCGATCGCCGCCTTCTGAGCGGCATTGAACGCCGTCCCGTCGGTGGTGCGCGCCACGATCGTGCCGGACGCGCCGCCGAAGTCTTTCAGCTTCGCGCTCAGCTGATCGGCCGTGCGCCCGCTCGCCGTGCCGGGGATGTCGAAGCTCGCGGTGAGGGCGCCGTGACCCAGCACGAATCCGGCACCCGCGATGCCGAGCACGACCGTCCACGCCAGGACCACGAGCCAGCCGCGCCGAGCCGAGAGCCGGCCGAGCCGGTAGAGGAGTTCCGCCACCGCCCGACGGTAACACGAGACGTATCGTCTCGTATACCGGTAGGCTGGGAGGGTGACACGGGGGCCGCATCGCAGCGAGAGCTCCCGTCGCGCGATCCTCGAGTCGGCTGGCGCCCTGCTGCTTCAGCACGGGTGGAGCGGGCTCACGGTCGAGGGGATCGCCGCGCACGCCGGGGTGGGGAAGCAGGCGATCTACCGGTGGTGGCCCGTGAAGAGCGGAATCATCGCCGACGCCCTGGCGGAGGGCGCGCTGCTGCCGTCGCTGCACGAGACCCCGGACAGCGGGGATGTGCTCGCCGACGTGACCGCCTGGCTCGTCGAGGTCGCCCAGCTGCTCGGGGTGCCCGGTCGCAGCGACCTGATCCGATCGCTGCTCGGCGCGGCTGTGGAGAACGAGCAGGTCGCCGCGGCCCTCGGCGAGCGCCTCGGTGCCGCCCCCTCCGCGGTGGCGGGGCGGCTCAGCCGCGCGATCGAGTCCGGTGAGCTGCCGCCCGATGTGCCGGTGCAGCTGATGACGGAAGCGCTGATCGGCGCCGTCCTCCTGCGCGTGCTCTCTCGCGAGCCGTTCGAGGCCGGGGACGCCCGTGACCTCGCGGCGGTGATGCTCGGCCAGAGGCGGTGATGCTCGGCCAGAGGCGGTGATTCTCAGCCAGAGGCGGTGATGCTCAGCCAGAGGCGGTGATGCTCAGCCAGAGGCGGTGATGCTCGGCCAGAGGCGGTGATGCTCGGCCAGAGGTGGTGATGCTCAGCCAGAGGCGGTGATGCCGCCAGGCCGGAGGTGGGAGGGCTGCTCGGCCGGAGCGGATGCTGCCCGGGCAACGACGGTGCTGCCCGGCTACGAGGATCCAGAGGCGGCTGAGGGTCTCACGCACAACCCGCCGGCCGATGTCTCGCCCTCGGAAACGGAGCGCGAGATCCGCCTCGAACTGCTTGCGACCCGAGGACGCCGTCAGTCGGCGCGGCGGGGCACGCGGCGGGCGTCGTCCGCCGCCTCCGGGTCGATCTCCGTCATGGCCGTGGTCGCGGCGTCGAGGAACGTGGCGACGACCTCGACGTCGGCGCCGCTGAGCCTCGACGCGACCTGCTCGATCTGGGTCTCGATTCCACCGAGGACGCGGCGCACCTCGCTGCCGGGCGGCACGGTCGAGACGATCCGCACCGCGCGCCGGTCGTGGGCTTGCCGCTCGCGGCGCACGTAGCCGTCGCGCTCGAGTCTGTCGATGAGGAAGGTCGCACCGGCCGGGCTGATGCCCACGGTGGCGGCCAGCTGACGGGCGGTGATCCGCTCGTCACGGCCCTCGGCGTCGAGGAGGTGACGCAGCGCGTGCAGGTCGGTGTCGCGGATCCCGAGGGCACCCCGTGCCCGCCGGAGCGCCGCCGCCTCCGCGAGCTGAAAGCGGCTGAGGGACGCGGCGATCCGGTGACGGGTCACGCGCTGACGGGCTCGTCCATGGCCTGCTCGCGCTCCGGCGAGGCGGAGATCAGGACGTCCACGCTGCGACGGATGCCGACGTGTCGCACGATGCGGCGCGTCAGCTGCTCGACGTAGGACTGGTCGCCGGCGACCAGTGATCCGTCGGGCATGAGCACGCGGATGTCGGACTCGTGGCCTGGCCGTTCGGCGATGGCGGCGTCGAGGCGATCGGTGAACCCGAGGAGTTGGTCGGCACGGCCGGTCCACGCCGGGTCGGCATCGCGATGGACGGTGGAGAGTTGCCGCAACTGTGCGGTGGCGAGGGTGAGCTCGCCGAGGGCGACGAGGTACACGCGGCTGATGTCGGGGAAGGCGGAACGCTGCTGATTCATTGGATGACCGTCCAGAGCATGAGGGTCGCGCCGGCGATCGACGCAGACAAGGCGAGCGCGGTCGTCGTCCACGCGACGAGCCGTCGGATGCGGTCCCGGCGGGGCGCCGAGGCGATCCTCGAGATCGGGTCGGCGGCCGGGGACGCGGGAGCGGCCGGCGGGGTGCGCACGACGATGATCACGTACTTAGTAATGCACTTGCTGAACCATCCAGCAAATGTTACCCCGACCCTTGATCGGGTGAGCGATGAGGAGTACGTTCCGCCCGGATCGGTGCGGATCCGAATCAGTGCGGATCCGAATCAGTGCGGATCCGAATGGGTGCGGATCCGAATCGGTGCGGGCGCGGGTCAGCGGGCAGTGCGGATCCGAATCCGTGCGAATCCGCATCGGTGCGGGCGCGGGTCAGCGCGCAGTGCGGGCCCGGGTCAGCGAGCGGACGCGGGGAGCGCGCCGTGCTCCGGGGCGACGTGCTCCAGGATGCGCCGCCAGTGGGCGGCGATCGGCAGCTCGGCTCGGGTGAGCGCCACGCGGGTCGGATGGCCGCGCCGGACGCGGCGGAGCTCCGTCGCCGTCGTCGAGCGGGGACGTCCGCGACCGGCATCCGCCCGCGCCAGTACCAGCGTCGGCACCGCGACCTCGGCGAGCACCGCCGGCCACCGCGCCCCGCGCAGCGCCGCGGCGTCGCCGCGGACGCCGCTGTCCCCCTGACGCAGCGCCTCGGTGCGCATGAGGTCCAGCCGCGCGCCGACCGCTCCGCCGACGCGCAGTTCGTCGGGCTCGGGCCGGTCGGAGGGCACGATGAGGGCGAGCCGGTCGACGCCCCGCCCGAGGGCGGCCGCGAGTTCGGCGGCGAAGACGGCACCGGCACCCCAGCCGAGCACGCCGACCCGGCGGTCGTACTCCTGCCCGGACGCGTCGTCCCCTACGCGCATGGCGTGCCGCACCCAGGAGGCGACATCGAGCGCCCACAGCCGGGCATCCGGTGCCTCCCCCTCCCGCCACGGCGGCGACCCCGCGTAGCCCGGACGGTCGATCCCGAGCAGGTGCACCCCCCAGTGCCTGGTGACCGGCGGCGCGGGGTCGAAGCCGCTCGCACCCGGCATCGGATGGGAGAACAGCACGAGCCGACGGGCGAGCGGATCGCCCAGCCCGGTCATGCCGACGACGCGGCCCGAGGGCAGCGTCACCTGTCGGGCGGTCATCCCGCCACGCTAGATCGCTCCCTGCTGCGCGGCCGCGGGCGCCCAGGAGGGTCGGAGGATCCGCCGATGACGGGCCCCTCTTCCAGGCCCCTCTTCCGGGCCCCTCTTCCAGGCCCCTCTTCCAGGCCCCTCTTCCGGGGCGGCGCGGGCACCGGATCGGTTTGTTAGCCTGGAGAGTCCTCTCGCGAGCGGATCGCCCGCACTCGACGACCTCTTCATCTCGCCCATGACGTACGCCGCCTCACTTCCGCGCTCCCGCCATCGCTCCGGCGCCGCTGCCCGCGGCCGGCGCCGCTTCGGCGCGGCCGGCTCGTCCGGCACCACGCGTCGAGCCCGGCGCAACCCCTTCGCCCTGCGGCACATCGGCATCCCCGAGGCCCTCGCCGTGCTCGGACTCGGGCTCGTCCTCTCGATCGCCCCGCCGGCGCCGCCCCAGGCCGACGCCGCGGCGCTTTCGGACAGCGGCGGCGGCCTCTCCGCGTCCTCGGCGGTGCAGGCGCAACCCCAGTTCTCCCGCGACGAGGCGCAGACGCTGCGGGTCGCGGCATCCGCGGTCGGCGACGACGTGCGGCGCGACAGCATCCAGGCCACGCCCGGCGAGCGGATGCTCATCGCCGAGGGAACGAACGCCTCCTGGGCGAAGCTCGTCATGATGTACGGGGGCTGGCCGCAGAGCGAGTCGAACGTCACCGTCTTCCTGCAGTGGATGCGTCAGGAGAACGGCCCGGACGACTGGTGGAACCGCAACAACCCGCTGAACAACGGCTGGGGCTCGGGCGGCGGTGGCGGCTTCGGCAGCTACGTCAACCTGCAGACCGGGGCGCGGATGGCCGCCGAGAACCTGCAGCGCCCGCTGTTCTCCGGGATCGCCTCGTGCTTCGCCGCCGGGAGAGGCGGGTGCAAGGACGCCATCGTCGCGTCGCCGTGGGCCGCGAGTCACTACGGCAACGGCACGAGGTGGAGCGACCGCCCGGTTGAGCTCTACCGGGCGCCCGCCGCCGCCTGGGCCGGCTAGCGGGGAGCCGAGCCGGCATCCGCCTCGGCTTCGGCTGCGGGTCGACACGCGACGGACTCCCGCCGTTCACCGAACGGGCGTTCAATGGGCTCGTCCACCCCGGCGGCTCGCTCCGCTCTCCCTCCCTCCCCTGGATGCGACGATGCACACCTCCCTCCGCTTCGTGCCCGCCGGCCGCTCCGCGCGCGCCCTCCTCGCCCTCGGCACCGCCGGCGCTCTCGCCGTCACCGGGGTCTCCCTGGCGGCCCCCGCCGCCGCCACGCCCTCGACCGGCGTCGTCGTCTCGGAGGTCTACGGGGGCGGGGGCAACTCCGGCGCCCCGGTGACCAACGACTTCGTCGAGTTGCAGAACCGCGGCGCCAGCGCCGTCGACGTGACCGGGTGGAGCGTGCAGTACCTGCCCGCGGTGCCGACGGCCGCATCCACCTGGCGCGCCACGCCGCTCACCGGCACCATCCCGCCCGGCGCCACCTTCCTCGTCGCCGAGGCGGCAGGCGCCAGCGGCACGGCTGCCCTGCCGACTCCGGATGCCTCGGGCACGATCGCGATGTCCGCCACGGCCGGCACCATCGCCCTCGTCTCCTCGGGCACGCCGCTGAGCTGCACGACCGCGGCGGGCTGCGAGGCGGAGGCCGCGAAGGTCGACCTGGTCGGCTTCGGCAGCGCGGTGGTCCGCGAGGGCGCGGCCGCTCCCGCCCCCTCCAACACGAGCTCCGACTCCCGCACGAGCGCGGCCGACACCGACGACAACGCCACCGACTTCACCACCGGCGCCCCGACCCCCACCAACTCCCGCGGCGAGACGACCGGCGGTGGAACCGGACCGGTCACTCCGCCGACTCCCGGCGCCGTCCGCATCCGCGACATCCAGGGCGCCGGGTGGATCTCCCCGCTCGCCGGGCAGCAGGTGACCGGCGTGCCGGGCGTGGTCACCGCCGTGCGTGGCACCGGATCCTCTCGCGGCTACTGGATCCAGGACCCGGCCCCGGATGCCGACCCTGTCACCAGCGAGGGCGTCTTCGTCTTCACCGGATCCATGACGCCGACGGTCGCGGCGGGCGACTCGGTGCTGGTCAGCGGCCGGGTGAGCGACTACAACCCGGGCGGCAACCCCGCCAACCCGGCGGTCTCCACCCTCTCGGTCACCGAGATCACCACGGCGACCGTCGCCGTCCTCGCCCGGGGGGCCGGCCTGCCCGCGCCGGTCGTGCTCACCCCCACCACCGTGCCCGACGCCTTCGCCCCCGACCTCGGCGGCGCGAGCATCGAGCTCACCGCGGTGCAGCCCGCCCGGTCGGCGCTCGACTTCTACGAATCCCTCGAGGGGATGCGGGTGCAGGTCGACGACGCCCGTGTCGTGGGCCCGTCCAACGAATACGGCGAGCAGTTCGTCACGACCAAGCCCGACCAGAACCGCAGCGCGCGCGGAGCGACCGTGCTCACCGCCGACAACCGCATCCCCTCGGGCCGGCTCGCCGTGACGACCCTCACCGGCGCGAACCTCGCGCTGCGGGTCGGCGATGTGCTGCCCGGCGCCACCGCGGGGCCGCTGGACTACACCTCCTTCACCGGGTACAACCTGGTGGCCGCGCAGCTCGGCGAGCCGCTGCGGAACGGGCTCCCGCGGGAGGCGGCCGCTCCGCAGCGCGCCGACCAGCTCTCCGTCGCCACCTACAACGTCGAGAACCTCGCCCCCGGCGACCCGGCCGAGAAGTACCGCCGACTCGCGGAGGGCGTGGTGACGAGTTTGGCCTCGCCGGACGTGGTCGCGATCGAGGAGCTGCAGGACGACACGGGTGCGGTGGACGACGGCGTCGTCACCGCGGGCCGGACCCTGACCGCACTGACGCAGGCGATCGCCGCCGCCGGCGGCCCCTTCTACCAGTGGCGTCAGATCGACCCGGCCGACAAGACCGATGGCGGCCAGCCCGGCGGCAACATCCGCACCGGGTTCCTCTACAACCCGGCCCGGGTGACCTTCGTCGATCGCGGAGCGGCGGATGCGGATCGCACGAGCACCCCCACCGCCGTGGGCGGACGCCGCGGCGCCCCGCAGCTGACGCTGTCACCGGGCCGGATCAACCCCGCCAGCGACGCGTGGGCCAACAGCCGCAAGCCGCTCGCGGGAGAGTTCCGCTTCCGCGGCGAGACCGTGTTCGTGATCGGCAACCACTTCAACTCCAAGGGCGGCGACCAGAGCGCCGACGGCCGGTACCAGTACCCGGTGCAGAGTTCGCGGGTGCAGCGCCAGAAGCAGGCTGCCGAGGTGAACGCGTTCGTCACCGGCATCCTGGCGAGGGATGCGAAGGCGAAGGTGGTCGTCGCCGGCGACCTGAACGACTTCCCGTTCAGCCCCCCGCTCGCCACGCTCACCGGCGCCGACACCGGGAAGCGCATCCTCACCGACCTGATCTCGACACTGCCGGCCAACGAGCAGTACACCTACATCTACAACGGCGTCGCGCAGGTGCTCGATCACATCCTGGTGACGGCGGGGGTCGGCTCGCCCGAGTACCGGGTGGTGCACATCAACGCGGAGTTCGAGGGTCAGGCCTCCGACCACGACCCGCAGCTGGTGCGGATCTCGGTGCCGCGCGTGCGCCCGAGCCTGCCGGTCTGCTCGCCGTCCGCGCTGGCGCTGGGCTACAGCGACCGGCTCGACAAGGCCGGCCGCGGCGGCGCCACCGTGGGCGGCCTCTCCTCCCTCGCCTACGACCGCCGCTCGGACAGCTGGGCATCCACGGTCGACACCCAGGGCACCGAGCCGGCGCGGATCTGGTTCTTCCGCAGCCTCTCGTCCCCGACGATCGCGCGCGATCCGCTCGTCTTGAAGCGGGCCGACGGGACGCCCTACACCGGGGTCACGGCGGATGACGAGGGCCTCGCGATCCTGCCGAGCGGCGACTTCGTCGTGAGCTCGGAGACCGAGCCCTCGGTCCGGATCTTCGGGCGCGACGGGGTGCAGAAGGCCGCGCTGCCGGTGCCCGAGCGCTTCGCGGTGAGCGGGACAGCGCCGGAGGGCCAGGCGACCGCCGACGCGACGCTCGAGGGTCTGACCATCACGCCGTCCGGGCGCACCATCGTCGCCGCGATGGAGGGCGCGCTCTCGGGCGACGTGAGCGCGGCGGGCGACGCCACGGCTCGCCGCTTCCTCGTGTACAGCCAGGACCGCCGGGGCGCGTGGACGCTCAGCAAGCAGCTCGCGTACCGAGCGGATGCCGGGCTGCGGGTGCCGGAGGTGGCCGCCTACACCGACGACGCACTCCTCGTCGAGGAGGCCGGGTACGCCCCGGTCGTCGGCAACACCGTGCGGCTCTACGCGGTCACCGGACTCAGCAGCACGGCGGATGTCTCGACCGTCGCCGACCTGTCGGGGGCACCGGCATCCGCCTTCGCGGCGAAGAAGCCGATCGCCGACCTCGGCACCTGCCCGACTCTCGGGGCGACGAGCCGGCAGCTCCAGGCGAACCCGCTGCTGGAGAACTACGAGGGGATGGCGATCACCGGCGGCGGCTTCTTCGGCGCCTACGGCGTGAGCCTGATCAGCGACGACGACTTCGGCGCGACCCAGGTGACCCGCATCCTGAATCTCGCCGCTGACCTGCCGCGCCGGTGACGGTCGGGGCGCAGACTGGGCGGATGACCGACAGTCCCTCCCCCGCCGAGCACCCGGCCGAGCACCCGCGCCGTCCCGAGGTGCCGGGTGACGATGCCGGCGTCGATCGCGATCCCGCCGCACCGCTCGGCGAAGCCCGGCACGGCACCTCCGCGCATGGCACCCCCGACCGGAAGGTCACCATCGAGAGCGAGGGCGAGGAGCTCGTCGAGGAGGAGTTGATTGTCGAGCACGCCCCCGGCGGCGGACGGCCGATGCCCTCCGCGGCGGACCTCGCCGCGGCGCAGCATCCCGAGGACGACTGACCCCGCTTACCCCCTATCCCCCCTATCCGCCGTGGCGCCCCGCTCCCGGCGCCGGCCCGGAGACGGGGCCGGGGATCGCTCATCCGGCCCAATTGGGCCATGTCACCGCGTCATCTGGCCCAATTGGGGCATGCCACCGCGTCATCTGGCCCAATTGGGACGTGTTGCGGACGCCGCGGGGGCCGCTGGGACGTGTTGCGGACGCCGCGGGGCCGCCGGGACGTGTCGCGGACGCCGCGGGGCCGCTGGGACGTGTTGGGACACCGCGGGGCCGCCTCGAGGATCAGGCCTTGATGCGGGCGCGGAACTTCTGCAGGCCCTGCATCAGGTCCTCGAGCTGCCGGGTCTGCGCCTGCAGCCACTTGTCCGTGGCGGGGGTCCGCGATCCGGAGCGCTTCTGACGCAGCAGCACGACCTCCCGCTCGACCGCGGTGGGGGTGCCGCGGGTGATGGTGTCGATGATGTCGGCGGCCTCCGTCAGCACATCCGCGCAGTAGCGCAGGTACTCCGCCACCGGGCGCTCGGCGACGCGGTGGCTGTCGCGGCGCAGGGTCATCGCGAGCTGGTCGAGGCTGCGCCAGCCGTCGGGACCCGCGTGCACCTCGGCGGGCACGCTCGCGCCGAGCTTGCCCAGTTGCCGCTCGACCTCGCTCTCGAGGCGGGCCGCGGCGAAGACGACCTCACCGAGCAGCCGGAGGTACCGCCGGCTGGGCACGGTCGGGCGTGGCGGCACCTCGGCACTGTAGCCGAGCGAGGTGAACTGGCCAGCCGCGCGTCGGAGGCCCGGGGGAGGATGAGAGCATGTGCGGCCGCTTCGCGATGGACCAGGAGACGAACGACCTCATCGAGGAGTTCGTGCTCGACGGCAACGACTTCCGCGACTGGTCGATCAGCTACTCCATCGCCCCCACCGACACGGTGCCGATCATCCGCGAGCGCACCCACCAGGACACCGGGGAGGTCCCCCGCCGGGTCGAGCCCGCGGTGTGGGACTTCCATCCATCGTTCCTGAAGAACACGAAGCGCCCGCAGTTCAACGCCCGGCTCGAGACCGTCGCGACGAACGGATTGTGGAAAGGCGCCTTCGCCGGCGGACGCTGCATCGTGCCGATGCGCGGCTACTACGAGTGGACCGGCGAGGCGGGCCGGAAGCAGCCGTGGTTCATCCACGCGGGGACTGCCGGGACACCCGGCCCTCTGCTCGCGGCCGCGGGCCTCGCGACGGCCCGGAAGCTCCCGGCCGAGAACGGCGAGGAGCTCTGGCAGGTGTCGACCGCGATCATCACGACCGAGGGCCGCGACGCCTCCGGCGAGATCCACGACCGGATGCCGGTGTTCCTCACCCCGGACGTTTACGACCGCTGGCTCGACCCGCACCGCCTCGACACCGACGCGGCGAAGGAGGAACTGCTCGCCGTGCTCCAGCGCGTCGCCGCGGAGGTCGCAGCGGGGATGACCGCCTACGAGGTGGATCGCCGGGTCAACAACTCCCGCACCGCCGACCCGGGCGATCCGGGGTTGATCCTCCCGGTGGGCTGAGTCGCGCCAGTACGCTCCTCGTCCGTACTGGTCAGCGGCCGGTCTCCCCGGGGATGCGGCAGGATCGGGTCATGCGTGTGCCGTCGATGCGTCTCCCCCGGGCCCCGGGCGACGACACCCTCGACCCGGACGCTCTGTGATCGACGCCACCGTCGTCGGAGCGGGCCCGAATGGGCTCGTCGCGGCCGTGACGCTCGCGGCTGCGGGGCTCGAGGTGGAGCTGGTGGAGCGTGCCGACCGGGTCGGCGGCGGGATGTCGTCGGCCGAGCTGACCCTTCCCGGGTTCGTGCACGACGTGTGCTCGGCGGTGCATCCGGGGGCGCTCGCCTCGCCGTTCTTCCGCGCGTGGCGGCTCACCGAGAAAGTGCCGTTCGTGATCCCCGAGGTCTCCTTCGCACATCCGCTCGACGCTCGCCCCGCCGCGCTCGCCCACCGCTCGCTCGCCACGACCATCGAGGAGCTCGGCGACGACGGACCCGCGTGGCGCTCGCTGCTGCGGCCCCTCGTGCGGCACGCGGCCGGCGTGCAGGACTTCACGGGGTCGCCGCTGGTGCGCGTGCCCCGGCATCCGGTCACCGCGGTGCGGTTCGGGCTCCGCGCGCTGCGCGCCGGCGGCCCGGCCGCGGAGACGGGGTTCCGCGGGGACGCCGGCCCGGCGCTGTTCGCCGGTGTCGCCGCGCACACCGTCGGGCGTCTTGCGCGACCCTCCTCGGCCGCGGCGGGTCTCGTGCTCGCGACCTTCGGCCACACGACAGGATGGGGCTTCCCGCGCGGCGGCTCGCAGGCGATCGCGGACGCCCTCGCGGGTGAGTTCACGGCGGCGGGCGGGCGCATCCGCCTCGGCACGACCGTCACCTCGCCGGCGGACCTCGAGCCCAGCCGGGTGACCCTGCTCGACACGAGCCCGGAGTTCCTCGCCCGCTTCGCCGGCGACGCCCTCCCGACCGGCTATGCGCGGCGGATGCGGAACTGGCGTCGCGGGAACGGCGTCGCCAAGGTCGACTTCGCCACCTCGGCGCCGATCCCCTGGGCGGATGCGCGGGTCGGCTCCGCCCCGACGGTGCACCTGGGCGGCACGCGCGCTGAGATCGCCGCGAGCGAGGAGGATGTGCTGCGCGGGCGCGTCCCGGCGAACCCCTACGTGCTGCTCGTGCAGCCCACCGTGCTCGATGCCCGTCGAGCCCCCGCGGGCAAGCACGTGGTCTGGGCTTATCTGCACGTCCCGGCCGGGTCGGACTTCGACGCAACGGAGGCGATCACGGCCCAGGTCGAGCGCTTCGCCCCCGGATTCCGCGACACGGTGCTCGCGTCCGCGTCCCGCTCGGCGGCACAGCTGGCGCTCGACAACCCGAACGACCCCGGCGGGGAGATCATGGGCGGGACGCTCGACCTCTGGCACCTGGCCGCCCGGCCGACGCTGTCGCCGCAGCCGTGGCGGACGCCCCTGCCGGGGGTCTACCTCTGCTCGGCCTCGACCCCACCGGGCCCCTCGACGCACGGGATGAACGGGTGGTACGCCGCAGCCCTCGCCCTGCGCGACCACTTCGGCATCCGCCGGGCCCCGTTCGCGCCCTGAGCCCGGCACTTCCCCACCCACTTGAGCCACATGAGCGCCCCGGTCACCCCACTTGGGCCACATGACCGGGCCGGTCACCCCACTTGGGCCACACGAGCGCCTCGGTCACCCCACTTGGGTCACACGAGCGCCTCGGTCACCCCAACTGGGCCACACGAGCGCCTCGGTCACCCCAACTGGGCCACACGAGCGCCTCGGTCACCCCAACTGGGCCACATGAGCATCTCGGTCACCCCACTTGGGCCACATGAGCGTGGGCCACAGGATCGGGCCGGTCACGCCGGACGGCACGGATGCCCGACCGGACTAAACGGATGCGTGACCGCGGGCTCAGCGCTTCGGGGACTTCTCCGGCGTCGGGGCGGTGCCCGCAGCGCGCTGCGCGGCGTAGTACGCACGCGCCTCGTCCTGCCGAACCCCCTCGGCGCCCGTCGCGACCGCCGCGCGGAGATGTTCCGGCTCCAAGCCGAAGGCATCCGTGAGGGGGGCGGCGAGGGGGCGCAGCCGGGGCAGCAACCGGCCATCGATGTAGTCCGTGATCCCGAGCGTGCGGAACGCCGAAAGCCGACCGTGCGCGAGGTACCAGGCCGCATGGGTCTCGATGAGCCCGAGGCCGAACAGGTCGCGCAGCCAGGTGAGCGCGTGGCGCGTGGACTCGTCGGGGATGCCGGCAAGGGCATCCGTGAACGACTCCCACTGCAGCAGCTCGGCGTGGGCGCGCGCCGCCTCGATCAGCGCGTCCTGGTTGCGGTTGAACAGCGCGGCGGCCTCCGCGGGCGGGAGTTTCGAGGCGCCGCGGAGCCGCAGGGCGACCTCCGAGACCATCGTGTGCACGCGATCCGTCAGCAGTTGTCGCTGCGAGGACTCATCGCGCACGCGGCCCACGGCGCGCGCGGTCGAGCCCGCGTCCGTCACCGCTTGCACGATCTTGCGAACGCCCATGCGGTGCAACGCCGCATCGCCCACCTGACCGGCGAGGAACTGCGTCAGATCGGCGCGATCCGCGCCCCTGAGCTTGGCGGAGAAGTCGCCGAGCAGGCGCTTGGCGACCAGCTGCAGCAGCACGGTGTTGTCCCCCTCGAAGGTGACGTACACGTCGAGGTCCGCCCGCAGCTGGGCGATCCGGTTCTCGGCGAGGAAGCCCGCCCCGCCGCACGCCTCACGGCACTCCTGCAGGATGTCCAGGGCGCCCCAGGTGGAGAGCGGCTTGAGGGCGGCGGCCAGCGTCTCGAGGTCCTGCCGGTCGGCATCCGTGTCGGCCGCTCCGGAGAACACGGCGTCGAACTTGTCGAGGAAGCGCTCGTGTGCGAATGACATGGCGTAGGTGGTGGCGAGGCGGGTCAGAAGCCGACGCTGGTGGCGCTGGTAGTCGAGCAGCACGACCTCATCGGCGGTGCCGTCGGCTGCGGCGCCTGCGAACTGCCGGCGCTCGTTGGCGTAGCGCACCGCGATGGTGAGGCCGACCTTCGAGGCGAGCACGGCGGATCCGTCCAGCGACACCCGGCCCTGCACGAGGGTGCCGAGCATGGTGAAGAAGCGGCGTCCGGGGCTCGCGATCGGCGAGCTGTAGGTGCCGTCCTCGGCCACGTCGCCGTAGCGGTTCAGCAGGTTCGTGCGCGGCACGCGGACCTCGGTGAAGTGCAGGCGACCGTTGTCGATGCCGTTGAGGCCGCCCTTCAGCCCGTTGTCCTCCCCGCCGACGCCGGGCAGGAACGCGCCGTCGGCATCCCGGATCGGCACGTACAGCGCGTGCACGCCGTGGTCGACCCCGAGGGTGATCAGCCGGGCGAAGACGACCGCGGCGCGGCCGTCGCGGGCGGCGTTGCCGAGGTAGTCCTTCCACGCCGCGCGGAACGGGGTGTCGAGGACGAACTCCTGCGTCGCAGGGTCGTAGGTGGCGGTCGTGGCGCACGCGGCGACATCCGACCCGTGCCCGGTCTCGGTCATCGCGAACGCGCCGGGGATGGTCAAGTCGAGCACGCCGGGCAGGAACTCGTCGTGGTTCCGCTCGGTGCCGAGGTGCAGGATCGCGGCGCCGAACAGTCCCCACTGCACCCCGGACTTGATCTGCAACGACGGATCGCCCAGCAGCAGCTCCTCGAAGGCGGCGATGTTGCCGCCGTGGTCGTCGCGCCCGCCGAAGCGGGCGGGGAAGGCGCGGTGCACGGCGTCGTCGGCGACGAGCTGGTGCAGCTGCCCGGTCACCCGCTCGCGGTGCTCGGCCATCGTCTGGCCCGGGATGCGGTGGTAGCGCTCCTCGCGCATCCCGGCCCGGGCGACCTTCCGGTCCTCGGCCCAGCGGCCCAGCAGATACTCGGTGAGCCAGGGGACGTCGATGCGGACCTGCGGGTCGGTCGCTCCGGGATGCGCGTCCGGCCCGGGTGCGGCGGGCAACGCCTCGGTGGCGGCCTCAGCAGTGGGCTCGTCGGCGGGTTTCGCGCTGGTTCCGAGCGTGACGGTCATGGCGGACCTCCGGTGCACGAGGGTGGATGGGCGCCGACGGTCGGCCGCGGCGCCTCTTCACGGTAGGTCGGTGACGACACCGGCGCGATCCCCTTGTCGAGGCACGACAAGTTCCCTCGATCCCGCCCTCCGAGCCCTTATGGAACGGCTATAGCGGCCGGATCGGGTCTCGGAAGCGGCCGGGCTGGGCCGGTGACACGGCCCGGGCCCGGCTCCGCGCCGGTCATCCGGCGTCCCGGCGGTCGCCGTCGTCGAGTCGCCCGAGCAGGCGGTCGAGCTGAGCCACCTCGGCATCCGTCAGCGGGGCGAAGCGCCCTGCGAGGTCGTCGGCGTAGCGGCTCTGGAATGCCGCCACCTCGGCGCGCGCAGCCTCGGTGAGGCGCACGACGCGCCGCCGCCGATCGGCCGCGTCCACCTCGACGGTCACAAGCTCCTCGGTGCGCAGCGCCTCGAGCAGCTGCGTCACCGCGGCGCTCGTGACCGCGAGGCGTTCGGCGAGCTCGCCGACCGTCAGACTCGCCCGGCGGGAGTGGGCGACGAGGGCGTGGTTGTGCGACCGGCCGAGGCTCCGGCCCGGGAAGGGCCGACGCCCGCTGGCGGCGAAATCTCGGGTGAGCACCCCGATCGCGTCGAGGACCCGGGCGAGGTGCTCGCCGCGGGGCCGGTCGCGGCTCGGCGCGTTCACTCGCTGACGAACGGCAGCTGTCGCGGATGCGCGCCGGTGCGCACCTCGTCCAGGAGCGCCGTGGCGAGGTCGGCCCGGCCGATCCGGGTGCTCGCGCGCTTTCCGGACTCCGTGACGCCGACCGAGCCGAACCGGTACGTCCCTGCGCGCGGGGCATCCGTCAGCCGCGGCGCGCGCAGCACGGTCCACTCGAGCCCGGATTCGCGGAGCACCCTCAGGTGCTGCTCCGCGTCACGCAGGATGCGTCCCTGCAGCAGCACAAGGAGGGTGCGGATGAAGCGGTCCGGCAGGCGCGGGCGGTCGCGTTCCGGATCGCGCACGCCGCCTCCGGTGAGCGACACGATGCGGTGGACGCCGTGCTCGCGCATCGCGGCGGTGATCCGCCGAGCCGCACCGGCCAGCAGGTCCGGCGGCGATCCGGAGACCGGACCGAGCACCGAGAGCACCGCATCCGCTCCCACGACGACCTCGCTCACCGCGCGGTCGTCGGCGACATCGCCGCGCACCACCTCGAGGCGCGGATGCGGCTCCAGCGCCTCGGGTCGACGGGCGAGGGCGCGCACCCGCCATCCGGCGTCGAGCGCCTGCGCGAGCACGTGCCGTCCGGTGCGTCCCGTCCCGCCGAACAGAGCGAGGGTGCGGACTTCGATGTCGCGCTCGGTCACCGAATCATGTTAGCGGCTTAACGATAGTGGAGGCCGTGGACCCCGCGGGGGACTCGCGGTCCGCCCGCGCCCGCGCGCGGAGCTACGCGGCGGCGCCCTCCGCGACCAGGGCGAGCACCGCATCCCCGTAGGACTCGAGCTTCTTCTCCCCCACGCCCGAGACGCTCGCGAGCTCCTCGAGGGTGCGGGGCTCGGACACCGCGATGCCGCGCAGGGTCGCGTCGCCGAACACGACGTACGCGGGCACGCCCGCCTCGCGGGCGACCTCCGAGCGCCAGGCTCGGAGGCGCTCGAACAGCGGCTGCGCTGCGCCCGGCAGCTCGGCTCCCGCCCGAGCCGTGCCCGCCCCGGCCGCGCCCGAACGAGACCGTGCGGAGCGGGTCGCGCGACGGGTCTCGCGGCGGAGCATCACCGTGCGGGTGCCGTCGAGCACCGGGCGCGCGGCATCCGCGATCACGAGCACCCCGTACTCGCCCTGCACCGCCAGGACACCCTGCGCGAGCAGCTGCCGCACCACCCCGCGCCACTCCTGCTCGCTCAGCTCACCGCCGATCCCGTAGGTGCGCAGCTGGTCGTGCTGCTGCTGGCGGATGCGCTCGGTGTCGCGACCCAGCAGGATGTCGATGAGATGCCCGGCGCCGAAGCGCTGGCCGCGCTCCCGGTCGAGCCGGACGATCGTGGAGAGCAGCTTCTGCGCGGGCACGGTGCCGTCCCAAGTCTCCGGCGGGGCGAGGCAGGTGTCGCAGTTGCCGCACGGCTCGGAGGGCTGCCCGAAGTAGCTCAGCAGCTGCACCCGGCGGCACTGGACCGTCTCGCAGAGGGCGAGCATGGCATCCAGATGCGCGCTCTGGCGGCGCTTGTGGGCCACGTCGCCCTCGCCGTCGTCGATCATGCGCCGCTGCTGCACCACGTCCTGCAGCCCATACGCCAGCCACGCGGTCGAGGGCAGGCCGTCGCGGCCCGCGCGGCCCGTCTCCTGGTAGTAGCCCTCGACGCTCTTGGGCAGGTCGAGATGCGCGACGAAGCGCACGTCCGGCTTGTCGATGCCCATCCCGAACGCGATGGTGGCGACCATCACCACGCCGTCCTCGCGCAGGAACCGGGCCTGGTTGCGGCGGCGCACGGCCTGGTCGAGGCCCGCGTGGTAGGGGAGGGCAGGGATGCCGTGGGCGACCAGGGCATCCGCCGTCCGCTCCACCGAGTTGCGCGAGAGGCAGTAGACGATGCCCGCCTCGCCCGGATGCTCGGACTCGATGAGCTTCACCAGTTGCGCGGTCGACTGCGCCTTGGGCTCGATGCGGTACTGGATGTTGGGGCGGTCGAAGCTGGAGACGAACTGCTCGGCGCTGCCCAAGTCGAGGCGCTGGGCGATCTCGCGCCGGGTCTGCTCGGTCGCCGTCGCCGTCAGGGCGATCCGCGGCACCCGCGGCCAGCGCTCGTGCAGCACCGAGAGGGCGAGGTAGTCGGGGCGGAAGTCATGCCCCCACTGCGACACGCAGTGGGCCTCGTCGATCGCGAACAGCGCGATCCGCGCGCGGTCGAGGAGGGCCAGCGAGGACTCCAGGCGCAGGCGTTCGGGCGCGAGGTAGAGCAGGTCGAGCTCGCCGGCGACCAGCTGCTGCTCGACCAGCCGGCGCTGCTCCGCATCCTGCGTCGAGTTGAGGAACGCCGCCCGGACGCCGACCGCATTCAGGGCGTCGACCTGGTCCTGCATCAGCGCGATCAGCGGGCTGACGACCACGCCGGTGCCCTCGCGGACGAGGGCGGGGATCTGGTAGCAGAGCGACTTGCCGCCGCCGGTGGGCATCAGCACGAGAGCGTCCCCGCCGCCCACGACCCGGTGGATGATCCGCTCCTGCAGCCCCCGGAACTCCTCGTAGCCGAAGACCCGACGCAGCAGCTCCGCCGGTGACGCCGCCGCGGTCGCGGCGGCGGGGGCGAGGCTCACGCGCCCACTGTACGTGCCGCCTCCGACCCGGGGCGGGGCGGAGGCGGCACCTGGGAAGAACCCGCTACCAGACGATCACGATCGACGTGCGGCTCGTCGAGGGCGCGAAGCCCTTCCCGTCCGTGAACGTCGCGGTGAGGAAGTGCACCCCGCGCTTCAGCGGCGGCAGCGTGAGGGTGGCCGATCCGTCCGCCGCCACCCGCGCCTGGGCGATCGCCTTGCCGCGGTCCCGCACCTGCACCGTGCCCACCGGGGCGGTGCCGTCGGCCGCGGTCACCTGCGCGGTGTAGCGGATGCGGTCGCCACGAGAGGCGAAGACGCGGTCCGGGTAGCCGGTGGTCGTGGTGGCGACGGGGCCGGTCTGGCCGGCGATCGTCACCGGCACCGGGATGGCGGTGCCGCCGGGACCGGTGATGGTCAGCGTCTGCGCTCCGGTGACGCCCTTCGGCATCGTGAACACGACATCGGCCGCGCCCTGCTCGTCGCCCTCGGCCGCCGCGACCGTGAACGACAGCGGGGCCGAGCCGAGCGTCTGCGTGCCGAAGGTGACCGCGGCGGTGCCGGAGGTCGGCCCGCCGTTGGTGAACAGCATCGACGACACGCTCGCCGTCACCCGCTCACCGGGCGCGTATCCGGCCGCGGCGGCGGGCGGCGTCAGCTTCACGCCGATCGAGCGCTGCGCCGTGTCGGGCTTCACCGGCGAGTTCGCCTTCAGGTAGTCGACGAAGGTGGCGAGGTCGACCAGGCCGGTGTCGGCGGTGTTCGCCCCCTTCGCCAGCTCGAGGAACCCGTCGCCCCCGGAGGCGAGGAACGAGTTGGTGACGATCTTCACCGTCGCGGTGGGAGCCAGCGGCTTCCCGTCCAACGCGAGCGAGGTGATGTGCGACCCCGTCGCCGCTGCCGGGTCGTAGGTGTAGCTGAGCCCCTTCGACACGCCGAGCTTGAGGAACGGTCGCGAGGAACCCGGCTGCCACTGCTGCTCGAGCACCGTCTTCAGCTGCGCGCCGGTGAGGTCGAGCGTGACGAGGGTGTTGGAGAAGGGCTGCACGGATGCGGCCTCGGAGTAGGTGACGTTCCCGTCCGGGTCGGTGGGGCCGGTCCCCGCGTACAGCAGATCCGTGCGCACGCCGCCCGGGTTCATGAGGGCGACCTTCGCGCCGCGCGAGGTCGTCGCGGCGAGCTGAACGTCGGCGATGAGGTTCGAGAGGGTCGACTCGCCCCCGCGGTTCTCGCTGCCGTCGGCCTTGCGGGCCCGCGTGATGTCGCTCGCGATGGAGCCGAGCGAGACCTGACCCTTCTCCTTGGCGACGGCGACGGCATCCGCGACGATCTTCGCGATAGCCGGATCCGGCTGGGCGGCGCCGACGAGCGGCTTCACCTCGCCGTCGATGGAGACGATCGTGCGCGTCGCCGGGTCGACCTGGATCGCCAGGCGGCCGTACGACTCGCCGTACTTCCCGGCCTCGATCACCGGGATCGTCTTCGAGGTGCCGGGGACCGGGACGTCCTGATCGAACACCTGGTGCGTGTGGCCGGCCACGATCGCGTCGATGTTCGCGCCCACCCCGGCGACGATCTTGCCGAAGACGGTGTCGCCCTGCGCGGAGGAGAGGGCACCGGATGCGGGGCCCTCGTGCTGGGCCAGGACGAGCACATCCGCCTCGCCGTTGGTCGGGTCCCCGTCGCGGAGCTGGGCGGCGACCCGGTTGACCGAGTCGACCACCGGCTTCACGTCGAGCGTGCTGATGCCGGACGGGGAGACGAGGGTCGGCAGGTCCTCGGTGGTCGCGCCGATGAATCCGACGCGGATGCCGCTCACCGTCTTCACGTAGTAGGGGTCGTAGGCGGGCTTCTGGGTGGTCGTGTCGTAGAGGTTCGCGCTGATCAGCGGGAAGCCGAACGCCTTCGTCAGGCGAGTGTCGACATCGGCCCGGCCCTGGTCGAACTCGTGGTTCCCGAGGGCGCTCACGTCGACCTTGGCCGCGTTGAGCGCATCGATCGTCGGCTGGTCGTTCTGCACGAACGAGGTGAAGGTCGAGGCGCCGACGTTGTCGCCGGCCGCCGCCACGATCGTGTTCGGGTTCGCGGCACGGAACTGCGCGAACAGCCCACCGAGGACGGCGGCGCCCGCGGATGCGCCACCCGCCTCGAGCCGACCGTGGAAGTCGTTGAAGGTGAGCACGTCGATGTTCACCGGCGGTGCCGGAACGGCGGCGGCCTGCGCGGCGCCGGCGCCGAGCGAAGCGAGGCCCAGCGCGAGGGCCGCGGTGGCGGACAGCGCCGCGACCGCGCGGCGACGGGAGGGGACGGTCATGGCGGGACGCTCCAGGGAGGGAATGGGCTGCCCCCCGGACGGGGGCATCCGCCAGCGAATCAGGCCCGGGCGTCAGGATCAAGGGCTCCGGCGCATCCGACACCCGGTGTTCACCGCCGCGACGCGACGTCGACAACGAGTTCACGGGCGTCCCGCGTCGCCTCGATCGAGCCTGTCCGGGAAACCGCGTCGAGCTCAGCGGGCTGTTCGTTCCCGACGCGGGCGCGGCGGCCGGGCCGCCGCTCAGTCGTGATCGATCTCCGCGAACGCACGCACGGGGAAGGTGCCAAAGCCGGCGACCTTCGGTGGGACGGCGGTAAAACGCGCGCCGTACTCCGGGAGTTGAGCGAGGCCGGTGAGATGCTCCACGACGTGAATCCCGGCAGCCAAGAGCAGGCTGTGAGCCGGGCGGGCGCCCGCGGACTCGGTGCTGGTGTCGTCAATATTGATCGAGTCGATGCCGACCAGTACCGCCCCGGCCTCGATGAGCGCGGACGCGCCGGACGCGGTGAGGAACGGAGCGGGGTCACCGTAAGCGGGAGAGCCGAAGTGGCGGTCCCATCCGGTGTCGAGCAGCACTGCCATCCCCCGGAGTGAGCCCTCGACGTCCTGTGGTCCGATGCCGCGCTCCGCCGCACTCCGGAGGTGGAAAACCCGGGTGGGGACACTGACCAGGTTCGTCAACTCGAGGCCGGCGAGGTCGGGACCGTCGGCGTAGCGGTGAAAGGGCGAGTCCAGGTAGGTTCCGGTGTTCCCGATCATCGTGATGATGTCCATCGCGAACTCGGTACCCGGCGCGTACCGCTTCCGGGAGGCCTCCCGCGTCAGGTGCGGAGTTACCGACGGCGCGGGCAAGCCCGGGTAGGTAATCAGCCCGGCGCTGATGGTGTGACTGAGATCGATCAGACGTGACACCCTCCGATCTTGGCAAGTTCATCCCCGCGGGTCATCGGCTCTTCGCGGTTCGTCGTGATGGAGAGCGAAATCAGACCCAGGGGCGATTCAGTTGTTCCTAGGAAGGCCCGTCGCGTGTTCCTAGGAAGGCCCGTCGGGGATGAGCCGGCGCCCGAGCGAGACATTGTGCTCGCGGGTGTAGCCCATCGCCTTCCAGAACGCCAGTGCGTGGAGGTTGTCGTCCCGCACCTGCAGGTTGAGCTTCGGCACGCCCCGCATGGTCAGCGTCCGTTCGATCTCCTCAACGAGCGCCCGGGCGTGGCCTGCGCCGCGGTGGTTTGGATGCACAGCCAGGTAGTACAACCACCCGCGATGCCCGTCGAAGCCCGCCATTGCGCTCGCGATCGGCTCACCCTGCACCGTGCCCACCAGGAACAGCTCCGGCTGTTCGTTCAGCTTCCGCTCGATGTCGCGCCGCGGGTCGTTCCACGGGCGGGTGAGCCCGCAGCGCTCCCAGAGCGCCACGACGGCGTCGGTGTCGCCGGGCCGGAAGGCACGGACATCCACCCCTCCACGCTACAAGAGGAGCCCGGACGCGCAGGAGGCGGCGTACCGAACGCACTCCGTGCCGCGCGGGAGTGCTCGCTCACCCCTGCGCGTTCACGCGCTCCACGAGGTCGCGGATCGTGCCGTCGCCGGGGCGCACCGTCGTCCACTCGGCCTGGATGCCGGCGCGCCCGAGCAGCTCCTCGACGCGGCGGCGGCGGTTCTTCGCCACGAGCGTCACGACGACCCCGTCCTTTCCGGCGCGACCGGTGCGGCCGGAGCGGTGCAGATACGTCTTGTACTCGTCGGGCGCATCCGCCTGGATCACCAGCGCGACGTCGTCGATGTGGATGCCGCGCGCCGCGACATCCGTGGCCACCAGCGCGGTCGCCCGCCCGCGGGAGAAGCGCTCCAGGTTGCGGGTGCGGCGCGGCTGGGTGAGGTCGCCGTGCAGGGCGACCGCGTCCATCCCGTGGTCGTCGAGCAGGTCGGCGACGTCCTCGGCGAAGGAGCGGGTGCGCACGAAGACGAGCTTCGGCGACGGTCCGTCGGCCAGTTCGGCCAGCACCTCCAGCTTGTCGCGCTGGTCGAGCATTAACACCAGGTGCTCGATCGTCGACGACGACGCCTGCTCGCCGGCCACCTCGGGCACGGCCGGGTCGGCGAGGAACTCGTCGACCAGCGCCGCCACCGCGGTGTCGAGCGTGGCGGAGAACATCATCCGCTGCCCATCGTCGGCGGTGCGCCGCAGGATGCGCTGCACCGGCTCGAGGAAGCCCAGGTCGGTCATGTGGTCGGCCTCGTCGAGCACCACGATCGACACCCGCGACAGGTCGAGGCGGCCCTGCTCGATGAGGTCCTCGACGCGGCCGGGCGTGCCGATCACGATGTCGACGCCGCGGCTGAGCGCGCCGTACTGCCGCGCGTAGGGCACGCCGCCGTACACCTGGGTGGTGAACAGGCCCACGCTCTGCGCGATCGGCTGCACCGTGCGGTCGATCTGCAGGGCCAGCTCGCGCGTCGGGGCCAGGATGAGCGCCTCCGGAGCGCGGCCCGGCTTGCGGCGCTCGCCCGCGGCGCGGTCCGCGCGACCGCGCAGGATCCGCTCCACCAGCGGCGCGGCGAACGCGATGGTCTTGCCGGAGCCGGTGCGGCCCCGACCGAGCACATCGCGACCGGCCAGGGCATCCGGGATGGTCGCGGCCTGGATCGGGAACGGCGCCGCGGCTCCCAGCTCGGCCAGCACGCGGACGATGTTCGGCCCGAGCCCGAGGTCGCCGAAGCTCACGCCCTCGGTGTCGGCGGAGTCGACCTCCCCCTCGAGGCGCTCGAGCACCACATCCTCGACCGGCTCGTGGCGCGGGGCCGCGTCCGAGCGAGGGGTGTCGCGGTGGAGGCGGTCGGAGTGGCGCGGCGCGCCGGCGTGGGGGAAGGCGGGACGCTCGTCGCGCGAGAGCGCCGGGCGCTCGGTGCGGGCAGGGCGGTCGTGGCGCGCGCGCGCGGGGCGGGGGGGCGGGGCGGGCGCCGGTGGCGCGG
>JACRGJ010000053.1 GCA_016212425.1 Micrococcales bacterium | reverse complement strand
GAGCCTGAGCCCGCGAACGCGGCCATGGCCGCGCCCGCCCGCCGACCGAAGACCACGATGTCGAGCAGCGAGTTGGTGCCCAGGCGGTTGGCTCCGTGCACCGATACGCAGGCGCACTCGCCCGCCGCGTACAGCCCGGGCACCACCGTGTTCTTCTCGTCGCGGATCACCTGGCCGTATTTGTCGGTCGGGATGCCGCCCATGGCGTAATGGGCCGTCGGCTGGATGGGCATCGGCTGGGTGACCGGGTCGACACCCAGGTAGACCCGGCAGAAGTCGACGATGTCGGGCAGCTTGGCCAGGATCTGTTCGCCGGTCACGGTGTAAGGCGTGCCATCCAGGTTCCGCCGCCCGTCGAGGGCCGCGTAGCGGTTGACGGTCTCAGGCCGCACGTCCAGGTAGACGTAGTTGCTGCCATTGACGCCGCGGCCCTCACGGATCTCCAGGTAGATGGCCCGGCTGACCACGTCCCGGGAGGCCAGGTCCTTGACGGTCCTGGCGTACTTCTCCATGAACCGTTCGCCCTGGCCGTTGATCAGCACCCCGCCCTCGCCGCGTACGCCCTCGGTGATCAGGATGCCGAGCTTGTAGATGCCGGTGGGGTGGAACTGGAAGAACTCCATGTCCTCCAGCGGCAGGCCCTTCCGCCAGACGATCCCGACGCCGTCGCCGGTGAGGGTGTGCGCGTTCGAGGTGGTCTTGTAGATCTTCCCGAAGCCGCCCGTGGCGAAGACGACGGCCTTGCCCTGGAAGACGTGCAGCGCGCCGGTGGCCAGCTCGTAGGCGACGACGCCCGAGGGCACCGTCTTCTTGGCCGTGCCGCTGCCCACCTCGGTCATGATGAGGTCGAGCGCGTAGTACTCGTTGAAGAAGTTGACGCCCAGCTTCACGCAGTTCTGGAACAGCGTCTGCAGGATCATGTGGCCGGTGCGGTCCGCCGCGTAGCAGGCCCGGCGCACGGGCGCCTTGCCGTGGTCGCGAGTGTGGCCGCCGAACCGGCGCTGGTCGATCCGGCCCTCCGGCGTGCGGTTGAAGGGCAGGCCCATGTTCTCGAGGTCGAGGATCGCGTCGATGGCCTCCTTCGCCAGGATCTCCGCGGCATCCTGATCGACGAGGTAGTCGCCGCCCTTCACCGTGTCGAAGGTGTGCCACTCCCAGCTGTCCTCCTCGACGTTCGCGAGGGCGGCGGCCATGCCGCCCTGCGCCGCCCCGGTGTGGGAGCGCGTCGGGTAGAGCTTTGTGATGACCGCGGTGTTCGCCTTCGGGGCGGCCTCGATCGCCGCGCGCATGCCCGCGCCGCCGGCGCCGACGATGATCACGTCGTGCCGGTGGTAGTGGATGCCGTCGATCACATCGCCGTCCTCGAACTCGAGGGCGCCGGTCGCCGGGCTCGCGGTGCTGCGCGGGCTCATCGGGCGGTGCAGACCGCGCCGAGGTCGCCGGCGACACTCGGATCGAGGCAGGGATCGAAGGTGTAGATCACGAGGGTTCCCAGGGTGAGGAGGACGACGGTGGAGACGAGGAGCGCGCCCTGCAGGAGCGGGCGGAGGCGGCCGCGGGCGTAGTCGTTGACGAGCGTGCGCATCCCGTTGGCGCCGTGGATCAGCGCCAGCCAGAGCAGCAGCGTGTCCCAGACGATCCAGAACGGGCTGGCCCACTTGCCGGCGACGAAGGCGAAGTCGATCGCGCGCACGCCCTCGCCCGAGAACAGGTTGACGTAGAGGTGGCCGAAGACGAGGACGATCAGCACCACGCCCGAGACGCGCATGTAGATCCAGCCCCACTTCTCGAGGTTGAATCGTCCGCGGCGCGCGGCGGCGGCGGAGCGCGGCGCCTGGATGGTCTCGGTGGTCATCCCTCACCCCCGAAGACGACCATCAGGTGGCGGGGGAGGAATCCGGCCAGCAGCACCACCCAGACGCCGACGACGATCCAGAACAGCAGGCGCTGGTGCCGGGTCGCCCACGGCCAGAAGTCGACCAGGATGATCCGCAGCCCGTTCATCGCATGGAACACGATCGCGACGACGAGGCCCGCCTCGCCCAGGCCCATGATCGGGTTCTTGTAGGTCGAGATGACGGCGTCGTAGGCCTCCGAGCTCACCCGCACGAGGGACGTGTCGAGGATGTGCACCAGAAGGAAGAAGTAGATCGCCGTCCCGGTGATGCGGTGCAGCACCCACGACCACATGCCCTCGCGACCGCGGTAGAGCGTGCCGACGGGACGCTGCGGGGCGGGGATGCGGGGGGCTGCGACGGTGCCGGAACCTGCCTGGCTCGTCACGTGTCCTCCTGTTTCTCGGGGCGCAACGATCCTAATCCCGACTCCCGACGCGCGCTGGCCACCGCGACCGCCTCGGTAGGGTGAGGCGCATGACCGCTCCGTCCACGGCCATCGATCGGTTCCACGCGGTGATCCCGGCCGGCGGTGTCGGATCGCGTCTGTGGCCGCTCTCCCGCGCCGCCGCGCCGAAGTTCCTCCACTCCCTCAGCGGCAGCGGCGAGAGTCTGCTCCGCGACACCTGGCAGCGCGTCGCTCCCATCTCAGGCGAGGGTCGCATCATGGTCGTCACCGGGCGGGCGCATGGCGACGCCGTGCGGGAGCAGATCCCCGAGCTCGCCGAGGCGAACCTCGTCCTCGAGGAGGAGCCGCGCGACTCCTCCGCCGCGATCGGCCTCGCCGCGGCGATCCTCGTCCGCCGCGAACCCGAGGTGATCATCGGCTCCTTCCACGCCGACCACATCGTCCGCGGTGTGGCCTCGTTCGGGCAGGCGGTGCGGCAGGCCATCGACGCGGCCGACCGTGGCTACGTGGTGACCATCGGGGTCACGCCCACCGAGCCGGCGACCGGGTTCGGCTACATCCGGGCCACGGGGCCCGCGCCGGGCGCGCCCTCCGCGCTCCTGGCCGACAGCTTCACCGAGAAGCCCGATCTCGATGCCGCGCTGTCCTACCTGCGCAGCGGCGACTACCTCTGGAATGCGGGCATGTTCGTCGCCCGCGCCGACACCCTCCTCGAGGAGATGCGTCGGAGCCGCCCGCAGCTCGTCGCCGGGCTGGAGGAACTCGCCTCCGCCTGGGACGGCGACGGGCGGGCGGATGCGGTGGCGCGCCTCTGGCCGCACCTGGAGAAGATCGCCATCGACTACACGGTGGCCGAGCCCGCCGCCGCCGCGGGTCGCTTCGCCGTCGTGCCCGGCCGGTTCACCTGGTTCGACGTGGGCGACTTCGCCACCATCGCCCGCCTCGGCGCCGCGGGCCGCCCGAACCAGCTGGTCACCCTGGGCGACGTGGAGAAGGTGCTGGCGGATGACGCCTCCGGCCTCGTGATCAACTCCAGCGGACGCGTCGTCGCGGTGGTGGGGCTCGACGATGTCGTCGTGGTGGACACCCCGGATGCCCTCCTCGTCACGCGCACCGAGCACGCGCAGCGGGTCAAGCAGGTCGTCGACCGGCTGAAGTCGACCCGCCCCGAGGTGCTCTGAGCACGCCCGGGTGGCGGACTCGTGCTTCCGCGGCGCATTACGCGCTCGTTACCGTCGAATCGCGACTTCGTAACGCTTCCGCGACGACCTCCGTCGGCGCCTCTCCGGCCCGGATCCGCGCCGGTAGGGTGGTCGCCGATCCCGGCATCCCGTCCGGCATTTCTCCCTTGGAGGCACCAGAAGTGACACACCTCTCGCGGAAGTCGGCGATCGCCGCTCTCGCCACCCTGAGCGCCGCCGCGCTCACTCTCGCCGGCTGTGCGGCCGCCCCCACCCCGTCGGGCAGCGGCTCCGGCGCGAAGAGCTCGTTCCTGCCGTGCATGGTCTCGGACTCCGGCGGATTCGACGACAAGTCGTTCAACCAGCTCGGCTTCGAAGGACTCGTCGCCGGGGCGAAGAAGGTCGGCGTCAGCTACCAGAAGCGCGAGTCCAACAGCGACAGCGACTACGCCCCGAACATCGACAGCCTGATCAAGGCCAAGTGCTCGCTCATCATCACGGTCGGCTTCAACCTGTCGAAGGCGACGGTCGCGGCGGCCAAGGAGAACCCGAAGATCGACTTCGCGATCATCGACGACGCGGCCGACAACAACTTCGACGGCAAGACCGATGCGCCCAACATCAAGCCGATCCTCTTCGACACCGCGCAGGCGGCGTTCCTGGCCGGCTACGCCTCGGCCAGCGTCACGAAGACCGGCGTCCTCGGCACCTTCGCCGGCATCCCCTTCCCGACCGTCACGATCTTCATGGATGGCTTCAGCCAGGGCATGACCTACTACAACGAGCAGAAGGGCAAGAACGTCAAGCTGGTCGGCTACGACCCGGCGGCGCCGGACAAGGCGACCCAGGTCGGCGAGTTCGCCGCGGGCGACAAGGCCAAGCAGGTCGCGCAGTCGATCATCGACCAGAACGCCGACGTCATCCTGCCGGTGGGCGGTCCGATCTTCCAGAGCGCGGGTGCCGCCATCCAGGACTCCGGGAAGGACATCGCCCTGCTCGGCGTGGACGCCGACACGTACGTCACGGCCCCGACCTACAAGAAGCTCTACCTGACCTCGATCCTCACGGACATGAGCCAGGCGGTGCAGGACGTCGTCGCGAACTCGAAGGGGTCCTCGACCTTCGACGTCACCCCCTACGTCGGCACGCTGAAGAACGGCGGCGTCGGCATCGCGCCCTTCCACGACTACGACAGCAAGGTCAGCTCGGCGACCAAGTCGGAGCTCAAGGACATCCAGTCCAAGATCATCTCCGGCGAGATCAAGGTGACCTCCTACCTCAACAAGTAGGACCCGTCCCACGCCTCGGGGGGACCGGCTTCGGCCGGTTCCCCCGAGGTTTCCCCCGTGAAAGGATGGGCGGCGCAATGAAGCTCGAGCTGCGCGGCATCACCAAGAGGTTCGGCGACCTGATCGCCAACGACTCGATCGACCTCACCGTGGAGCCGGGCGAGATCCACTGCCTCCTCGGCGAGAACGGGGCCGGCAAGTCGACCCTCATGAACGTGCTCTACGGGCTGTATCAGCCCGACGGCGGCGAGATCCTGCTCGACGACCGGGTGCAGTCCTTCGCCGGTCCCGGGGACGCGATGGCGGCGGGGATCGGGATGGTGCATCAGCACTTCATGCTCATCCCGGTGTTCACCGTCGCCGAGAACGTCATGCTCGGCCATGAGCAGACCCGTGCCCTCGGCGTCCTGGATCTGCCGGCCGCCCGCGCGCGGGTGCGCGAGATCTCCGACCGATTCGGCTTCCACGTCGATCCGGATGCGCTGGTCGAGGATCTGCCGGTCGGGGTGCAGCAGCGGGTGGAGATCATCAAGGCGCTCGCCCGGGACGCCAAGGTGCTCGTGTTCGACGAGCCCACGGCGGTGCTCACCCCGCAGGAGACCGACGAGCTGATGTCCATCATGCGGCAGCTGCGGGACGCAGGTACCGCGATCGTCTTCATCACCCACAAACTCCGCGAGGTGCGCGAGGTCGCCGACCGGATCACCGTGGTGCGCCTCGGCAAGGTCGTCGGCGAGGCGTCCCCGGCGGCGACGAACGCCGAGCTGGCCTCGCTGATGGTCGGCCGCAGCGTCGAGCTGACCATCGTGAAGGATGCGCCCCGGGTGCGCGACAACGGGCTCCAGGTGGCCGGGCTCACCGTGCGCGACGCCCGCGGCGCCCGTGTGGTCGACGACGTCTCGTTCCGGGTGCGCGGCGGCGAGATCCTCGCCATCGCCGGCGTGCAGGGCAACGGTCAGACCGAGCTGACCGAGACCCTGCTCGGGATGCACCGCAACGTCGAGGGCTCGGTGCTGCTGGACGGGCAGGAGCTGCTCGGCTCCTCCATCCGCGAGGTGCTCGACTCGGGAGTCGGATTCGTGCCCGAGGACCGCACCGAAGACGGGCTCGTCGCGGGGTTCACCATCGCCGAGAACCTGATCCTCGATCGAGCGCAGGGTCGACCGTTCGTGCGGGCCGGTTCGCTGCAGCTCGACGCGATGGTGGAGTTCGCGACGGGGAAGCTCGGCCAGTTCGACATCCGCGCGCAGTCGATCACGGCGCCCGCGGGAACCCTGTCCGGCGGGAACCAGCAGACGGTGGTGCTGGCCCGCGAGCTCGCGCGCGAGCTGCGGCTGCTCGTCGCCTCGCAACCCACCCGCGGCCTCGACGTCGGCTCGATCGAGTTCGTCCACTCGCAGATCGTCGCCACCCGCGACGGCGGGGCGCCCGTGATCGTCGTCTCCACCGAGCTCGACGAGGTCTACGCGCTGGCCGACCGCATCGCGGTGATGTACCGCGGCGGGATCGTCGGGATCGTGCCGGCCTCCACCCCGCGCGAGGTGCTGGGCATCATGATGACGGGCGAGCTGCCCGAGGGGACGAAACTGGCGGACGGGACGGAGCTGGCCGCATGAGCGACCCCGACGCGCCCACCTCGGCCCCCCTCGGCGCGGTCGACGGATCGCAGATCCCCGAAGAGCAACGAGCCCCCGAGAGCGAGCCGGCGGCCGGATCGCGGCGGCGCCTGTTCCTCCGCGAGCTCTCCGGCGGCACCGCCGCCGTGTCGGTGCTCTCGATCGTCGCGGGTCTGCTCGTCGGCGCGGTGTTCATCGCGATCTTCAACACCGACGGCACCATGGCCTACTTCTTCTCCGCCCCCGGACTGACCTTCGCCCAGATCGGGGTGACCTACCAGGCGCTGTTCACCGGCTCGATCTTCGCCGACAGCGGCACCCTGCTCGAGCGACTCGCTCCGCTCACCGACACGCTCCGCAACGCCACGCCGCTCATCGCCGCCGGTCTGGGCGTCGCGCTCGGCTTCCGCACCGGCCTGTTCAACATCGGCGGGCGCGGGCAGATCATCATCGGCGCGATCTTCTCCGGCGCCCTGGTGTTCAACTCGAACCTGCCCGGACCGGTGCTGGTGCCGCTGGCCGGCATCCTGGCGATCCTCGGCGGCGCGCTGTGGGGCGGGATCGTCGGCATCCTGCGCGCGGTCAGCGGCGCCCACGAGGTGATCACCACGAGCATGCGCACCTACGTCGCGTTCTGTCTTATCGACTAAATGCTGAAGACGCCGCTGCTGCAGGCGCCCGGCCAGGTGAACCCGCAATCCCCGCCGATCCCGGATCGCGCCGCCCTGCCGTACCTTTTCCCCGGCACCCCGGGCTGGATCGTGGACTGGGGCTTCGTGCTGGTCGTGCTCGCCACGGTGTTCACCGCCTGGCTGCTGGGCCGCAGCTCTCTCGGCCTGCGGCTGCGCGCCGTGGGCCAGAACCCGGATGCGGCGCTGGTGGCCGGGATGAACGTGAAGAGCGTGCTCTTCCTCTCGATGCTCATCGCCGGAGCTCTCGCGGGGCTGGCCGCCTTCACGCTGCTCTTCAGCGCCAAGGACCACCCGCAGGGCATCTCGCCCACCTTCGACGCCGCGCGCGTCGGCTTCGACGCGATCACCGTCGCGCTGCTCGGGCGTTCGCGTCCGTGGGGCGTCTTCGCCGCGGGTCTGCTCTTCGGGGCGCTGCGCGCCGGCTCGTTCGACATGCAGGCCTACGTGCCGATCGACCTGGTCAGCGTCATCCAGTCGGTCATCGTGCTGCTCATCGCCGCGCCGCCGCTCGTGCGCACGATGTTCCGCCTGCCCAAGCCGAGCGGCTTCCGCCTGCGACGGCCCTCGATCACCAAGGCGGTGATCTCGCGATGACCGCCACCGCTGTCGACCTCGCCGGCCGCGGTCTGGGCGGTCCCGCCGAGACCGTGCTCTCCCGCTCCGCGCGGTGGAAGACCCCGATCATCCTGGGTGTCCTCGCGTTGGCCGGGGTCGTGGTCTTCCTCGTCTTCGGCCGTCCGGGCGAGAGCCCCTTCACCCTCTCCACCCCGGGCGATCTCGTTCAGTTGCCGAAGCTCTCGGTGCCGGCGCGCGCG
>JACRGJ010000051.1 GCA_016212425.1 Micrococcales bacterium | reverse complement strand
GGCATCCGGTGCGACCCGGATGCCGGCCGCCCCCCCACGATCCGCACGATCCGAGAACGAGAACGAGGACGCCGATGACCACCGCCATCGCCCCCCGCGCGTCCCGATCGGGCCGCCCCGCCGCAGCCCGCCGGCGACGGATGCACTCCCTGACCGGCTGGCTGTACGCCCTACCGACAGCGGCCTTCGTCGTCCTGCTGTTCCTCGTGCCCTTGGTGTTCGTGCTGGTGATCGCCGCATCCCAGTGGCCGCTGCTCGGCGGCTACCAGGGCATCAACTTCCCGCAGAACTTCACGAACGCCGTCGATCAGCGCTTCTTCTGGAGCTCGATCGGGTTCACGCTGCAGTACACCGTCCTCGCGACGATCCTGCTCGTGGTGATCGGTCTGGGGCTCGCACTCCTGGTGCAGGAGTCGACGCGCTGGAAGGGCTTCCTGCGGGTCGCGATCCTGGTGCCCTCCGCGCTCGGTCTGGCGTCGGCGTCCCTCATGTTCTACGCGCTGTACTCGCCCTACGCCGGGCCGTTCGCCGACCTGATGGCGACGTGGAAGTTCAGCTTCCTCGGAACCCCGGGCGGGGCGCTCGCCTCCACCTTGTTTCTCATCGTCTGGCGCTACGCCGGTTTCTACATGCTGCTCATGCTCGTCGGCCTCCAGGCGATCCCCGACGAGGTGTACGAAGCCGCGCGGATCGACGGCGCCTCCGGCTGGCAGATCTTCCGTCGTGTGACGCTCCCCCTGCTGCGCCCGACGCTCGCCCTGACCACGGTGCTGAGCGTGACAGGGTCGCTGCTGGCATTCGAGCAGTTCTACATCCTCACCAAGGGCCAGCCCGACAACTCGACGATCTCGGTGGTGCAGCTGGTGTACATCGTCGCCTTCCAGGGGCAGAACGACCTCGGAGCCGCCGCCGCGCTGTCGGTCATCGTGCTCGCGGCGCTCGTCGTCATCAACGTGATCCAGCTGCGGGCTCTGCGCGGAAGCGAGGCGGACGCGTGAGTGCGGAGGCGTCGCCGCGGATGGGCGTGCGCCGCGCACCGCTCGACGCCGGGACGGCCGTCCGGCGCATCCTCTACATCGTGCTGACCGTCGGCGTCGCGGCGGTCTTCCTCTACCCGATCCTCTGGACCCTACTGTCGTCGTTCGCCCCACTGGCCGGCACGAGCCAGGCCAGTGGATGGGGGTTCGGCAACTACGTCGCGCTCACCGAGTACCAGGCGGGCATCCTGCGCTACCTCGGCAACACCGCATTCGTGACCCTCACCACCGTGGTCCTGACCCTGGTGGTCTCGACGCTCGGCGGTTACGCGTTCGCGCGATTCCGCTTCCCGGGCCGCAACCTGCTGTTCCTCGCAACCCTGGCGATCCTCATGGTCCCCTACGCGACGCTGCTGATCCCGCTCTACCAGCTGCCGAACGACGTCGGACTCCCGAACTCGCAGGTCGGGGTCGCCCTCGTGCTCACCATGTTCCAACTGCCCTTTGCAACCTTCATGATGCGGATCTCGTTCGAGGCCGTGCCCAAGGAACTCGACGAGGCGGCTGCGGTCGATGGCTGCACGTCGTTCGGGGTGCTCGTGCGAGTGCTGCTGCCGGCGATCCGCCCGGGACTCATCACCGTCGGCCTGTTCGCGTTCCTCGCGGCCTGGAACGAGGTCCTCGCGCCGCTCATCCTGCTGAACGACAGCGACCTGCTGACGTTCCCGGTCGCCATCGCGAACCTCCGCGGTCAGGTGCAGGGCGTCGTCGACTACGGGGCAACCGAGGCGGGCGTCATCGTGATGGCGCTGCCCTGCGTGGTCCTCTTCCTCATCCTCCAGCGGCACTACGTCCGCGGATTCATGTCAGGAGCGTTCAAGGGATGACCATCACCACCGCAGCCGTGCTTCCCGTGCAGCCGTCGACGGGCGTGCGCCGTCCTCTCGGGCTCGAGTCGGTGCGCATCACCGGGGGCTTCTGGGAACGGATGCAAAGGGTGAATGCCGCAAACACCCTGCCGCACATCCGCCACTGGCTGGAGCGGGAGGGCTGGCTCGCGAACTTCGATCTCGCCGCCGCGGGCACCCTGCCGGAGAGGCGGCACGGGCGGGAGTTCGCCGACTCCGAGGTGTACAAGTACCTCGAGGCGGTGTCGTGGGAACTCGGACGAGCCGACGATGCCGCACTTGAGGCAGATTTCCGCTCGGTGGTGACCCGCGTCGCGGCGGCGCAGGATCCGGACGGCTACCTCTCCACCGCGTTCGGCCGCCCTGGGCAGAGGCCGCGCTGGTCCGACCTGGAGTGGGGGCACGAGCTCTATTGCCTCGGGCACCTGTTCCAGGCTGCGGTCGCCCGCATCCGCACCCGTCCCGATGCCGACGACGGGATCGCGGCGGTCGCCCGCCGCGCGGCCGACCTCGTGTGCGAGGTCTTCGGGGCGCACGGGATCCAATCGGTGTGCGGGCATCCGGAGGTGGAAACGGCGCTGGTCGAGCTCGGCCGCGCGACGGGGGAGCGTCGGTACGTCGAGCAGGCGCGGATCTTCGTGGAGCGCCGCGGGACGCACGTGCTCGCCGACCCCGTGTGGGGGCGCGAGTACTGGCAGGACGACGTGCCGGTGCTCCAGGCGACCGTGCTCCGCGGGCACGCGGTGCGGGCGAACTACTCCGCATCCGGTGCCGCCGACGTGGCCGCTGAAACCGGGGATGCTGCCCTGCTGAGCGCAGTGCGCACCCAGTGGGCAACGACCGTGGCACGACGCACCTACGTCACGGGGGGGCAGGGCTCGCATCACTCGGACGAGGCGTTCGGCGCCGACTTCGAGCTGCCGCCAGACCGCGCGTACTCCGAGACCTGTGCCGGCGTGGCCTCGGTGCAACTGAGCTGGCGGCTGCTGTTAGCGGAGCCGGACGGTGAGTCGACGGCGGCATTGGGGGATCTCATCGAGCGGACGCTCTTCAACGTCGTCGCCACCTCGCCGTCCTCCGACGGTCGTGCGTTCTTCTACACGAACACTCTGCAGCAGCGCGATCCGGGGGCCGTTCCCGACGCGGATGCCGCTTCGTCGCGTGCGCAGTCGTCGCTGCGGGCACCGTGGTTCGACGTGTCGTGCTGCCCGCCGAACGTCGCGAGGACACTCGCGTCGCTCGCCGCTTACGTCGCCACCGCCGACGAGCGGGGGGTGCAGCTTTACCAGTACGCCCCCGCGCGGGTCTCTACCCTGACCGGCGACCGCACCGCTGTCGAACTCGAGGTCGCGACCGCCTACCCCGCCTCCGGGAACGTATCGGTGCGGGTGCTGCAGGATGCGGAGTTCACGCTCTCGCTCCGGGTTCCGGCGTGGGCGGAGGGGGCGATGCTCGACGGGGCTCCGGTTCCGCCCGGGATCGCTCAGGTGCGGCGCGCGTTCAGGGCCGGCGACATCGTCGTGCTCGAGTTGCCGGTGCGGGCACGCGTGGTGCATCCGGATCCACGGATCGATCCCGTCCGCGGATCAGTGACAGTGGAGCGCGGCCCCGAGGTGCTGTGCCTGGAGTCGGTCGACCTGGAGGCGGCGGGGCTCGGGACCGATCTCGCCGGGGTGGCCCTCGACCCGGCGTCCGTCCGCGACGAGGGGGGCCGTGTCGCGGCTCGGTTGACCCGGACGTCCTACTCGGACGACGGATGGCCCTATGGCCCGCGCGCGGATGCTCACCACAGCGAGTCGGCGGAGGTCGCCCTCATCCCCTACCACGACTGGGCCGAGCGCGGCCCATCGACCATGCGCGTCTGGATTCCTTCGACCGTTGCTCCGTCGACCGCCGACTAGCGACGACGGAGTCCCCCGAGCGGGGCGCATCCCTCCCGCTCCGGAGGAGCAGAATCGTGAGCTGTTGCCGTCCACGCGGGTAGGCAACCGGTCCCTGAGGCCTGAGGCGCCGCGACAGGGCGACGTAGGCATGCTCCATCGGATCGGATCGGATCGGATCGGATCGGATCGGATCGGTTCGGATCGGTTCGGGCACTCGACGCTCGCGCGAGGATGCAGCGCTTCAGGCGGAGGCTGAGTCCGTCATCCGCTCGGGGCGCTTCTGGCGGGCGAACTCGGCGGGCTGGTGGTCGCCGTTCCAGACGTTGATGATCTTCCACGCGACCGCGGTGAGCGGCACCGCGAGGATCGCGCCGAGGATGCCGCCGAGCACCGTCCCGGTGGTGAGGGCGATCAGGATCACGAGCGGATGCAGGCTCAGCGTCCGTCCCATCACCACCGGCTGCAGGAAGTTGCCTTCCAGCTGGTTCACGATCACGACGATTCCGACGACGATCAGCGCGGCGAGCGGGCCCGAGGCGACCAGGGCGACCAGGGCGGCCAGGATGCCGGCGGCCGTCGCCCCGACGATCGGGATGAACGCCGAGACGAAGACCACCACGGCGAGGGGGAGCACGAGCGGCACCCGAAGCCCGAAGAGGTTCATGATCGCGAGCCCGCCGCCGATGCCGACGGCGTCGACGAGGGCGACGGTGGCGGTTCCGCGCACGTACCCGCCGAAGGTGGCCGCGGTGACGTGCCCGGCCCGACGGGCGCGTTCGTAACGGTGGCCGCGGAACGGGCGGCAGAGGAAGTCCCAGATGCGCGGTCCGTCTTTGAGGAAGAAGAACAGCACCACGACGAACACGGCCAGACCGGTGAGGAAGTTGCCGGCCGCCGAGACGCCCGCGAGCGCACCGGATCCGAACTGCGACGACGTGAGGAAGTCGGTGAGCCCGCTCTTCGCATCGGCGATCTGCTTGTCGGTGATATCGAACGGCAGCCCCGTCGCGAACGCCTGCAGCCGCCGGAGCCCCTTTGCGGCGGAGTCGACGAGGTCGCCCCACTGGTTCTCGACCGCGCGCACGATGAGGTAGACGAGCCCGCCCAGCACGATCCCGGATGCGGCGAGGATGCCGACCGTCGCGAGGATCGACGGCCAGCCGTGCCGCCGCAGGAACGACGCCAGCGGAGACAGTGCCGAGGCGATGATGAGCGCCAGCAGCACCGGGATCACGACGACGGTGAGCTGCATGAGCGCGTAGACGATCAGCCCGACGACCAGGAGCACCACCACGATCTGCGCGCAGCGGATCGCGAGACGACCGAGCGGGTCGGACCAGATCGAGCGGCGCCGGGGGTCTTCGAGGGCGGGGTCGCTCGGCGGGACCGGGCTGATCAGCGGGGTGGCTGCGGTGCGTCGGAAGAGGGGCATAAGGGGATCTCCTGGGTCGGTGCCGTTCCAGGCTGTCATCGCGCACCCGTCGGCTCGGCACCCGGGGGTCAACGCCCAGGCGGCCCGGCTACCTCCCGCGCCCGGTGGCGAGGACGTGGATGAGCGGCACGGCGGAGACGCCGATCAGCACCCCGCCGAGCACCTCGTCCTGGGTGCGGAGGAGCACCCCGGCGATCAGCAGCGCGCCGAACAGGATCGCCGAGACCACCCGGCCGAGGGAGCGCTCGAGTGACCGCATGCGGCGTTCGAGGTCCGGGGAGCGGACCGCGAGGCGGCCGCGCTCGAGCTGGGTCGCCAGCTCGTCCAGCCGCCGCGGCAGGCGCGCGAGGGTGGAGCCCAGGGTAAGCGCCTGCTGCGGCAGGTCGCGGAGCGCGCCCCGCCCGCCGGAGCTGAGCACGGTGCGGGCGAACGGGTCGACGGCATCCCACATGTTGAAGTCGCGGTTCAGGGCACTCGTGACGCCCGAGATGAGGGAGATGGTGCGGATGAGCAGCAGGAAGCTCTCCGGCAGCTGGAACGGGAGCGCGCGCACCGTCTCGCCGAACTGACGCCCGAAGCGCTCCAGCTCCCGCGGATCGATCTCCTGCAGCTCCGCCACGCCCATGCCGCCGAAGCGGTCGAACAGCGCGGTCATCGCCCGCTCCAGCTCCTCGGTGTCGCCGGTACTCAGCAGCACGCCGAGCCGTTCGAGGGAGGCGACCAGGCCGCGCACATCCCGGCCGACCGTCGCCAGGATGAAGTCCCGCAGGCCCGCCCGCAGCGCGTCGGAGATCTCGCCCATCATCCCGAAGTCGACGTAGGTGAGCCTCCACGGCGGCGCCTGGCCGGTCTCCGCCGACACCGACGCCGACGCGGGAGCGGGGGTGACGTAGAGGTTGCCCGGATGCGGGTCGGCGTGGAAGAAGCCGGCCACGAAGATCTGCTGGAACGTCGCACGGGCGAGTTCCTGCGCGACCGCCGCCGGGTCGATGCCCGCCGCGCGGAGCGCGGGGACGTCGGTGATCTTGATCGCCGTCACATCCGACAGGGTCAGGGCGCGCAGGGCGGTGCGATCCCAGACCACGACGGGCGAGCGGATGACCTGGTCGCCGGCGAAATCCTCCGCGAAACGCTCGGCGCTCGCGGCCTCGTGCAGGTAGTCGATCTCCTCCAGGCTGGTCGTGGCGAACTCCTCGACGAGTGCCGGCGCATCCGCCCGGGTGTACACCAGCCGCACCCGCGAGAGCCAGCGGGCGACCCGGCGCAGCGCTGCGAGGTCGACGGCGACGATCTCCTCGATGCCGGGGCGCTGCACCTTGACGACGACGTCGGCGAACCCGAGGTCGGCAGCGAGAGCGGGCGACAACCGCGCGCGGTGCGCCTGGCCAAGGGATGCCGCCGCGATCGGCACCGGGTCGAAGGAGGCATAGGCGACCTCCAGCGGCAGGCCCAGCTCGCGCTCGGTCTGCGCGCGGATGCCCTCGAACGGCTCCGCCGCCACCTCGTCCTGCAGCCCCTCGAGCTCGCGGGTGATCTCGGGCGGCAGGATGTCCAGGCGCGAGGACATGAATTGCCCCACCTTGATCATCAGGCCGCCGAGGTCGGCGGCGAGCACGAAGAAGCGGCGCGCCATGTGCTGCAGGCGCCGGCTGCGACCGCGTGCGGCGAACCGGCGCAGACCGAACCGGGGCAGCACCAGCTCGAACCACCAGGTCTGGGCGAGGAAGAGCCCCGCGAACCGCACGATGCGCCGGTAGCGCGCGCGGAGGGCCCGGCCGGCGGGCGGTTCTGTGGGGCTGCCGCTGCGCTGCGGCACGCGCTCAGTCCTCGGCGAGGAGGGCGTAGAGCTTGCGGCGCGTCTCGTCGAGGATCACGGCGGCCCGGTCGGTCTGCTCCCGCGTGCCGCTGGTGGCGACCTGCCCGATCGCCTGGGCGAGCTTCGCGCCGGCCTTGGGCAGCGCTGCCCTGTCGCCGTCCCACGCCCGGCGCGGCTGCCACGGCCGCTCGGCGTCGGTGAGTTCCGCAGCGGCGGCGCGACCGGCATCCGTCAGCGAGTACACCTTGCGCTCGCCGACCTGCTCGGAACTCAGCAGTCCCTCGTCCGAGAGCAGCTGCAGGGTGGGGTAGATCGAGCCGGGGCTCGGCTTCCACATCCCGCCCGAGCGAGCGCTGATCGCCTGGATCAGCTGGTAGCCGTGCATCGGCTCGTCCGAGAGGGCGACCAGGATGGCGGCGCGGATGTCGCCGCGCCCGGTGCGGCCGGCACCCCGCGCGCCCATCCCGGGCGCGAACGCCTCGCGGAGGCCGTCCACCGCCTCACGAAGATCGAATCCGGCAGCGGATGCAGAGCGCATGGCACGTGTCCTTTCAGAGGGCGGATAGCGATACCTCACGATACATCGGTACGAACGCGGACGCAGGGTGTTCCACCGCGGCGCGCGTAGGGTCGGGATCCCCTGAGCCTCGGAGCCGTCATGCGCGCGATCATCCAGCACGAGTTCGGCGACCCGACGCGGGTCCTGGGCGTCGAGGAGGTGCCGACACCCGAGCCCGGGCCGGGGGAGGCGCGGGTGCGGATGCTGCTGTCTCCGATCCACAACCACGACCTCTGGACCGTCCGCGGCGACTACGGCTTCACGCCCGAGCTGCCCGCGCGTGCCGGCACCGAGGCGGTCGGGATCGTCGAGGCGGTCGGTGCCGGGGTCGATCCCGGGCTGATCGGCCGACGGGTGGCCACCGGCAGCATCTTCGGGGTCTGGGCGGAGAGGTTCACCGCGAAGGCCGCCGGACTCGTCGAGGTGCCGGACGGGGTGACGGATGAGGTGGCCGCGCAACTGGTGGCGATGCCGTTCAGCGCTATCAGCCTGCTCGATGGCCTCGGGCTCGAGCCGGCGCAGTGGCTGGTCCAGAACGCCGCGAACGGCGCCGTCGGGCGCATGGTGGCCCAGCTCGGTGCCGCGCGCGGCATCCGGGTGCTGGGCCTCGTGCGCCGCTCCGCCGGGGTCGAGGAGCTGGCGGCGCCGGGCATCGCGGATGTCGTGGCCACCGATGCGGCGGACTGGCGAGAGCGCATCCGCTCGCTCGTGGGCGACGCGCCGATCCTCGCCGGAGTCGACTCCGTGGGCGGCAGCGCCAGCGGCGAGGTGCTGTCGCTGCTCGCGGAGAACGGCACGCTTGTGGTCTTCGGTGCGATGCAGTCGCCGACGATGGAGCTGGCCTCCGGTGACGTCATCTTCAAGCAGGCCACGGTCCGGGGCTTCTGGGGCAGCAAGGTGGGCCCCGCGATGGACCCGGGGCAGCGCGCCGCCCTGTTCGGCGAGCTCATGCAGCGGCTGTCGGAGGGCGCGCTGACGCTGCCGGTCCACGCGGTGCACGGTCTCGACGACATCGCCGCGGCCGCCGCCGCGAACGCGACGCCCGGTCGCGCGGGGAAGATCTTGCTGCGCCCGTGACCCTCGTCGGCGCTCGATGGAGAAGCCCGCGCGGGTGTCCGGACGGCGGGAGAGGATGAGGGCATGACGGATGCCGGGGTGCTGGTCGTCGGGGCGGGCATCTCGGGCGTGGCGTGCGCCGGAGCGCTGCACGCGGCGGGGGTGCCGGTGCGGGTGCTCGAGCGCGGACGGGTGCCGGGCGGGCGGATGGCGAGCCGCCGCCTGCACGACCGGTACGTCGACCTGGGTGCCTCCTACCTCACCGCGTCCGAGGGCTCGGTGTTCGCCGAGGTGGTCGCCGCCTGGCACGCGCGAGGACTCGCCCAGCCGTGGACGAGGGAGTTCGCGGTGGCGGATGCGGACGGGCTCCGCCCGTCGAAGCCCGGCCCGCAGCGGTGGTCGGCGCCGGGCGGACTCCGCTCGCTGGTGGTCGACCTCGCGTCCGGTCTCGACGTTCGGCTCGGATCGCCCGTCGCGCGGGTGGAGCCCCGCGCGGACGCGGTGCTCGCGGACGGCGAGCGCTACGACGCGGTGGTGCTCGCCATGCCCGACCCGCAGGCGCGGCGCCTCCTGCCGCCCACCGCCCACGCGGGGGAAGCGCTGCGCCCGGAGGGCTGGGAGCCGGCGATCGCGGTGGTGCTCGGCTGGGCCGAGCGCCGGTGGCCCGCCGGGCTGCGCGGCGTCTTCGTCAACGACTCGCCGGTGCTCTCCTTCCTCGCCGACGACGGCGATCGCCGCGGGGACGGCGCCGCGGTGCTGGTCGCGCACACCACCGCCGAGCTGGCCAGGCAGCACCTCGAGAATCCGGATGCGGCCACACCGCCCGTCGCGGACGAGGTGCGCGCGCTGCTCGGCATCGCCGAGGCGCCGGAGTGGACCTTCGCCCATCGCTGGAGCTACGCGCGGCCGACGCCGCCGCATCCCGAGCCGTATCTGCTGGCCGGTCCGATCGGCGTCTGCGGCGACGGCTGGGGCGGGGCGTCGTCGGTCGGCGCCGCGTGGACCTCGGGCGATGCGCTCGGGCGGGACCTGGCGGCACGGCTCGGGCACGCGGCGGGCGGCACTGCTAGGGTGGGAGCAGTCCGCCCGGCCTCACCGGCCGCGGACGGCGTCGTCTGAACGCTTCCCGATCACTCAGGGTCCTGCACTCCAGGGCCCGGCGGGACTTCTTCACGTACGGCGAACCGATGCGCACCGTGCTCTTCCCAGAACGCGGCGCGCCGTCGCCCGAATCCCACCGCACCGCGCCGAGTCGCGCGGTCATCGAACCGAAAGCTTCCCCATGTCCGAATTCACCGAGCTCGGCGTGCCCGCACGCCTGGCCGCCGTCCTCACCGCCTCCGGCAAGGATCATCCCTTCCCCATCCAGCGCGACACGCTGCCCGATTCGCTCGCCGGTCGCGACGTGCTCGGCCGCGGCCGCACCGGCAGCGGCAAGACCATCGCCTTCGCGCTGCCGCTGGTCGCGCGCCTCGCCTCCGGCCGCGCCGGAGCCCCCGGCTCGCCGCGCGGTCTGGTGCTCGCCCCCACCCGCGAACTGGCCACCCAGATCGCCGCGACCATCGAGCCGCTCGCCGCGGCCGTGGGCCTGCGCGTCGCCACCGTGTTCGGCGGGGTGGGCCAGAAGCCGCAGGAGAAGGCGCTCCGCGCCGGCACCGAGATCATCGTCGCCTGCCCCGGCCGGCTCGACGACCTCATGAAGCAGGGCATCGCCCGCCTCGACCGGGTCGAGGTCACCGTGCTCGACGAGGCCGACCACATGGCCGACCTCGGCTTCCTGCCCGTGGTGACTCGCATCCTGGCCGCCACCCCGCAGGGTGGTCAGCGGCTGCTGTTCAGCGCGACCCTCGACCGCGGCGTCGACGGGATCGCGAAGCGGTTCCTGCGCGACCCCCGCCAGCACGAGGTGGACGAGTCGAGCCTGCCGGACGGGGAGATGACGCACCGGGTGCTGCTCGTCGACACCGCCGACCAGAAGAGCGACCTCGTGCGCGAGCTGGCCTCCGGCGCCGGTCGGCGCATCCTGTTCACCCGCACCAAGCACCAGGCCAAGAAGCTCGCCAAGCAGCTCACCGCCGCGGGCATCCCCGCGGTCGACCTGCACGGCAACCTCTCGCAGGGCGCCCGCGACCGCAACCTCGCCTCCTTCGGAGCGGATGCCGCCGCCGGCGGCGTGCGCGTGCTCGTCGCGACCGACGTCGCCGCGCGCGGGGTGCACGTCGACGACGTCGAGCTGGTCGTGCACGTCGATCCGCCGATGGAGCACAAGGCCTACCTGCACCGCTCGGGCCGCACGGCACGCGCCGGCGCCTCCGGAACCGTCGTCACCGTCGGCCTCGCCAGCCAGGCGCGCGACGTCGCTTCGCTGATGCGCGCCGCCTCGATCCAGGTGCGTCCCGAGAACGTGACCCCGGATGCCGCGGTCGTCGCGGAGCTGGTGGGGGAGCGCGCGCCGCATCGGACCCCGGCCGCCGCCCCGGCATCCGCGTCCCGCCCCCAGGGTGCGCGCTCAGGCGGAACCCCGCGGGAGAGCACCGGCCGGGGCGGCGCCGCCCGCTCGGGCGGATCCCGGTCCGGTTCGGGTGGGCGCCGCTCGGGCGGGCCGCGCTCGGGCTCCGGCGCGGGAAGCGTGCGCACCTACAGCACCTCCAGCATCTCCGGCACCGAGACCCCGCGATCAGGGCAGCGCACACCCCGGGCGGGCTCCGCGCTCGCCGATTCCGGGCGTGCGGGCTCGGGCCGGCCGAACCGGCAGGCCCCGGGCTCCGGCGCGTCCACCGGCAACCCGCGACGCAATCGCCGCGCCGGCCGCCCGGGCGGCTCGGCCCGCTGACCCCCGCCCCCGTCGGCCGCGACCCCCTTCCTCTCTCTCCCTTCCCCCGCGACCCCGGGGCGATACCGGCGCGGACAGGGCACACGGTCCGGGACGCGGCGCACCGCATCCGCTCCGCTACCGTCGGCACGTGCTGCCCGTGCGAGATCCCGACCGCGCGCGGGTGTGGCGCGCCGCGCTCTCCGTCGCCCTCGCCACCGCCGCGTACGGCGTCTCCTTCGGCGCACTCGCCACGGCATCGGGGCTCTCCGTCGCTCAGGCCTGCGTGCTCAGCCTCGTGCTGTTCTCGGGCGGATCGCAGTTCGCGATCGTCGGCGTCATCGCGGCGGGCGGGGTGGGCGCCGGCGGGGCGGCGATCGCCGGGGCCGCGCTGCTCGGCGTGCGGAATCTCTTCTATTCGGTGCGGATGTCGCCCATCATCGGGCCCGGGTCCTGGCGCCGGATCGCCGCCGCCCACCTGACGATCGACGAGTCGACCGCGGTCGGCACCGCCCAGCCCACTCCGAGCCTGCAACGGCTCGGCTTCTGGGTGACCGGGCTTGGCGTCTTCCTCGGCTGGAACGCGACCACCCTGGTAGGCGCGCTGCTCGGAGACCTGCTGGGGGACGTGCGCGGGTTCGGGCTGGACGCCGCCGCCTCCGCCGCCTTCCTCGGCCTGCTCTGGCCGCGTCTGCGGCAGCGTCAGGCGCTCGCCGTCGCGTGCGCTTCGGCGGTGATCGCGGTGGTCGCCGTTCCCTGGCTGCCTGTGGGTGTTCCGGTGCTCATCACGGTCGTCGTTGCAGTCCTCGTGGGCGCGACGAACTGGCTCGGCCGGGAGCGCGCGACGTGACCCTGTGGACCATCGTGCTCGCCGCCTCCGTCGCGTGTCTGGGCCTCAAGCTGCTCGGCTACGCGATCCCGCCCCGCCTGTTCGAGCCCCCGCCCATCCGACGCAGTACCGAGTTGCTGCCCGCCGCGCTCCTCGCCGGACTCATCGTGACCCAGACCTTCTCCTCGGGGCAGCAGCTCGAGGCGGATGCGCGTCTCGCTGGACTCGGGGTGGCGGCGGTCCTCTACGCGGTGCGGGCACCGTTCCTCGTCGCCGTCGTGAGCGCCGCGGCCGTCACGGCGTTGCTGCGGCTCGTGCAGCCCTGACGGCGTTCATCGCGGGCAGCCTGAACTAGGCGTGGTCAGCGGAACGCACCACACTGAAGCCATGTCGAGAGACGCCGCGTCGCGCGGTCGCGCGGAGGAGGACTCCAGCCGCCCGAGCCGGCGCGGGTTTCTCCGGGGTGCGGGGATCGCCGCCGCGGCCTCCGGGGTCGGTGCCGCCGCCGGTGCGGGCGGGGCCTTCTCCACTGCCCCGGATGCCGCGGCCTCCGGGCTGCCGGCCGGACTCTCGGGCCTGCGACCTCGACTGGAGGGTCCCGGATACGACCACGTCGTCTGCGTCATGTTCGAGAACCGTTCCTTCGACACCCTCCTCGGCTACCTCTACAGCCCGGAGCATGGGGGCGGCGAGCTGCCTCCCGGTCGCCGGTTCGAGGGCATCCCGAAGGCGGGGCTGCGGAACACGGCCCCGGACGGCACGGTCGTCGAGGTGCATCCGTACTCCGGACCGACCGATCGGGTGATGTCGAGTCCGGACCCGGACCCGGGGGAGGAGTTCCCCTTCGTCAACACCCAGCTCTATGACGCGGTGCTCCCGGCTGCCAACCGGCAGCACCGCATTCCGACGCTGCTGCCGCCGTACAACGCGCCGCCGGAAGGCACCCCGGCGACGATGGACGGCTTCGTGCGCGACTACGTGCTCAAGTTCGAGACGGAGAATCGGCGTGAGCCGACCGTGGAGGAGTACCGCCAGATCCTCGGATGCTTCACCCCGCCCATGCTCCCGGTGCTCTCGACGCTCGCGAGGAGTTTCGCTGTCTACGACCACTGGCACGCCGCCGTGCCGTCGCAGACCTATCCGAACCGCTCGTTCTTCCACGCGTCGAGCTCGAACGGATGGGTCACCAACGCGTTCGACCCCGGTATCGCCAAGTGGCTGGACCCCGAGCAGAACACCGCGGTCACGATCTTCAACCGGCTCGAGGAGGCCGGGGTGCCGTGGTGCGTCTACTACGACGACAGGCAGCTCGTCTCCCTCACCGGCGTCATCCACGAGCCCCACCTGCGCCCGTACTGGAAGACCCGCTTCCGGACCATGAGTCGCTTCTGGGAGGACACCGCGAACGGCACCCTCCCCGCGTACTCCTTCATCGAGCCGAGGCTGGTCTTCGACCACAACGACATGCATCCTCCGGTCGGCCCCAACACCCGCGGCTACGTCGACGGCGACCTGATCGAGGGCAGCGCGATCTCCGACATCCGCGCCGGCGATGCTCTGCTGCACTCGATATACACCGCGATCCGCGAAAGCGCCTCCCCCACAGGGTCGAACGCGATGAACACGACCTTCCTCATCACCTTCGACGAGCACGGCGGCACCTACGACCACGTCCCCCCGCCCGAGGCCACGCCGCCCGCGCTACCCGAGCGGACGGAGATGGACTTCGCCTTCGACCGGCTCGGGGTGCGCGTGCCCGCCATCGTCGTCTCCGCCTACACGGCGCCCGGGACGGTGGTCAACCAGCCGATGCATCACGGGTCGCTCATCGCGACCCTGTGCGAGCGCTGGGGGCTCGATCCACTCACCGCCCGCGACCTCGACGCGCCGACCATCCGCAACGCGCTGAACCTCACGGTGCCGCGAGATCCGGCGACCTGGCCGACGACCTTCCCGCTCTACCGCCCGCCGAATCCCGAGAACAGCCCGCCTGAGGAGGGCAAGGACGACGACCGGCCGCTCAGCCCACCGGGCGCAGGGCTGATGGCTCTGCTCGTCGAGAAGTTCGAACCGGGGCAGCCCGTGCCCACCACCTACGCCGACGCGTGGGCGCTGATCCATCGCTACGGTGATGGCCTGTTCGGCCGATAGCCGCGAGCCGCCCTCAGGGCACGCTGAGCGGTCGGCGGCGATGGTCGAAAACGAGGCTCGTGCGGGTGAAGGACACCACGGGATCGGCGGAGAGGTGCTCCACGACGAAGTCGCGCACCGCATCCGAGTCGCGCACGGCGATGTGGACGATGAAGTCCTCCGAGCCGCCGAGGAAGAACGCCTGCACCACCCCGGGCAGCGCCGAGATCCGGGCGAGGAAGTCGGTCATCTCGCCCCGGGCCCCGGCGCGGATGCCGATGCTGATGAGCGCCTGCAGGCCGAGGCCCCGCGCTTCCGGGTCGAGGTCGACGGCGACGCCGCGGAGCACTCCGCGCGCGACCACCGCGCGGAGGCGGGCGTGCGCCGTCGACGGCGCGATGCCGGTGGCCTCGGCGAGCCGAGCGTTGGAGATCCGCCCATCGGCCTGCAGCGCGGCGAGGATGGCGCGGTCCACGTCGTCGAGCTCGGTATGCAGGATCTTCGTCGGCATGCGCGCTTCCTCTCGATTATCGGGATGATCGTCGGCGCTGAGCTTCGAATGCCGATTTTCCTGCGGATCCTGGCCGTCAGCCCGGAGTTCCTTCGATACTAGGCGTGTGAAGGTCGGCATCCCCACGGAGATCAAGAACAATGAGAACCGCGTCGCGGCGACGCCCGCGGGCGTGCACGAACTCGTGACCCGCGGACACGAGGTGTTCGTGCAGCGCGGCGCCGGCCTCGGCTCCCGCGTCGCCGACGAGGACTACACCGCCGCGGGGGCCACCCTGCTCGAGAGCGCCGACGACGTCTGGGCGGAGGGCGACCTGCTGCTCAAGGTCAAAGAGCCGGTGAAGCCCGAGTTCGCCCGGATGCGCGAGGACCAGGTGCTCTTCACCTACCTCCACCTCGCCGCCGCCCGCGACACCGCCGATGCCCTGATCCGCGCCGGTGGCACCGCCATCGCCTACGAGACCGTGCAGCTGCCGAACCGCCAGCTGCCGCTGCTCTCTCCGATGAGCGAAGTGGCCGGGCGCCTCTCGATCCAGGTGGGCGGCTACCAGCTGATGAGCCCGGTCGGCGGGCGCGGCATCCTGCTCGGCGGGGTTCCCGGCACTCCGAAGGCACGCGTCGTGGTGATCGGCGGCGGCGTGGCCGGCGAGCACGCCGCGGCGAACGCGCTCGGGATGGGCGCCGACGTCACCGTGATCGACCGCGACCTCTCCCGCCTGCGGCAGCTCGAGGTGCAGTTCGGCGGGCGGGTGCAAACCCGGGCCTCGAGCACCTACGAGATCGCGGCGCAGCTCTCCGACGCCGACCTCGTGATCGGCTCCGTGCTCATCCCCGGTGCCGCGGCGCCCAAGCTCGTGACCGATGTGATGGTCGCCTCGATGAAACCCGGGTCGGTGCTCGTGGACATCGCGATCGACCAGGGCGGATGCTTCGAGGGCTCTCACGCCACGACGCACGACGACCCCACCTTCGCCGTGCACCGGTCCCTCTACTACTGCGTCGCGAACATGCCGGGCGCCGTCCCGGAGACCGCCACCCGGGCGCTCACCAACGCGACGCTGCCCTACGTTCTCGCCATCGCCGATAAGGGCTGGACCCAGGCCCTCCGCGACGACGCCGCCCTCGCGAAGGGGCTGAACGTGCACGCCGGGCGCGTGACGAACGGCGGGGTGGCCGAGGCCCTGGGGACCTCGGAACTCCCCATCGCCCAGGCGCTCGCGGCCTAGCCCGCCCCAGGCGCTCGCCGCCTGACCCGGCATCGATCCTGATCCCGGACCGATGGTGGGAACGGATCTCGCGGGCGCGCCCGAGTGCCGTCGAGGGGATCGTCCCCGGCTGTGTCAAGCCCCGTTGCCCGATTCACGGGCGGTGCCAGAGTGAGCGCGATGAGCTCTCTCACCTCTACCGCCCGCCACGCCGACACCGCCGACGACCGCTACCTGCGCCAGCTCGGGCGCCTGGTGGTCGCCGTCAGCCGTCTCGAAGCGACCTCGGTGGCCATCTGCCGCGGGATGTGCGTGAACCCCGGCAACCCCGGCCTGCTCACCGCCCTCGCGGCGGCCGCCCGCCGTGCCGAGGCGGGTATGCCGCCCTGGGCGCAGGTCCGCTGCGAGGACCTGATGCGCTGGAGCGCGATCGCCCGCCGCCTCCTCGACGAGCGCGACCGGCTGCTCATCGGCATCGCCGCCCATCGCTTCACCGGATCCGAGGGGGACGCGGCCCGGGTGACCGCCCCGGACGGCACCGTGTTCCCCGCCGACGAGCGGTTCCTGGACCGGATGATCCACCGCGTGCACCGCCATGAGGCGGCCGGTCTGGACCTGCGGATGCGCCTCGAGTACGTCGACGCGAAAGGGAAGAACTACCCGCTCGGCGACTGGCACCTCGACCACCTCGACCCTGACCGGGCGCCCGCCATGAACTGGTACCCCGACCACCTCGCACAACTGCCCGTCGAGTGGCGGGCCTGGCTCGACACCGACCTGCCCGAGCAGGCCGAGGAACCCGCCGCCTGACGGGAGAGCCCGCCGAGCCGCTCCTCGCCAACGACGCACGTGGCCGCGGTCCCGGTCGATACCCGGGGCGCGCGACCGGTGCCGGACCCGACGGATCGACCGCCGCTGTTCGCGACATCCGGCTCGTTCTCCCCGGAATCACGGGCCCGTCGGCCTATCGTGAGAAGGGTGTGGGCAGCCGATCGCCGGGGGGACGTCGTGGACGACCAGGATGACCGGCTCCCGGCCCGGAGCAGCCGCAGCGATCCCCGCTCGCTCGAGATCCAGGGGGAGGACTGGGGCAGCGGGAACGTCGCCGAGCCGACCTGGCTGCTCTGGCGCGAGGAGATCGCCGAGCTCGGCGGACGCTCCCCCCTGCTGCACTTCGTCGACGCCCGCGCGACGCGGATCGAGCTCTCGACGACGCATCCCGGCGGCCTCGCCCGGTTCATCACCGGCGCGACGACCCTGCTCTCCCACCTCATCCGCGACGATGTCGCCCTGCGCTCGGCCCGCCTGGCGGCCGACCAGGTCGTCGCGAAGGGGATGGAGCTCGCGCAGACCCGCGGCATCGACTCGGTGTTCCTCGGGATCGGCATCGCGCAGTGGACCCGCGGCGACGAGACCTTCTGCGCCCCGGTCCTGCTGAGGCCGCTCGCGATCCGCCGCGCCGGGCGTGACCACGAGCTGAAGCTGCGGGGCGGACCGCGGCTGAACCCCGCCTTCGCGCGGGCGATGGAGGAGCAGTTCGGGATCACCCTCGATGCCCGCGCCTTCGTCGCCCTCACCGACAACGAGGGCACCTTCAAGCCGAACGCCGTCATCGACCAGTTGCGGGCCCTCACCGGGCACCTCCTCGACTTCACCGTGACGCCGCGCCTGGTCGTCTCGACCTTCGCCGAGGTCGCGACGGCGATGCTCGGCGACGCGCGAGCACTCGCGCATCCGCTGCTGGACGCGCTCGCCGGCAACCCGAGCGCCCGCGGTGCGCTCGGCGGGGCGACCGCTCCCGTCGACCCGAGCGATCCCGACCGCCGGGAGCCCTCGACCGACACGCTCCTGCTCGACGCGGACGCCGAGCAGGAGGCGGTGATCGCGCAGGTGGCCGCGGGCAACTCGATCGTCGTCAAGACGATGCCGGGCACCGGGGGCACGCAGACCGTCGTCAACGCCATCGGCGCCCTGATCGCCGCCAACCGGCGCGTGCTCGTGGTCAGCCCGCGCCGGGCGACGCTGCGCGGCATCGCCGACCGGCTGACGGAGGTGGGCCTGACCGGACTGACCGTGTCGCCGGCATCCGTGCGTCGCGACCTCGTCGCCTCCATCGCCCGGAACGAGAGGGCGCGGAAGCCCGCGGTGGGCGAGATCGACGAGGCGCTGGTGCGGCTCCGAGGTGTGCTGCTCGACTACCGGACCGCCCTGTCGCGCGCCGATGCGGTGCTCGGGGTCTCGGTGCTCGACTGCGTCACCGAGCTCTCGCGCCTGGCCTTGCTGCCCGACCCGCCCTCCACGACCGCCCGCCTCGGTCGAACAGCCGTGGAGGCGCTCCGGATGGACCGCGAGTCGGTCGCCGACACGATGGTGCAGGCGGCGCGGCTCGGCGAGTTCCGGTACGGGCCCGAGGATTCGCCCTGGTACCGGGCGCACTTCACCACCGGCGAGGAGGCGCAGCGGGCGCACGACCTGGCTCGACGGCTGACGGAGGAGCAGCTGCCGCGGCTGCTCGTCCGCGCGGAGGACCTGATCGGGTCCACGCGGATGCGCCCGTTCGCCACGATCGACGAGCTCGGCATCTACCTGCGGCTGCTGACGGACCTCCGCGACACCCTCGACCGGTTCCAGCCGTCGGTCTTCGACCGCTCCCTCAGCGAGCTCATCGCGGCCACCGCGCCCCGGCGCGAGGCGCCGGCGATGTCCGGCGGCAACCGCCGCCGCCTCAAGGCGCTCGCGCGCGAGTACGTGCGCCCCGGCATGCACGTCGGCGACCTGCACGAAGCGCTGACGCGCGTGCAGCAGCAGCGGATGCTCTGGCAGCGCTACGTGGCCGCGGGTGTCACGCCGGAGGTGCCGGTCGGCATCCACGACGTGCAGGTCGCGTGGCAGCAGGTGTCGCAGGATCTCGCGCAGCTGGACGGGCCCCTCGGGCACACCGACGAGACCCGGTTCGGCGCCCAGCCGATCGGCCGGCTCGGCGACCAGCTGCGGGCGTTGGCCGCGGAGTCGGAAGTGCTCGACAACCTCGTCGAGCGCAGCCAGCTGCTGCAGACCCTGCAGCATCTCGACATCGGCCCGCTGATCGAGGACCTCGCGGCCCGCCACGTGCCCGAGCACCGCGTGCCCGCGGAGGTGGAGCTGGCCTGGTGGCGGTCGGCACTGGACTCGCTGCTCGAGAACGACCGCGCGCTGCTCGGGGCCAACACCCCCGTGCTGGAGAGGCTCGAGGCCGACTTCCGCCTCGTGGACGAGGCGCACGCCTCCGGCAGTGCGCAGCTGCTGGCCTGGCAGCTCGCGGAGCGGTGGTCGATCGGCATCCACGACTACCCGGAGGAGGCGGCCGCCCTCCGCGACGCCCTGCGCGCCGGCGGCATCGACTCGGCCGTGCTGCAGCGGGTCGCCCCGCGCCTCTCCCGCACCATCGCCCCGGTCTGGCTCGCCTCGCCCTACGAGGTGCCGGACATCGCCGAAGACGGCGGCTTCGACGCGCTGCTGCGGGTGGATGCGGGGACGGTCACGGTGGCCGAGGGCATCGGCGCGATCCGTCGCGCGCGGCAGATCGTCGCCGTCGGGGATCCGGTCACGCAGACGCCGGCGCCGTTCGACACCGGCCTGGACGTACCGGAGCGGATCGCGGATGCGCCCGCCCTCGACGTCGACGACCTGCACGCCCGATCGGCGCTGGCGCAGCTCGGCAGCCTGCTGCCCACCCTCTCCCTCACCCGCAGCTATCGCGCCGCGGGCGAGGATCTCGCCGAGCTCGTCAACCGCAAGTTCTACGGCGGGCGTCTCGACACCCTGCCGTGGGCCGGATCGTTCCTCGGCCACGGCAGCCTCGCCCTCGACTACGTCGACGGCACCGGACTGCCCGATCCGGTGACCGGGGCCGTGGAGAGCGTCGACGCGGAGGTCGCCCGCGTCGTGCAGCTGGTGCTCGACCACGCGGCCACCCGGCCGCGGGAGTCGCTGATGGTCGTGACGGCCAGCGAGCGGCACGCGGTGCGGGTGCAGCAGGCGGTGCTCGCCGCCGCCGCGTCGCGACCGGAGGCCGTCGACTACGTGTTCGGCGACCGCAGCGAGCCGTTCGCGGTGATGACCATCGAGCGCGCCCTCGCGCAGAGTCGCGACCGTGTGGTCTTCTCGCTCGGCTACGGACGCACCCCGCACGGCCGGGTGCTCAGTGATTTCGGGGCCCTCGGCCGACCGGGCGGCGAGCGCCTCCTCGCCGTCGCGATGACCCGTGCGCGACGCTCGCTCGTGCTCGTCACCTGCTTCCGCCCCGCCGATGTGGAGGACGGGCGGATGACGCACGGCGCCGCGGCGCTCGCCGAGATCCTCGACGAGATCGCGGAGTCCGAGCGTCCGCCCTCGCGTCAGGAGGCCGAGGATCCGATGCTCGTCGACCTCGCACGGCGTCTCGCGGACCGGGGTCTGCGCGTCGCACTGGGCCACGGCGGCAAGCTGGGCCTGGTGGCGGCCAACGGGGGCACCTGCGTCGTCATCGACACGGATTCCGCGCTGCTGGGCCGCAGCCTCCGGGAATCGCTGCGGCTGCGACCGGAGGTGCTGCGTCGGCTCGGCTGGCACTACGCGCGGGTGCACGCCTTCGAGCTGTTCAGCGATCCGGACGCCGTCGCCGACCGGATCGCCCGGGTCGCGGGCCTCGACGCGGGTCCCCGCACCGAGCCGCTCGCCATCGTCGGCTGACGCCGTGGCCACCGAGCCGGGGGAGCCGCCGCCACGCCCGGCGCCACGGACGCGCCGCCGCATCCGCACGGCGCCGCCGCCCGGATCGGATCCGCATCCGGAACCCGAGCCCGACCGCGGCGCGGCTCGGGAGAACGACGAGCGCCTGCGTGCGGAGAAGCCCCCGCACTACTGACCCCGGAGCGCCCGGTCCCGTCAGCGGCTGCCCTGTTGGAGCAGGTCGCGGATCTCCGCGAGCAGCTCGGTCTGGGTCGGCGCGGCGGGAGCCTCGGGCGCGGCGGGCTGATTCGCGTTCAGCCGGGCGGCGACGCGCTGGTTGAGCCGGTTCAGCGGGAAGACGACGCAGAGGTAGATGACCAGCGCGGTCAGCAGGAACTGGATGAGCGCGGCCAGCAGGGCGCCGAACATGAGTTTCGCGGGCGCCCCCGTGGTGCTCGGGATCGTCACGACGAGGAGCTTCGCGAGGCTGTCCGCCTGGAAGAGCGCGCCGACGAGCGGATTGAAGATGAAGGTCACCAGGGCGTTCACGACCGCGCCGAAGGCGGCTCCGATGACGACCCCGACCGCCAGGTCGACGACGTTGCCGCGGAGGATGAACTCCTTGAATCCGGTGATCATGTCGAGCCTTCCCAGGTCAGGGCACGCGAGCCGGGCCGGTCAGGAGCCGACGCTGCTCGGGGTGGTGCCGCCGGAGCTGCTGCCGGCGGGGGCCGGCTTCCCAGACGGTGCGGACTTCCCGGACGCCCCGGACTTCTCCGACGACCCGGACTTCTCCGACGACCCGGACTTCCCCGACGACCCGGACTTCTCCGACGACCCGGACTTCTCCGACTTCTCGGAGCCCGAGCCCGAGCCCGAGTCGGACTTGGCGCCGGCGCGGCTGTCGGTGCGATAGAAACCCGAGCCGTTGAAGGTGACGCCCACCGACCCGAAGAGCTTGCGCAGCCGTCCTCCGCAGGTCGGGCACGCCGTCAGGGAGTCGTCGGTGAAGGCCTGCTGCACGTCGAAGGCGGTGCCGCACTCGGTGCAGCGGTAGGAGTAGGTGGGCATGGGTCCTCAGGATGCGGAGCGGAGTCCGACGACGCCGGACGGGGTCACGACGCCGTCCACGGGCATGTCATGCCGGTCGCGGGGGACCTCGTCGACCAGCTCGTCGTCGAAGATGACAGCATAGACGGGCGGGCATCCCGCCATCGATCCGAGGGTCTTGTCGAAGTACCCGCGGCCCCAGCCCATCCGCATCCCCCGCCGGTCCACCGCCGCGGCGGGCACGAGGATGAGCCCGACGTCGTTGATCGCGATCGGGCCGAGCAGCTCGCTCGTCGGCGCCGGCATGCCGAGCAGATCCACCTCCTCGCCCTCGCCGTCGTAGGGCGCCCAGTCGAGAAGGCCGTCGGCTCGCGACACGGGAAGCAGCACGCGGATGCCGCGGCGGTGCGCCCAGGCGAGGAAATCGCGGGTGCCCGGCTCGTCCGCGGTCGAGAGGTAGGCCGCGATCGCACGAGGCGCGACGAGCTCGGTCAGCTCTCGGAGGCGGATGGTGAGCGCGGCATCCGCCTGCGTCTTCTCGGTAGAGGTGCGGATGCGACGCCGCTCCCGCAGCTCGGCGCGGAGAGCACGCTTGCGGGCGTCGACCTCGTCCGGCATAGGGCGATCCTACGGCGGGCGCAACCGGGCGACACCCCGGGAGCGTTGCCGATACCCTCGTGGCATGCCGACCCCCATCACGAAGGCCGTCATCCCCGTCGCGGGCCTGGGAACACGATTCCTGCCGGCGACCAAGGCCATGCCGAAGGAGATGCTGCCCGTCGTCGACAAGCCGGCGATCCAGTACGTGGTGGAGGAGGCCGTGCGGGCCGGCCTCGCCGACGTCCTGATGATCACCGGGCGCAACAAGGCCGCCCTCGAGAACCACTTCGACCACGTCGCCGAACTCGAGAGCGTGCTGCGCGAGAAGGGCGACCTCGAGCGCCTCAGCAAGGTCAACGCCTCCACCGACCTCGCCGACGTGCACTACGTGCGCCAGGGCGACCCGCGCGGACTGGGTCATGCCGTGCTGCGGGCCCGGTCGCACGTGCAGCACGAACCCTTCGCGGTGCTGCTGGGCGACGACATCATCGACGAGCGCGACACTCTGCTCTCGCGGATGCTGGAGGTGCAGCAGCGCAAGAACACCACCGTGGTGGCGCTGCTCGAGGTCGACCCGTCCCAGACCCACCTCTACGGCATCGCGACCGTCGAGGACAGCGACCAGGACGACGTGGTGAAGGTCACCGGGCTCGTCGAGAAGCCCCCGCCGGGCGAGTCGCCCTCGAACTACGCGATCATCGGGCGCTACGTGCTGCGGCCGGAGATCTTCGACATCCTCGAGACGACCCAGCCGGGCAAGGGTGGGGAGATCCAGCTCACGGATGCGCTCCAGGAGATGGCCGCCGGGCCGGCGTGGGTGGGCGGGGTGCACGGCGTCGTGTTCCGCGGGCGCCGCTACGACACCGGCGACCGGCTGGACTACCTCAAGGCGATCGTGCGTCTCGCCTCCGATCGGGAGGACCTCGGGGCGGAGTTCGTGCCGTGGTTGCGCGGCTTCGTCAGCGAGCTGAGCGCAGATGGTGCTTCCGACGCTGACTGAGGGCGCCGTCTCGATCCGCCCCATCCGCCTGCGCGACTCCCGAGCACTCGAGCGCGAGCTCGTCGAGAATCGCTCCTGGCTGCGCAAGTGGGAGGCGACCAACCCGCTGGGCCCGCGCGCCGTCGATCCGCGGGGCAGCATCCGCGCGCTGCTGGCCAACTCCCGCTCCGGTGGGGGGCTGCCGTTCGCCATCGACTACCGCGGCGCTTTCGTCGGGCAGGTGAACGTCTCCGGCCTGACGTACGGATCGCTGTCGTCGGCCTCGATCGGCTACTGGGTCGCGGAGCGCGTCGCCGGCCGGGGCGTGACGCCGACCGCGGTCGCCCTGGCCACCGATCACTGCTTCTTCGCCCTCGGGCTGCACCGCATCGAGATCTGCATCCGCCCCGAGAACGCGCCCTCGCTGCGGGTGATCGAGAAGCTCGGCTTCCGATACGAGGGCCTGCGCCGGCGCTACATCCACATCGATGGCGACTGGCGCGACCACGTCGCGTTCGCGCTGACCGTCGAGGAGCTGCCGCAGGGCGTGCTCCGGCGCTGGCTCGAGGGGCGCGTCCCCTCCACCGCGAGCCGGATCCCGGATGCGGACCGCGCCGCCGCGGGGCTCCCCCTCCGCCTCGGCTAGTCCCTGCTCCACGGCCCCCCGCGCTCCGCGCGGTGCGGGCCCTCCCGGTGCCCCGCGAGCGCCGCGGCTCCGGTTGCCCGGTTCTCCGCGCGCGCGGTGCGCCGTGCGAGCTCGGCCCTCCCAGCGCTCCGCGAGCGCGCGTCAGCCTCCCCATTTGGGCCACCTGACGCCGGGGCACGCCCCACTTGGGTCATCTGACGCGGGCAGACGCCCCACTTGGGCCACCTGACGCGGGCAGACGCCCCACTTAGGCCACCTGACGCCGGCAGACGCCCCACTTGGGCCATTTGACGGCGGCGTACGCCCCACTTGGGCCATCTGAGGCGGGCGCACGCCCCACACCGGCCGGATCGAGCGAGCCGCGGGATGCCGAAAGCCTCAACCGAACGTTGAGGGCGTGGCGCGGCGTCAAAGCGGCCGGCGGTTCGTACCGTGTACGCATGCAGTTCTCGGGTGTCGGCACCGCGGTGATGTTCGCCGTCGCCGCCATCCTCTGGTTCGTCTACCTCGTGCCCACCTGGGTGCGCCGCCGCGAGTACCTCGCGACCGAGCGCAACGCCACCCGGCTGCAGCAGACGTTGCGGATCATGGCCGAGACCGCCGAGACCCCGGCTGCCGTACGCGTCGAGGCGACGGCCCGCAGCGCGGCGCACCAGGAGCGACTGCTGCGCGAGCGCGAGCGGCAGCGCGCGGCGCGGGAACGCGCGGCGCTCGCCGCCACCCGCCGAGCGCAGGAGCCGGCCGTCGCGGAAGCCGAGAGGCGGCGCACCCGTCGTCGCCGGGCGCGCCTCCTCGCGACCGCGACCTTTCTCGCGGCACTCGCCACGGCGTCGGTGCAGACCGGGATGGTGCTCACCGGCGGAGCGGTGACCGGCTCGTGGATCGTGCTCGCCGCGGCGGGGGTCGGGCTGGTCGCGGCGCTCGGCACGCTCCGCACGCTCGCCCGCCGCCGCATCCCGGCCCCCGTGATCGCCGCCTCCGTCGTGGTGCCGACGGCCGCGACCGCCCCCGTCGTCGCCGCCGCGCCCCGACGGGAGTGGACGCCCGTGCCCGTCCCTCGTCCGCGGTACCTCGGCACCCCTGCGCCGCAGCCCATCGCCCCGGCGCTGGACGCCGAACGGCTGCTGCGCGAGGCCTCCGCTGAGGCCCAGGAGGCGCTCCGCGTCGCCCGCGGCGAGGCCGAGGTGGTGGAGTTCCCGCGCGCCCCCGCCGCCGCATCCGGCACCCCGACCCCCGCCGCCCGACCGACCCCCGCCGCGCCGAGTCGCTGGGCGTCGATGGGGGTCGTCGGCGACCTCCCCGCGACGGCGCCGGACCTGGACGAGGTGCTACGCCGCCGTCGCGCCGCGGGCTGAGGCCGTGGGCTCGCTGGAGGAGCATCCGGACTACGACGGACCGCCGTTCGACGAGTCGACGATCGACCCCGACCCGTTCGTGCAGTTCGCCGCCTGGCTCGCGGAGGCCGAGGCCGCCGGGCTTCCGGATCCCAACGGGATGGTCCTCGGCACGATCGATCCCGACGGCTCGCCCTCCAGCCGCACGGTGCTGCTGAAGGGACTGCACTCGCCCGAGGGCCCGGCGTTCGAGCTGGTCACGAACGCGGGATCCCGCAAGGGGCGCGCCCTCGCGCTCGAGTCCCGCGTCACCCTCCTGTTCCCGTGGTACGCGCTGCACCGGCAGGTGATCGTAGACGGGCTCGCGCGCCGTGCCGCCGATGCCGACTCCGACCGGTACTGGGCCACCCGCCCGCGCGGATCGCAGATCGGCGCGTGGGCCAGCGAGCAGTCCCGTCCGATCGGCTCGCGCGCCGATCTCGCGGAACGGGTCGCCCGGGAGGAGGCGCGGTTCGCCGACGCGGATGCCGTGCCCCGTCCGCCGTTCTGGGGGGCCTGGTTCGTGCGACCGCGGGCGATCGAGTTCTGGCAGGGCCGCCCGTCGCGGCTGCACGATCGTCTCGTGTACCTCGCGGGCGAGGGGACGTGGACGGTGGAGCGCCGTCAGCCCTGAAGGCCGCTTTGCTAGGCTCGCGGCGTTCCGGGGGGATCTTCCCGAGTCTGCGAGGTGAGTCGCGTGGCCCGAGTCGGCTACATCTGGGTCAGCGTCGTCGAGCACAACGCGCAGTTCCAGCGCGATCTGCTGCAGCGGCGCGGCGTGGATCGCTTGTACGAGGACATCAGTGAACGGGCCTCCGCTCCCGCCCGGGTGCAGTTGACCGCCGCCCTGGACGAGGTCGGGCCCGGGGATTCCCTCGTCGTGTGGAGGCTCGACCGGCTCGGTTCGACGGTGACGACCGTGCTCTCGCTCGTCGAGCTGCTCGGCCGGCGCAACGTCGGCGTGACCTCGCTCGCGGAGGGGCTGGACACCTCCGGTGAGGATGGTGCCGTGCTGCTGCGGACGATCTCCGCGTTCACGGAGCTGGACCGTCAGCTGGCGCGCGCGCGCACCATGGCGGGCGTCTATGCGGCGCGGGACCGCGGCCGGGTCGGCGGGCGGCCGCGCGCGCTCTCCTCCACGAACATCGACCGTGTCCTGATGCTCAAGGAGCAGGGCGCGACCGTGCGCGAGATCGCCGAGGAGATGGGGACCTCGCGGGCGACCGTCTACCGCGTGCTCGACACCGCCAATCTGCAGCCGGACAGGGAGGAGCCCCCGTCGCTCGTCGTCCGCCTGCCCACCGGCATCGACCTGGATGCCGACCGGATGCGCACCGAGTCCTAGCCTCCGCGCCCGCACGGCCGTGACGATCGCGGTCCGCGGGCGATGCCCGCCGCGCCCCGGAGCGGTCACGAGGCGGTAACGGCGGCCGCGCCGCAGTGGACTTTTGGACACGGTTTCGGAACAATCGGCCCGAACCCCCTGCACCATCCCCACAACAAGGAAGTTGGGTCGCCATGACATCTCCCCTCGCCCGTCGCGGATTCATGGGGGCCGTCGCCCTCGCCGCGGCGATCGGACTCGGCCTCGCCGGCTGCGCCAATCCCGGAACCGGGAATGCCGGCGCGGGCGGCGGCAGCACCAAGAACGAGCAGAAGGTCAAGTCGGATTCCGGCCCGACCTGCACCCTCAAGACCTACGGCGGCGAGCAGGCCGATCTGACGAACCTCGTGGTCGGCTTCTCCCAGTCGGAGAAGGAGGACAACCCCTTCCGCATCACCGAGACGCAGTCGATCAAGGACGAGGCCGCGAAGATCGGGGTCAAGAAGCTGCTCACCACCAACGCGCAGTCGACACTGTCGAAGCAGATCTCCGACATCCAGGACATGATCGCTCAGGGCGCGCAGGCGCTCATCGTCGCCCCGCTCAACAGCGACGGGCTCGAGCCGGCACTGTCCGCGGCCAGGGCCAAGAACATCCCGGTCATCACCATCGACCGCAAGCTCAACGCCAACGCCTGCAAGGACTACGTCAGCTTCCTCGGCTCGAACTTCGTCGAGCAGGGCAAGCGCGCCGCCGATCAGCTGATCAAGGGCACCAGCGGGAAGGCGAAGGTCGCCATCCTGCTCGGCTCCTCCGGCAACGGGGTGACCACCGATCGCACCAAGGGCTTCGTGGACGAGATCAAGGCCAAGGGCTCGGGAATCGAGATCGTCGCGCAGCAGACCGGCAACTTCGCCCGCGCGGAGGGGCAGTCGGTGACGGAGCAGCTGCTGCAGGCCAACCCCGACCTGACGGCGATCTACGCGGAGAACGACGAGATGGGTCTGGGCGCCCTCGCTGCCATCCAGGCGGCGGGCAAGGCGCCGGGCAAGGACATCCAGATCTACTCGATCGACGGCACGAAGAACGCCGTGCAGCAGATCGTCGCCGGCAACTACAACGGGGTGGTCGAGTCCAACCCGCGCTTCGGCCCGCTCGCGTTCGCGACGCTCAAGAGCTTCCTTTCCGGGAAGGCGGTGGGACAGGACATCGTGATCGAGGACGGCGAGTACGATCCCTCCAACGCCGCCGACAAGGTGAACTCGGCCTACTGATCCGCCCGCCGCGGGCGCGTCGCTTGGGCATCCCCCTGGATGCGGGTGCGGTGCGTCCGCGGCGCTCCGACGCCCACGCCGAGGCCGAGACAGAAAGGCGCCATGTGAGCCTGCCCACGCAGGATGTTCCGCCCCCCCTCCCGCCCGCGATCACGGATCGGCCGGTGCTCGAGGCCGACGGGGTCGTCAAGCGCTTCGCCGGCGTGACCGCCCTCGACGACATCCGGTTCCGCCTCCGCCCGGGCGAGAGCCACGCCCTGATGGGTGAGAACGGGGCAGGGAAGTCCACTCTCATCAAGGTGCTCACCGGGGTGTACCAGCCGGATGAGGGTGAGCTGCGTTTCGCCGGCGCCCCGGTTCGCTTCGCCCAGCCCCTGGATGCGCAACGGGCAGGGGTCTCGACCATCTACCAGGAGGTCAACCTGATCCCGCTGATGTCGGTCGCGCAGAACATCTACCTGGGTCGGGAGCCGCGCCGGCTCGGGCTCATCGACTACCGCCGGATGAATGCCGACGCGCGCGACCTGCTCTCCACCTACGGCATCCGGGTCGATCCCGCGCGTGCCCTGCGCTCGTTGGCGCTCGGCGTGCAGCAGATGGTGGCCCTCGCCCGCGCGGTGAGCATCAACGCGCGCGTCGTGATCATGGACGAGCCGACCTCCTCGCTCGAGGCCAAGGAGGTCGAGACCCTCTTCCGGGTGATCGGGCTGCTGCGCGAGCAGGGGATCGCCATCCTCTACGTCAGTCATCGGATGGATGAGATCTACCGGGTGTGCGAGCGGGTCACCGTGCTGCGCGACGGCCGGGTCGTGCACGTCGGCGACCTGGACGAGCTGCCCCGGCGCGAGCTGGTCTCGCTGATGCTCGGGCGGACCGTCGAGCGCTCGGGAGGTCAGACGGCGTTCGCCGACGAGGGACACACCACCGCCGCTCCGCCGGTGCTGGTGGCCACCGACCTCAGCCGGCGGCATCAGATCCAGGACATCTCGATCGACATCCGTCCGGGGGAGGTCGTCGGACTCGGCGGTCTGCTGGGCGCCGGGCGTTCCGAGACGCTCAAGGCGATGGCGGGCGTGATGCAGCTGGACCGCGGGTCGGTGCAGGTGGAGGGGAAGACGGTGCGTCCAGGATCGGTGCCCGCCGCCATCCGGGCGGGAATCGTCATGCTCCCCGAGGATCGCAAGTCCGAGGGCATCGTGCCCGAGCTCTCCGTGCGCGACAACATCGTGCTCGCGGCGCTCCCGCGGCTCTCCCGCGCCGGGTTCTCGTCGAAGAGGAACCAGGATGCCGTCGTCGACGTCTTCATGCGTCGGCTGCGCATCAAGGCGTCCAGCCCGGATCAGGCCGTCTCCGAGCTCTCCGGCGGCAACCAGCAGAAGGTGATGATCGCCCGCTGGCTGGCGATGAGCCCGAAGGTGCTGCTGCTGGATGAGCCGACGCGGGGGATCGACGTCGGTGCGAAGGCGGAGGTGCAGGCGCTCATCGACGAGCTCGCCGCCGAGGGTCTGGCGATCGTGCTGGTCTCCAGCGAGGTGGAGGAGGTCGTCGAGGGTGCAGGGCGCATGGTGGTGCTCCGCGACGGCCGGGTCGAGACGGAGCTGACCGGCGACGAGGTCGACGAGGCGCACTACCTCGCCGCGATCGCCGGGGAGACCCCGCACCAGCCCGGTGCCGCACCCGACGAGGAGCAGGGGGAGACGCCGTGAGCACCGTGACCATCGCCCTGCCCCGCCGTGGCAGCGCACTGCGTTTCGCCCAGCGCTACGGCGTATACGGCGCCCTGGTGCTGATCTTCGGGTACAACCTGGTCTTCACCGCGAACTTCTTCACGCTGGCGAACTTCCGGACCCAGTTCGTGCAGGTCATCCCCGTGCTCATCGTCGCCCTCGGCATGGCGCTGGTGATCGGCACGGAGGGGATCGACCTCTCCGTCGGGGCCTCGATGGCGATGGCGGCGGCGGTGCTGCCGCTCTATCTCGGCTACGGATTCTTCCCCGCGGCGATCGTCGCCCTGGTCGCGGTGGCGATGATCGGGGTGATCAACGGGACCCTCGTCGCCGCCGTCGGGGTTCAGCCGATCGTCGCGACCCTCGCCCTCATGGTGGCCGGACGCGGTCTGGCCCTGGTGGTCTCCGGGGACCAGTCGAAGACGGTACTCGACCCCGTTCTGCTCGAGTTGAGCCGGGGGTCGATCGGCGGGGTGCTGCCGTACACCGTGCTGCTGGGGGCGGTGCTGGTGGGGATCATCGCGGTGCTGGTCAACCTGACGACCTTCGGCAAGCAGCTCGTGGCGATCGGAGGCAACCGGCGGGCCGCCGAGCTGGCGGGCCTTCCCGTGCGGCGCATCCTGCTGCTCGTCTACATCGTCTCGGCACTGCTGGCCGGGATCGCGGGCCTGGTGGGGGTCGCCCGACTCTCGGCATCCGTGCCCTCGACCCTGGGGAATCTCATCGAGTTGAGCGCTATCACCGCGGTCGTCGTGGGCGGCACACCGCTCGCCGGCGGTCGGGTGAAGATCGCTGGGACGGTCGCCGGAGCCCTGCTGCTGCAGTTCATCTCGGCCACCCTGATCAAGAACAACGTGCCCGATGCGATCTCGCAGATCGTGCAGGCGGCGATCATCGTCGTCGCCGTCTTCATCCAGCGCTCCCGGCAGGTGACGCGATGAGCGTCATCGAGCCGGAAGCGGGACCGGTGACCACCGCGCAGGTCACGAGGGAGCGCGCCCTCGGCGTGGTGCAGTCCTACGGGGCGGCGATCGTCCTCGTGCTGCTGGTCGCCATCGCGAGCGTCTCGTTCCCGACCTTCTTCACGGTCGGGAACCTCTCCAACATCCTGACCCAGTCGTCCTTCATCCTGATCATCTCGATCGGGATGACGTTCGTGATCCTCACCGGCGGGATCGATCTCTCCGTGGGGTCGATGTTCGCCCTCGGCGGGGTACTCGCCGCGCAGGGTTCCGCGTTCGGTCTCGCCGGGGCGCTGCTGCTGCCGCTGCTGGTCGGGATCGCCGTCGGCGCGGTGCAGGGCGCCTTGGTGGCCTGGGGCGGGATGGCGCCGTTCATCGTCACCCTGGCCGGGCTGCTCGCGATCCGCGGCGTCGCGCTGCAGATCACCGGGGCGGGCTCGACCACGCCGATCATCCGCGACGAACTGACCCGGGCTCTCGGCCAGGGCGGGATCGGGAACGTGCGGTGGCCGGCGATCATCGCGCTGGTGCTGCTCGGCATCGGGGTGGTGCTGTTGACGCGCACCCGTCTCGGGCAGGGGGTTCTCGCGGTCGGCGGGTCCGAGAGCGCCTCCACCTTGATGGGCCTGCGCGTCGGCCGGGTGAAGTTCTCGGTCTACGTGCTGAGCGGGGCGATGGCGGCTCTCGCCGGCGCACTGAGCGCCGCGTACGCGTCCTCGGGAGTGCCCACGGTCGGCGTCGGGCTGGAGCTCACGGCGATCTCCGCGGTGGTCATCGGCGGGACGCTGCTCTCCGGAGGGAAGGGCTCGCTGATCGGCACTCTCGCCGGAGTCCTGCTGCTCACGGTGATCCAGAACGTGATCAACCAGGTGGGGAACCTGTCCTCCAGCGTGCAGGCCGTCGTCTCCGGTGCCTTCCTCGCCGTGGTGGTGGTGATTCAGACCGTGCTGTCGCGTCAGCAGCGCCTGTAGCTCTCGTTCTTCGTGGAGGGCGGGCCAGGGGTCCTCAGCGCGTGGACACGGCCCATTAGCCTGGACCGACGAATCGCAGAGGGGAGCGTCGTGGCGGACAGTCTCGACCAGAACGATCCGGTGGGCCCGGTGATCGACGCGAGCCTGCGTGACGACGGCAACGGCCAGGTGAGCATCGACGGGGTGGTGCACCCGGTGGTCACCGGGACGGTCGCCGAGGCGCGCGCCGAGATCGTGCGGCTCATCGCGGACGCGGCGCGCGAGGCCGGGCATCCGCTGCGGGCGATGGTCCGCGACGACGCCGGCGAGTGGCCGATCCTCGTGCACCTGGACGGCACGGCGCAGCCCGATTCGGTCGGACGCCGGGAGCGCGTCCGTCCCTTCCCCGCTGCGGCGTCGGATGCCGCGACTCCGGATGCGGATCCGGTTCTCGAGGAGACGGTGCTGCGGGAGGATCTCGGGCCCGCACCGCGGATCGTCGTCCCCACCTCGGCCGACCCGGCGCCCTCGGCGGACGACGCTGCCGACCCGGCGCCCGCGGCGACGTCGCCGACCGCGGAGGCCCCGGAATCCGAGGTATCCGCGGCGCCCGTCGCGCCCGCATCGGGGGAGGAACCCGGGCAGCACTCCGCTCGCACCCACGCGGGAGTCACTCAGGACCGCGTGCGCCGGCAGTCCTTCCTCACCCACGAGCAGACCGAGGAGCCGGCGAGCCGCGGCGTGCGCGGGGCACTCGGCCGCATCGGCATCCGGATGGGCCCGAGCGACGAGGAGCGACTCGAGCGCGCCGACGTTCAGGCGGTCTCGCAGCACTGGCCAGGTCCGCGCATCGTCGCCGTCGTGAACGGCAAGGGCGGGGCGGGCAAGACGCCGACCACGGTGATGCTGTCGGCCGTCTTCGCCCGGTACGGCGGCGCCGGGGTGCTGGCCTGGGACAACAACCAGACCCGCGGCACGCTCGGCTGGCGCACCGAGCAGGGCCCGCACGCCGCGACCCTCCTCGACCTGCTGCCGCAGAAGGACCGCCTCCTCGGCACCGGCGCGCAGTCGGCGGATCTCGCGCACTACGTGCACCACCAGACCCGCGACCGCTTCGACGTGCTGCGCAGCAAGCCCATGCTGCTCGCCCACGAGCAGCGTATCGAGCCCGACGACGTCGACGCGATCCACGCCGTCGCCGCCAAGTACTACCGGCTGATCGTCATCGACTCGGGCAACGACGAGTCGGATCCGATGTGGCTGCGGATGATCGACCACACCGATCAGCTCGTGATCGCCACCACCACCCGCGACGACCACGCGGAGGCGGGGGCTCTGCTGCTGGAGGCGCTGGCGGAGCGCGATCAACGCTCGGCGGAGCTCGCCGCGCACGCGGTCGTCGTGGTCACCCAGGCGGACTCGACCGCATCCGCTCGCGACCTCGAGCGGGTGGCGGATGGCTACAGGGCGATCGCCCGCGAGGTGGTCGCGATCCCGTTCGACCCGGCGATGGTCGACGGCATCCTGCGGCACGACGCGTTGCGCGCCGCGACGCAGCGCGCGTGGCTCGGGGCGGCCGCGGCCGTGGCGCGTAACCTGTAGCCCCGCTCGGTCGAGCGCCGCGCTCCGGGGCTCAGCGCGCGGCTTCGAGGTGCAGCAGGGCGAGCTTCGCGTCCGGTCCGCCGAGGTACTGGCCGATCCTGCCGTCGGTGCGGACCACGCGGTGGCAGGGCACGACGATGGGCAGCGGGTTGCGGGCGCACGCCGTGCCGGCGGCGCGCACCGCGCCGGGGCTGCCGGCGGCATCCGCGAGCCGCGCGTAACTCCGAGTGGTGCCGTAGGCGATGCCCGGCAGCAGTTCGAGCACGCGGCGCCGGAAGCCCTGCACCAGCCGCAGGTCGAGCGGAAGGTCGAACGCGGTGCGGCGGCGCCCGAAGTACTCGTCGAGCTCGCGCGCGGCGGCGTCGAGCGGGGCGGGACTGCGCAGGATGCGCGGGCTCACCCGCCGCCCGAGCTCGTCGAGCACGGCGTCGTGGCCCTCCCGCGCGTAGGCGAGCCGGACCAGCCCCGCGTCGGTCGCGGCCAGCAGCAGCGGCCCGAGGGGGGAGTCGAGAACGCGGTAGCGGATGTCGACGGCGCCGGCCGCCTCGGCGGCGGCCTCGAGCCGGCTGTGCAGCGCGGCGAGCTCGTCGTCGCGCACGCGGATGGGGCTGGGGCTCACGTCAGGTCTCCTCGGTACACGGTGCGCAGCGTGCGGATGCCCTCGGACGACGCCTTCCGCGCCGCCTCCGGAGTCGTGTCCGTCTCCCGTGCGACTTCCGCGTGGGGAAGACCCACGAGGAAGTGCAGGACGACCGCGGCGCGTTGCCGGTCGGGCAGGGTCGCGAGCGCGCGGACCAGGTCGAACGAGAGCGCCGAGGCGGGGGCCGCCGCCTCCGCGATCTCGGCCACGGGTTCCGGATGCCGCGCCCTGGCCCGTAGCGCATCCACGCACCGCCGCCGGGCGATGGTAATTAGCCACGCCTCGACATTCGCGTCC